>NZ_JBHJTK010000015.1:0-87224 GCF_042267665.1 Streptomyces sp. NPDC056224
CCGCCCACCAGCGACAGCCCGTACTCCCGCACGAACGTCTCCTGCGCGTCGGCGAGCTCGGGAGCGGTCAGCGGATAATGCGCCCCGTCCTTCGTGAGCACCGGCAGGCCGGCGTTGGGCATGCAGGAGAGCGGGATGCGGGCATTGCGCGCCAGATAGCGCAGGTGCTCGCTCATCTCCGCCGGACCCGTCGCGCAGTTCAGGCCGATCATGTCGATGCCCAGCGGCTCCAGCGCCGTCAGCGCCGCGCCGATCTCCGAACCCAGCAGCATCGTCCCGGTGGTCTCCACCGTCACCGAGCAGATCAGCGGGACGGTGACGCCGAGCGCCTCCATGGCGCGGCGGGCCCCGATGACCGACGACTTCGTCTGCAGGAGGTCCTGGGTGGTCTCCACCAGCAGCGCGTCGGCGCCGCCGGAGAGCAGGCCCTCGGCGTTGACCTGGTAAGCATCACGGATCTTCGCGTACGTGATGTGACCCAGCGTCGGCAGCTTCGTGCCCGGGCCCATCGAACCCAGCACCCACCGCTGCTGCCCGGTGGAGACCGTGAACTCGTCCGCGACCTCACGCGCGATCCGCGCACCCGACTCCGACAGCTCGAAATTGCGCTCCGCAATGTCGTACTCGGCCAGCGCCGCGAAATTCGCCCCGAACGTATTCGTCTCGACGCAGTCCACACCCACCGCGAAATACGCCTCGTGCACCGTCCGCACAATGTCCGGACGCGTCACATTCAGAACCTCGTTACAGCCCTCCAGCTGCTGAAAGTCCTCCATCGACGGATCCTGCGCCTGCAGCATCGTCCCCATGGCTCCGTCGGCGACGACCACACGGGTGGTCAGCGCCTCTCGGAGGGCATCGGCCCGGGTCTGGGTGTCTGCGGGCGGGTTCGGCAACGAGGCCATGGGCGAGCTCCCTGGAATGCGACGGCTGTCGGCTTTGCACCCCTCCGTGTCAAGGGTGCACGCGGCCAGAGTAACCGCGAGGCCCCGGCCCCGGTGAGGCTGTCCCACGTGGCGGACTGCATTCTGTGCGCGGGGGTCCGTACGGGGTCGGGCCGGCCGCGCCGCCCCGGAAAGCGCCCACGCATGCAGAAGGTCGGCATCGGCCGATAGTGTTCAGCATTGTCGAACTACGTCAGCAGGAGGCTGCGCCATGGCACGGAACATCCAGTCGCTCGAACGAGCCGCTGCGATGCTGCGACTCCTGGCGGGCGGGGAGCGCCGTCTGGGTCTTTCGGACGTGGCCTCCTCCCTCGGCCTGGCCAAGGGCACGGCGCACGGGATCCTGCGCACGCTGCAGGCCGAGGGCTTCGTGGAGCAGGACCCCGCGTCCGGCCGCTACCAGCTGGGCGCGGAGCTGCTGCGCCTGGGCAACAGCTACCTGGACGTGCACGAGCTGCGTGCCCGCGCCCTGGTCTGGACGGACGACCTGGCCCGGGCGAGCGGCGAGAGCGTGTACGTGGGGGTGCTGCACCAGAGCGGGGTGCTGATCATGCACCACGTGTTCCGGCCCGACGACAGCCGCCAGGTGCTGGAGGTCGGGGCCATGCAGCCGCTGCACTCCACGGCCCTGGGCAAGGTGCTGTCGGCCTACGACCCGGTCGCGCACACGCAGGCGCTGGAGGTGGAGCGGGAGGCGTTCACCCCCCGTACGGTCACCGACGGCGCGGGCTTCGAGGAGATCCTCAGCCTGACCCGGGCACGCGGCTGGGCCGCCGACGTCGAGGAGACCTGGGACGGCATCGCCTCGGTGGCCGCGCCCATCCACGACCGGCGCCGGATGCCCGTCGGCGCGGTGGCCGTCGCGGGGGCCGTGGAGCGGGTCTGCACCGAGTCCGGTGAGCCGCGTCCGGCCCTGGTGGCCTCCGTGCGGGATTGCGCAAGGTCGGTTTCACGCGATCTCGGCGCGGGCCGGTTCTGAGCTTGACCTGAGCCATCCGATCCACCCAGTGGCCACCTCGTGTGCCATTTGGGTGGATTTTGTCGTTTTCTGATCGCCGACTGGCCTGATTTGGGCGATCGTCCCGAGTGGTAACGATCCGGTTCTTTGACCTGGTCGACCCTTGACGCGTTCTTCACCTAGGCGGAAAACTGCCGTTCATCGGTCGGCATTGTCGAACACCTACCGGCAATACGCGTTAGGGTGTGACGAGGCCAAGGACCGGTGCAGCACTCACCGAGTGCGAGGACCACCGGAGGGACCCGGTGTCCGCCCACCCCTGGACGTACGTAAGGAGTCGCGGGTGTCCAGCTCCGACATCTTCATCGGCGAGACCATCGGTACCGCCCTGCTCACACTGCTCGGCGGTGGCGTCTGCGCCGCCCTGACGCTCAAGAGCTCCAAGGCCCGCAACGCGGGCTGGCTCGCGATCACCTTCGGCTGGGGTTTCGCCGTACTGATCGCCGCATACGTGGCCGCCCCGCTCTCCGGCGCGCACCTCAACCCGGCCGTCACCGTCGGCCTGGCCATCAAGAACAGCGACTGGAGCGACGTACCGGTCTACTTCGCGGGCCAGCTGCTCGGCGCGATGCTCGGCGCGGTCCTGATGTGGATCACCTACTACGGCCAGTTCCGGGTGCACCTGGCGGACCCGGAGAACATCCGTGACGCCAAGCTCGGCCCGGAGGACCCGCACCCGCACGACCAGGCGGGCCCCGTGCTCGGGATCTTCTCCACCGGCCCCGAGATCCGCAACGTCGTCCAGAACCTCACCACCGAGATCATCGGTACGTTCGTCCTGGTCCTGGCCATCCTGACCCAGGGCCTCCAGGACGGCGGCAAGGGACTCGGCGTCATCGGCGTCCTGATCACCTCGTTCGTGGTCGTCGGCATCGGCCTCTCGCTGGGCGGTCCGACCGGCTACGCCATCAACCCGGTGCGCGACCTCGGTCCGCGCATCGTGCACGCCCTGCTCCCGCTGCCCAACAAGGGCGGCTCGGACTGGGGGTACTCCTGGATCCCGGTCGTCGGCCCGCTCGTCGGTGCCGCCATCGCCGGCGGTCTGTACAACATCGCGTTCGCCTGATCAGTTTCGGCCCGCTTCGTAAGATCCGCACCGCATCCTGATTCCGCCTACTCATAGACCTGCCAGGAGCAGCCACATGACCAGCAGCACCGGCCCCTTCATCGCCGCGATCGACCAGGGCACCACCTCCTCCCGCTGCATCGTCTTCGACCGCGACGGCCGCATCGTCGCCGTCGACCAGAAGGAGCACGAGCAGATCTTCCCGAAGCCGGGCTGGGTCGAGCACGACGCCGCCGAGATCTGGACCAACGTCCAGGAGGTCGTCGCCGGGGCCATCGCCAAGGCCGAGATCACCTCCGCCGACGTCAAGGCCGTCGGCATCACCAACCAGCGCGAGACCACCCTCCTGTGGGACCGCCACACCGGCGAGCCGGTCCACAACGCGCTGGTCTGGCAGGACACCCGCACCGACGCCCTGTGCAAGGAACTCGGCCGCAACGTCGGCCAGGACCGCTTCCGCCGCGAGACCGGCCTGCCCCTGGCGAGCTACTTCGCCGGCCCGAAGATCCGCTGGATGCTCGACAACGTCGAGGGGCTGCGCGAGCGCGCCGAGGCCGGCGACATCCTCTTCGGCACCATGGACTCGTGGGTCATCTGGAACCTCACGGGCGGCGCGCAGGGCGGCGTGCACGTCACCGACGTCACCAACGCCTCGCGCACCATGCTGATGAACCTGCACACCCTGGCTTGGGACGAGAAGATCGCCGAGTCCATGGGCGTCCCGCTCAACGTCCTCCCGGAGATCAAGTCCTCCGCCGAGGTCTACGGCCACGTCAAGGACGGCGTCCTGGCCGGCGTCCCGGTCGCCTCGGCGCTCGGTGACCAGCAGGCCGCGCTGTTCGGCCAGACCTGTTTCGCCGAGGGCGAGGCGAAGTCCACGTACGGCACCGGAACGTTCATGCTGATGAACACCGGCGACAAGATCATCAACTCCTACAGCGGGCTGCTGACCACGGTCGGCTACCAGATCGGCGACCAGAAGCCGGTCTACGCGCTGGAGGGCTCCATCGCCGTCACCGGCTCGCTCGTCCAGTGGATGCGCGACCAGATGGGCCTGATCAAGTCCGCGGCCGAGATCGAGACCCTGGCCTCCTCGGTCGAGGACAACGGCGGCGCCTACTTCGTGCCCGCCTTCTCCGGCCTGTTCGCCCCGTACTGGCGCTCCGACGCCCGCGGTGTGATCGCCGGCCTCACCCGGTACGTCACCAAGGCGCACATCGCCCGTGCCGTCCTGGAGGCCACCGCCTGGCAGACCCGCGAGATCACCGACGCCATGACCAAGGACTCGGGCGTCGAGCTCGCCGCCCTCAAGGTCGACGGCGGCATGACCTCCAACAACCTGCTGATGCAGACGCTCTCGGACTTCCTGGACGCCCCCGTGGTGCGCCCGATGGTCGCCGAGACCACCTGTCTCGGCGCCGCCTACGCCGCCGGCCTGGCCGTCGGCTTCTGGCCCGACACCGACGCCCTGCGCGCCAACTGGCGCCGCGCGGCGGAGTGGACCCCGCGGATGCCCGCCGAGCAGCGGGAGCGCGAGTACAAGAGCTGGCTCAAGGCCGTCGAGCGGTCCATGGGCTGGGTCGACGACGAAGACGCCAGCTGACCTCACTCAGCTGACGCTATCGACGAGGAGCTAAGAGAGATATGAGCAGCCTGCAGAGCGTGACCGCACTGGGCACGCACCCGACCGCCGGTTCGAACGCGAGCCGCGCCGAGACCCGTGAGCAGCTGGCGAAGGCCACGTACGACCTGCTGGTCATCGGCGGTGGAATCCTGGGCACCTCGGTGGCCTGGCACGCCGCGCAGTCGGGTCTGCGGGTCGCCATGGTGGACGCCGGCGACTTCGCCGGCGCCACCTCCTCCGCCTCCTCCAAGCTCGTCCACGGGGGCTTGCGCTACCTGCAGACCGGCGCGGTCAAGCTGGTCGCAGAGAACCACCACGAGCGCCGGGTGCTGGCCAAGGACGTGGCCCCGCACCTGGTCAACCCGCTCACCTTCTACCTGCCGGTCTACAAGGGCGGTCCGGTGGGTGCGGCCAAGCTGGGCGCGGGCGTCTTCGCCTACTCCGCCCTCTCGGCCTTCGGCGACGGCATGGGCAAGGTCATCTCCCCGGCCCGTGCCGCCGCCGACAACCCCGGCCTGAAGACGGACAACCTCAAGGCCGTCGCGGTCTACTACGACCACCAGATGAACGACTCCCGGGTCGCCGTCATGACGGTCCGCGCGGCCGTCGAGTCGGGCGCGGTCGTCCTCAACCACGCCGAGGTCACCGGCCTGCGCATGACGCGCGGCCGGGTCAGCGGTGCCGAGCTCAAGGACCGCCTCGACGGCACCGAGTTCGGTGTCGACGCGCGCGTCGTGCTCAACGCCACCGGCCCGTGGGTGGACCACCTGCGGCGCATGGAAGACAAGCACTCGATGCCGTCGATCCGCCTCTCCAAGGGCGCGCACATCGTCATGAAGCGCAAGTCGCCGTGGAAGGCCGCCATGGCCACCCCGATCGACAAGTACCGCATCACCTTCGCCCTTCCGTGGGAGGACCAGCTCCTCCTCGGCACCACCGACGAGGTGTACGAGGGCGACCCGGCGGACGTGCGTGCCACCGAATCCGACATCCAGCAGATCCTGGACGAGGCGGCCTTCTCGGTGAAGGACGCGGACCTCGACCGCTCGCTGATGACCTACGCCTTCGCGGGCCTGCGGGTGCTGCCCGGCGGCCCCGGCGGCGTCGAGAAGGCCAAGCGCGAGACGGTGGTCTCCGAGGGCGCGGGCGGCATGCTGTCGGTGGCCGGCGGCAAGTGGACGACGTACCGCCACATCGGCCGCGTGGTCATGGACAAGCTGGCGAAGCTCCCGGGCAGCCCGCTGACCGAGGACATGGAGCCGGTGAAGTCCCTGGTGCGCCGGATCGCGCTGCCCGGAGTCGCCAACCCGAACGCGGTCGCGCACCGGCTGCTGGTGGACCGCGAGCCCGGCACGCGGATGGACCCGCTGACCGCGCGCCACCTGGCCTCGCACTACGGCTCGCTCGCCTTCGACATCGCTCGGATAGCGAACGAGGACCCGGCGCTGGCCGAGCGCATCCACCCGGACGGTCCGGAGATCTGGGCGCAGGTCGCCTACGCCCGGGACAACGAGTGGGCCGAGACGGTCGACGACGTGCTGCGCCGCCGCACGACGGTGACCGTCCGCGGTCTGGACGACGAGGCCGTACGGGCCCGGGTCCAGGAGATGCTGAGCCACAAGGCATAGCGCTCACGCAGGTGGGGAAGAGGGGCGGTTCCGAGGGGAACCGCCCCTCTGTCGTGGGCTGTGGCCGACGTCCCTTCAAGGCTTAGGCTGACCTGTGTACGCAAGGGGAACTTCGGAAGGAGACCTGGGTGATCGAGCTTGAGGGCGTGCCCGAGCTGATCGACCCGGTCATGGTGGCCGCGTTCGAGGGCTGGAACGACGCGGGTGACGCGGCCTCCGGTGCGGTCGCACACCTGGACCGGGAGTGGAAGGGCGAGGTGTTCGCGGCGCTCGACGCCGAGGACTACTACGACTTCCAGGTCAACCGGCCGACGGTGTGGCTGGACAACGGGGTACGGAAGATCACCTGGCCGACGACGCGGCTGTCCGTGGTCCGGATCGGCGGCGCCAAGCCGCGGGACCTGGTGCTGGTGCGCGGGATCGAACCGTCCATGCGGTGGCGGTCGTTCTGCAACGAGATCCTCGGCTTCGCGCACGAGCTGGGCGTGGAGATGGTGGTCGTCCTCGGGGCGTTGCTCGGGGACACGCCGCACACCCGGCCGGTGCCGGTGAGCGGAGTCACCTCGGACGCGGACCTGGCGCGGACGATGGACCTGGAGGAGACCAAGTACGAGGGCCCGACCGGGATCGTGGGCGTGCTCCAGGAGGCCTGTACGCACGCGGGCGTCCCCGCGGTGTCGCTGTGGGCGGCGGTGCCGCACTACGTGTCACAGCCGCCGAACCCGAAGGCGACGCTGGCGCTGCTGAACCGGTTGGAGGATCTGATCGACATCCGGATCCCGCTGGGCGAACTCCCCGAGGACGCACGGGCTTGGCAGCTGGGCGTGGACCAACTGGCCGCCGAGGACAGCGAGGTGGCGGAGTACGTCCAGACGCTGGAGGAGGCCCGGGACACCGCCGACCTGCCGGAGGCGTCGGGCGACGCCATCGCGCGGGAGTTCGAGCGGTACTTGCGGCGCCGGGATCCCGCGGCGGGCCCGGCCGCGGAGCCGGGTGACCCGTCGAAACTGCGGGACACCTCCGGCGGGCTCCCCCGCGGCCCGAAGCGGCGGCCGGACGTCTCCGGCGAGGAACCGCCGCCGTCCCCCGACGAGGACGACAGCCCTCCGGAGGCCGAGGCCTGATCTGGCCGTCGCCCGCACCCCGGTCGCCGAGCGGACCCCCTGTCCCCGGGCCTCCTGTTCCCGAACCTCCTGTCAGGGAGCCGTGTTTCGATACGGGTCCCGCACGCAGGAGGGGCAGCGTGGCCCGCACGACGGACGCGCCCCGGTGGTGCCGGAGGTCGCGGACCTGGCCGGGACCGCGACCCCGCCGGACTGGCGGCGCCGCCCGGTTCGCCCGGTTCGCCCACCGTGCACGACTGCTCGGTGGGCGGGCCGTGACGCGGTGGAACGGCGAAGCGCGCCCCCGGCACCGGGCCGGGAGCGCGCTCCTTCGGAACTGCTCCGTACTGCTCCGTACTGCTTCCTACTGCCGCCGGTGCCTAGAGCGCCACGCCCAGCAGCGCGTCCACGGTGCGGGAGACCAGACCGGGGGCCGACTCGTCGTCGCCGTCGGTGGCGTTCTGGAGCTCCACCCAGCGGTCCACGGCCGCCAGTGCCGCAGGGGCGTCCAGGTCGTTCGCCAGGGCCTCGCGGACCTCCTCGACGACCGCGTCCGCCGCGATGCCGTCCGGCCGGGACACCGCCGCACGCCACCGCTCCAGCCGGGCCACCGCCTCGGCGAGGACGTCGTCCGTCCACTCCCAGTCGGCGCGGTAGTGGTGCGAGAGCAGGGCCAGGCGGATCGCCGCCGGGTCGACCCCGGCCCGCCGCAGCGCCGAGACGAAGACGAGGTTGCCCTTCGACTTCGACATCTTCTCGCCGTGCAGGGCGACCATGCCGGCGTGTACGTACGCCTTGGCCATCGGGAACTCGCCCGTCAGTGCCTGCGCGTGCGAGGCGCCCATCTCGTGGTGCGGGAACGCCAGGTCGGAGCCGCCGCCCTGGATGTCGAAGCCCATGCCCAGGTGGTCGAGGGCGATCGCCACGCACTCGATGTGCCAGCCCGGCCGGCCGCGGCCCAGCGAGCCGCCGTCCCAGCTCGGCTCGCCCGGACGGGCGGCCATCCACAGCATCGGGTCCAGCGGGTTCTTCTTCCCGGGCCGGTCGGGGTCGCCGCCCCGCTCCGCCGAGAGCAGCCGCATCGCCTCGGCGTCGAGGTTCGAGACCGAGCCGAAGTGCGGGTCGGCCTCGACCGAGAAGTACACGTCGCCTTCCAGCTCGTAGGCGGCGCCCGCGTCCCGCAGCCGCTCGACGAGCGGCACGATGCCGGGTATGGCTTCGACGGCTCCGATGTAGTGCTGCGGCGGCAGCATGCGCAGAGCGGTCATGTCCTCGCGGAACAGCGCCGTCTCGCGCTCGGCGAGCTCGGTCCAGTCGTGTCCGTCGCGCAGCGCCCGCTCCAGGAGCGGGTCGTCCACGTCCGTGACGTTCTGGACGTAGTGGACCTGCCGCTTGGTGTCGAGCCACACGCGCTGTACGAGGTCGAACGCGTTGTAGGTCGCCGCGTGACCGATGTGGGTCGCGTCGTACGGGGTGATGCCGCAGACGTAGATACGGGCGACGGGACCGGGGGCGAGGGTGATCGTCCCCTGGGTCGCGGTGTCGTGGATCTTGAGGTCGCGGCCCTTGCCAGGAAGGGCGGGGACCTCAGAAGCGGGCCAGGCATGCATGTGTCGAGCCTAACCGGACGGATGTTCCGGAAACGAACCGGACCTGCACTGTTGTCCTGATCAGTACTCTTGCGGTCTGGCCGGATCTGTGCGTACGGCTCGTGGCCGGTTCACACCGGCGGCCAGGGGATCGACGGCCACTGCCCGGACGGCTCCGGATGGATCCCGGTGCGCAGCAGCTCCGCCACCCGGCCCCGTACGGCGGCCAGCTCGACCGCGGTGATCAGCTGGGCCAGCCGGGTGGCGAGCGGGGCTCCCTCGGCCAGCTCGGCGGCCAGCGAGGTCAGTACCTCGCGCGCCTCGTCCGTCAGCGGCTCCCCGGCCCAGCCCCACAGCAGGGTCCGCAGTTTGTCCTCGGCGTGGAAGGTCACGCCGTGGTCGATGCCGTAGAGGCGGCCGTCGGGCCCGGGCAGCAGGTGGCCGCCCTTGCGGTCGCCGTTGTTGATCACGGCGTCGAGGACGGCCAGCCGGCGCAGCCGCGGGTCGTCGGCGTGCACGAGCAGGGCGGTGCGGCCCTCGCCCACGTCGGCGAGGGCGACGGGCTTCCAGCCCTCCCCCGCCTCCTCGCCCTCGACGAGCGCGAGCAGCCCGGCGCCGGGTTCCGTGCTCCCGGGCGTCTCGATCCACCGCTGGACCATGCCCTCGCCGTACGGCCCCTCACGGAGCACGGTGGCGGGCACCAGGCCCCAGCCGGTGGCCTCGGAGACCAGGTAGGCGGCGACCTCGCGCTGGGCGAGGTTCCCGTCGGGGAAGTCCCACAGCGGGCGCTCGCCCTTGACCGGCTTGTACACGCAGTCGGCGCTCTCGCCCCCGTACGTGACGGTGCACACCAGGACGGCGTTGGACGCCTCCCGGATCCGGCCGACGACGGTGAGCTCGCCCTCGGCGAGCAACTTCTCGATCTCCCCCGTGGCGGTCACACCTGGCGCCGGTAGCCGTTCTGGCGCGGGCAGACGTGTCCCTCCGGGTCCAGCGGCAGACTGCACAGGGGGCACGGCGGGCGGCCCGCGTTGACCACGTCCAGGGCCCGCTTGGCGAAGGCCCGGGCCTGGGCGCCGGTGAGGCGGACCCGCAGCATCGGCGGGCCGTTCTCCTCGTCCTGGAGCAGCCGCTCCTCCGCCTCGGCGAGGTCCTCGTCCGATTCGGCGTCGAGTTCGACGAGGGCCTGCGCCTCGACGATCATGCGCTGTTCCTCGCCGTCCCAGGCCAGCGCCATGGTGCCGACGCGGAACTCCTCTTCGACGGGTACGTCCAGCGGCGCGGTGTCGGCGGCCTCGGCCGGCGCGACGGCCGGGACCGGGGCGTTGCCGCCGGTGCGCCGTACGACCTCGTCCAACAGCTCGTCCATCCGCTCGGCCAGCGCCGCGACCTGGGTCTTCTCCAGGGAGACGCTGGTGACGCGGGGGCCGGAGGAGGCCTGCAGGAAGAACGTACGGCGTCCCGGCAGACCGACCGTGCCGGCCACGAAGCGGTCCGGGGGGTCGTAGAGGAACACCTGACGGGGCACGTCCGTCTCCAAGTCTCGGCGCAGGGCGGAGCCGCGCGTGTGCGGGCTCATCCACCCTACTGCGCCGTTCGATCACGCCGCGCCCGCGCCGCCCCCCACGACCGCGTTCCCGCCGTCCTCCACTGCTTTGTCCGGCGTCGCGGAGCGCGGCACGAGCGAGCCGAGGTCCCCGGTGTCGCCGAGCCGGAACACGAACGGCCGGGTGGGCGTGTACCGGACGGCGGTCACGGAGCAGGGGTCGACGTGGATGCGCTGGAAGAGGTCCAGGTGCATGCCGAGGGCGTCGGCGACGAGGGACTTGATGATGTCACCGTGGGAGCACATCAGGAAGACGGCGTCGCTCCCGTGCTCCTCCTCGACCCGCGCGTTCCAGTCCCGTACGGCCTCCACCGCGCGCGCCTGCATGGCGCGCATGGACTCGCCGCCGGGGAAGGCGGCCGCCGACGGATGCTGCTGGACGATCTTCATCAGGGGTTCTTCGGCGAGCTCGGAGAGTTTGCGGCCCGACCAGTCGCCGTAGTGGCACTCGCCGATCCGCTCGTCGGTGTGCACCTCCAGGTCCGGCCGGGCGGCCAGCAGTGGTGCGAGGGTCTCACGGCAGCGTTGCAGCGGGCTGGTGACGGCGGCGGCGAGCGGTACGCCCACCAGCCTCCCGGGCAGGGCGGCGGCCTGCTCGGCGCCGCGCTCGTCGAGGGCCACTCCCGGGGTCCATCCGGCGAGCAGCCCAGCGGTGTTGGCGGTGGACCGCCCGTGTCGTACGAGGATCAGCGTGGCCATGGCGCCAGCCTATGTGCTGGGGGCGGTGGTGCGGGCGGGCCGCGGGCAGAGGAGAATGCCCCGCGTGATTGTGGACTGCGCGATTTACCGGGACGGCCGCCGAACCGAGGGACCCGAGGACCTCTCGGACGCCCTGGACGAGGCACGGGCGACCGGTGACGCCTTCCTCTGGGTCGGCATGCACGAGCCGTCGGAGAAGGAATTCGACTACGTCCGCAGCGAGTTCGGTCTGCACGCGCTGGCGGTGGAGGCCGCGCTGACCGCGCACCAGCGCCCGAAGCTGGAGGTGTACGACGATTCGCTGTTCGTCGTCCTCAAGCCGGTGATGTACGACGAGGACACCGACACGGTGACCGCCGGCGAGCTGATGGTCTTCATCGGCGACTCCTTCGTGGTCACCGTCCGGCACGGCGAGGGGGCCCCGCTGGCCGCCGTACGGCGCCGGCTGGAGCAGGAGCCCGACGTGCTGCGGCACGGCCCGACGGCGGTGCTGTACGCGGTCTCCGACGCGGTGGTGGACCACTACATCGAGGTGGCGGCCGAGCTGCAGGCGGACCTGGAGGAGCTGGAGGCCGACGTCTTCGCCCCGAACGCCTCCGACACCAAGAACACCGCCTCCAGGATCTACGGCTTCAAGCGGCAGGTGCTGGAGTTCCGCCGGTCGACGAGCCCGCTGCTGCAGCCGATGAACCGGCTCGCCTCCGGGAGCGTGCCCTTCGTCCACGGGCATTCCCAGCCGTTCTTCCGCGACGTCGCCGACCACCTGACCAAGGCGAACGAGTACATCGAGGGCCTGGACCGGCTGCTGTCGGACGCGCTCGCCGCGCACCTGGCGCAGATGGGCGTCCGGCAGAACGACGACATGCGCAAGATCTCGGCCTGGGCGGCGATGGCGGCCGTCCCCACGATGGTGGCGGGGATCTACGGGATGAACTTCGACGTGATGCCCGAGCTGCGGCACGCCTGGGGCTATCCGGCGGTGATCGCGGTCATGGCGGGCGCGTGTCTGGGCCTGCACCGCATGTTCAAGCGCCGGGGCTGGCTGTAGCGAACGGCGTCCGGTCTCCTGCCTCCGCTCCGGCTTCCGGCCTCCGGCCTCCGGACCGGGGCTACGCGAACTCGGGCGAGGTGAGCGGCGCTCCGCCCAGGGCGTCGCGTCGTTCGGGCATGGTGAGGCTGACCATCCGGTGCCAGCGGCTGAACCGCTCGTAGGCGTACATCCCGCGGATGCCGGCGGCGAGCGCGGTCGCCTTGGGCGCGGGCCAGCGCAGCAGCCGCCCCATGTGGTCCATGACGGCGAGGCTCACGTCCCGGTAGACGGCGATCTCGACGAGCGCGCTCTCCCGCAGCACCCCCTGGATGGTGCGGCCGTGTCCCTCCCGGGCCAGGCGCAGCAATTCCTCGTGACAGTAGGCGAGGTGGTTGCCCTCGTCCCGGCTGATCATGCGGATGGCCTTGCCGACCTCGGGGTGGTCGCCGAAGTTCCTGACCAGCATGTCCATCTGGTCGGCGGCGCGCTGTTCGGTGACCCGGCTGTGCGCGAGGTAGACGACGATGTCGCGCTCGGTCAGCGGTTCGTCGCCGCGCAGCTTCTCGTGCGCGAGACCGATACCGCGACGTTCCAGCAGCATCGTGTAGTCGGTCTCGGGCGGTACGGGGACGGGCGGCAGGCCGCGCTTGCGGAGCAGCGCGTTGAAGATCCGCCCGTGCTTGTCCTCGTCGGCCCCGTGCCGGGTGATCTTGGGTGCCAGACCGCGCATCGAGTCGGGTACGAGGGCCGCGATCCGGGCGTTCTCCCAGCCGCCCTGGGACTCCCCGCTGGCGGCGATGGAGCAGAACAGCTGGAAGGCGTCGTCGTGGTCGACGATCTCCTGGAACAGGCTGCGGGCAGAGAGCATGCAACGAGTCAAACTCCGGTGACCGGGCCGGGCAACCGATGGGACGCGCTACTCGTCCGAATGAACGAACCCCCGGGATGGCCCACGGCGCGTAACCCGGGGGCCGCCCGTCGCGTTGTTGGCTGTGTCGGCCGTGGCGGGGAAGACCCCCCGAGCCCCCACCACGGCCGCAGACCTTCCTTCCCCGGCGCCGCCTGCGGGTTGCTCCCCGTCAGCGGGCTCCGGGATCCGGGATCAGGCGAGACCGGCCAGCTCCATGGCCTCCGTGCCGGCCCGCAGGGCGGCGATCCGCTCGTCCAGGGTGAATCCGGCGGGGGCCAGCGTGAGGGTGGTGACTCCGGCCTCCGCGTAGGCCCGCATGCCGTCCGCGATCCGCGCGACCGGGCCGAGCAGCGTGGTCGAGTCGATCAGCGAGTGCGGGACGGCCGCGGCCGCGCCGGTCTTGTCGCCCGACAGGTACTTGTCCTGGATCTCGGCGGCTTCCTTCTCGTAGCCCATGCGCTGGGCCAGCTGGTTGTAGAAGTTCTGCTTCCGGCTGCCCATGCCGCCGACGTACAGGGCGGTGTACGGGCGGAACACGTCGGCGAGCGCGTTCACGTCCTCGCCGAGGGCCAGCGGTACGGTCGGGCAGACGTCGAAGCCGTCCATGGTCAGCCCGGCCTTCGCGCGGCCCGCCCGGATGTGGGTGAGCGCGGTGGCCTCCAGGTGCTCGGCGGCCGGGAAGATCAGCAGCGCGCCGTCCGCGATCTCGCCGGTCTGCTCCAGGTTCTTGGGACCGATGGCGGCGATGTAGAGCGGGATGTGCTCGCGTTCGGGGTGCACGGTCAGCTTCAGCGGCTTGCCCGGGCCGCCGGGCAGCGGCAGGGTCCAGTGCTCGCCCTCGTACGAGAGGCGCTCGCGGCTCATCGCCTTGCGGACGATCTCGACGTACTCCCGGGTCCGCGCGAGCGGCTTGTCGAACTTGACGCCGTACCAGCCCTCCGAAACCTGCGGGCCGGAGACGCCGAGGCCGAGCCGGAAGCGGCCCTTGGTGAGGGAGTCGAGGGTGGCCGCCGTCATGGCCGTCATGGCGGGCTGACGGGCCGGGATCTGGAGGATCGCCGAGCCGACGTCGATGCGCTCGGTCTGGGCGGCGACCCAGGCCAGCACGGTCGGGGCGTCGGAGCCGTAAGCCTCGGCCGCCCAGCAGACGTCGTAGCCGAGGCGGTCCGCCTCCTGCGCGACGGCGAGGTTGTCGGCGTCCATGCCCGCACCCCAGTAGCCGAGATTGATGCCGAGCCGCATGTGTCGTCCCCTTACCGAATTTACCGATCAGTAACGTGCATGTCCGGGGACTGTAGCGTGCCAGGAGCCCATCCGTCAGCGCCCCAGTAGTCTCAGCGCTCATGGAGCAGAGGCATCTCGGCCGCACCGGACTGCGCGTTTCCCGGATCGGCCTCGGCACCCTGACCTGGGGCCGCGACACCGGCGAGGAAGCCGCCGCCGAGCAGGTGAAGACGTTCTGGGAAGCGGGCGGCACGCTCGTCGACACGGCCGACGTGTACGGCGGCGGGGAGGCGGAGTACCTCCTCGGGCAGCTGGTGGGCGGCCTGGTCCCACGCCGCGACCTGGTGATCGCGACCAAGGCGGGCAGCGTGCCGGATCCGGACCGGCGCTTCGACGGCTCGCGCGGGCACCTGCTGGCCGCGCTCGACGCCTCGCTGGACCGGCTGGGCACCGACTACGTCGACCTCTGGCAGGTCCACGCCTTCGACCCGGCGACCCCGCTGGAGGAGACCCTGCAGGCGCTGGACCTCGCCGTGAGCAGCGGCCGCGCCCGGTACGCCGGCGTGGCCGGCTTCAGCGGCTGGCAGTTGGCGAAGGCGGCCACCTGGCAGCTGGCGGTCCCGGGCGTGCGGACCCGGCTGGCCTCGACCCAGATGGAGTACTCGCTGCTCCAGCGGGGCGTGGAACGGGAGGTGCTGCCGGCCGCGCTGGACCTGGGCGTCGGGCTCCTCCCCTCCTCCCCGTTGGGGCGCGGGGTCCTGACGGGCAAGTACCGGGCAGGCACCCCCACGGACTCCCGGGGCGCCTCTCCGACCCTGGCCGCCCTGGTGGACCCGTACCTGGACGAAGCCGCGGGCCGCATCGTGGACGCGGTGGTGACGGCGGCCCAGGGGCTGGCGGTGACCCCGCTCCAGGTGGCCCTGGCGTGGATCCGGGACCGGCCGGGGGTGGTCGCGCCGATCGTCGGTGCGCGGACGTCGGCGCAGCTCGCGGCGGCTCTGTCGGTGGAGGCCCTTAGGCTTCCGGAGGAGATCTGCCGCGCACTGGACGACGTTTCGGCGCCCGTCCACCGCTACCCCGATCAGGACTGGAGCACGCTGTGAGTACGGACCGCCAAGCCGAGCACGCCACCTCGGAGGAACCGGCCGAGCCGCAGCCCGCCGCCGACGGCGCGCCCGGTACCGGCTCGGGCGAAGCCCCGACGGCCGGGCCGCAGGCCGCCTCCGACGGCGAGGCCGAGCCGGGCCACACCCGGGAGAACGAAACCCGGGAGAACGAAGCCGGGGAGGACGAAACCCCGGGGGGCGAAACCCCGGAGGACGGCGGGCAGGCCGCGGCTGATGCGCCGGAGGGCGGCGGCGAAGCCGGGGAGCAGGCTGCGGAGCAGGCCGGGGAGCAGGCTGCGGAGGCGGGCGCCGGGGCCGGGCTCAGCGAGGCGCAGGCCGAGCTGGCCGCGCAGAAGATCGAGCGGGAGCGGATCGCCCGGCGCAAGGCCGAGCGGGAAGGGCCCGTCGAGGCCGGGGCGAAGCTCAGCGGGAAGGCCGCGGACCTGCTCGCCGCCGTTCGGGCCGTGGAGAGCGGGGCGAAGCCCCCCGCCGTGTACTTCGACGAAGCCCCGGCCGCGCCGCGCAAGGCGGCCCCCGCGCCGCCCGCGCCGCCCCGCAGAACGGCGGAGGCCCCGGCCGCCGCCCCGGCCGCCGACACCGTCGACGGGGTACGGGCCGTCCTGGCCCGCGGCGGCGCGCCCGAGGCGCTCGCCGCCCCGGCCGCGGCCGCGCTCGGCGACGACGCCACCGGCCGGCTCGCCGGGAACCCCTGGCTGCTGCTGTCGGTCCCCGCCGTCCGCCCGGCCCAGGCGGACGGGTTCGCACGGGCCCTGCTGGGCCCCGAGACCGGTCCGGGCGACGAGCGCCGCACGGCCGCCCTGGTGGGCTGGCTGCTGGTCCAGGCCGGACTCAAGGGGCACACGGCGCTGGAGGCGCCGGTCCTGGAGAAGGCGCTCGCCCAGTACGGCGTACCGGAGCCCGCCGAGGCCCTGGAACAGGCCATCGCCGAGGGCTCGGTGCTGGTCTTCCACGAGCCCCTCGGCCCATCGGCCGGCGAGAACGGCGAGGACGGCGAGCAGCCCGTACGGATCCTCGTGGGGCTCGAGGGCGCGGCGATGGCCGAGGAGAGCCTGGCCGACGGCCTGGCCCGGATCGCCAGTACCTTCGACGCCCCGGCCGACTGGGAGACGGCCGCCACCGGCCCGGGCGCCGAGCTGATCCGCGCGGTCGCGGGCCACGGCCTGGTCGCCCACACCGGCGGCGAGGCCGCCCGCGCCGAACCGCTCGCCCTGCTCGCCGCCGCCCGGGAGTCCGGCCTGCGCGCCTGCCTGGCCGCGCACGTCCCCTCCGCCGAGGGCGTCACCGTGGCCGGGCTGCTCACCGGGGCGGAAGGGCCCGGCCGGGACGCCGACGGGCAGTTCGCGCTGGACCTGCTCATCGTGCTGGACGCGCCGCAGCTGGATGTGGAGGCCGCCGCCGCGCTGGTGGAGTGCGTCCCGGACGGCGCCCGGCTCGTGCTCTCCGGGGATCCCGCGGTGCTCGGCTCCGCCGGGGCCGGTCGGGTGTTCGCCGATCTGCTGGCGGCTCGTACCTGTCCCCAGGTGGTCTCCCGGATCCCGGACCCGGGCCCCCTGGGCGAGCTGGTCTCGGGAATCGGCATCGGGGAACTGAATCAGGTCGAGGCGCCCGGCAAGGAGGTCGTCATCGTCCCGGTGCAGGACGCCGGGGAGGCCGTGCACCGTGCCGTACAGCTGGTGGCCGAATCGGTGCCGCGGGCCTTCGGGATCCCGGCTGACAGCGTGCAGGTGATCACCCCGGGCCACGGCGGCTCGGCGGGTACCCGGGCGCTGAACGCCGCCCTCAAGGAGCGGCTGAACCCCGGTCCGGGCCGGTTCGGCGGCTTCGACCCCGGGGACCGGGTGGTCCACGTGCCCTCGCCCGGGCGGGCCCTGCCGGCCCGGGTGGTGTCGGCCGACGCGCAGGGCCTGCACCTGGACCGCGCGGGCGAGCGGGTGGTCGTACCGAAGGAGCTGGTGGAGTCCCGGGTGCGGCACGGCTGGGCGGTCACCGCGCACCAGGCGGTGGGCGCGCGCTGGCCCGCGGTGGTCGTCGTACTGCCGGGTGACGCGGCGCAGGCCCTCTCCCGGGACTGGGTGTACACCGCGTTCGGGCGGGCCGAGCGGCACCTGTCCGTGGTGCACGGCGTGGACCAGGCGCTGCCGCGCGCGGTGGCGGAGGTCCTGCCGAAGCCGCGCACGACCCGGCTGACGGGGCTGCTGTCCGCCCTGGCCACGGCGGGCGCACGGCCGGAGTGAACGGACGCGTGGTCCCCGCCCCGGCGGGGGCGGGGACCACGCGTCGGGTCAGGGGTCAGGGAGCAGGGAGCAGGGTCAGGGATCAGGCCCTGGTCAGCCCGGGCTCCGTGGTCTCGCCCGCGTCCTCGCCCTCGTCCTCACCGTCGTCGAACTCGTCGGCGTCCTCGTCGAATACGGTGCTGACGTCGAACCGGTGCAGCACGTCCTCCGGATCGGTGTGCCCGAAGGGCGAATTGAGCCACTCCCCCGGTTCCGCGACTTCCTCCGAGGCGGCGATCCACAGGGTGGAGTCGCCCTCCTCCAGTCCGAACTCCTTGTAGCGGGAGGCGATCTCGTCGGGCTCGTACTCCCCGAAGAGCACGCCCAGCGCACCGGCGGTGCCACCGTCGTCGACGAGTTCGGCGTCCCGGTCGTGCGCGGCGACCCGCTCGGCCTGGGCGATCAGCCGCGGCGGCTCGACCACGGCGTAGTCGCGGCGGATGAGCACGCTGAAGGCGGCGGGCTCGGCGGGACCGGTGTACGGGACGCCGTCCTCGGGGGTGGGGATCTCGAAGGGGGTGACCTCGTCGTAGCGGTCGTAGAGGAGTTCGTCGTACTCCTCGGCCGCGGCGGCGAGTTCGTTGAAGGCGGCGTAGACGTCCGGGTCCTCGTCCCCGGACCTGCGCTCGACCGCGGCGTGGTGGCGGTCGAGCGCGGCCTTGACCGCCTCGGCGGCGGCGCGTACCTCGGCAACAGTGGGCAGAGCGGCATCAGACATAGAGCAGACGCTATCCGTAGCAGGGCTCTGCCCGCACAATAGATGCGATGCCGGAATACGAATTCGTCGACGTGTACGTGCCCCGCGGCGTCCCCCGCAAGGAGGCGACCCGCCTGCTGACCGATCATGCCGAGTACGGGAACTGGGAACTCGACCGGCTGACCCTGCACCGGGACGGCAGCCGCCGTGTGCGACTGCGTCGCCGGATCATCCGCCAGGTCCGCGCGACCTGGTGACGCGGGCCCCGGGACAGGGGCCCGCGCCGTGAGCAGCCGTCAGGCGGCGTTGCGGGCGCGCCGGTAGAGCACGACGCCGCCCAGCAGGAGGCCGCCGGCGAGCGGGAGGCCCGCGGTCAGGACGTCACCGCCGCCGGTGGCGGCGAGAACGGCCGGCCCCGACGGTCCGGGGGCGACGGACCCCTGGGCGGGGTGCGTGGCAGGCGTGACGGAGCCCGAGCCCGGGCTGGTTTCCGTGCGCGGGGTGGCGGGCTTGCCCGGCGTGTGACCACCGGGCAGGCCCGGGGTGCCCGGGTTGTCCGGGTGGTCGTCGCACGGCTCGTCGTCGCCGCCTCCCGGGTGTCCGGGGTGACCCGGGGTGCCCGGGTTCCCGTGCTGACCCGGGGTGCCCGGGTTCCCGTGCTGACCCGGAGTGCCCGGGTTCCCGTGCTGACCCGGGGTGCCGGGGTTGCCGTGGTGACCCGGGGTGCCCGGGTTGCCGTGGTGGTCGGGCGTACCCGGCTGGCCGGCGTGGTCGGGACCGTTGGAACAGCGGTTCCCGAAAGCCGGGTTCAGCAGGCCGATGACGTCGATGGTGTTGCCGCAGACGTTCACCGGCGCGTCCACGGGAGCCTGGACGTTGTTCCCGGACAGCAAGCCCGGGGAATTCGCGGCCTGGCCGGAGGCTCCGGAGTCCGCGTGCGCGTACCCCCCGCCCATCGCGAGGACACCCCCCGCGGCCGCCATCGTGATCAGGGTCTTCCTTGTGACCTGTACCGGTCGTCGCATTGTGAACTCGTCCCCTGGTGTGTGCGTCGGTACTCCGGCTCCCCTGCCGGATGCGCCGAAGATGATCGATCGGGCCGAAAAAAGGCCAGCGGCCCCGGAGCGCTGGAATGCGCTCCGGGGCCCAAGACTTCAGACGCGTCAGGCGTTGACGCAGGTGTTGCCGAAGGCCGGGTTCAGCAGGCCGATGACGTTGACCGTGTTACCGCACACGTTCACCGGGATGTGAACGGGGACCTGGAGCACGTTGCCCGACAGGACACCGGGCGAGCCGATGGCCGCACCCTGGGCACCGGCGTCGGCGTGGGCCAGGCCCGCGCCCGCGAGAACCAGGCCACCGGTAGCAGCCGCAGCGGCGACAACCTTCTTGATCATTGTTCCTCCTAGTAGGCAAGTGCGGTCCCAGCCGCGGACCGCACCACCTGTAACGAGGAAGGATCACCAGGGCTACGAGCGTATGAGTGCATTCACTCTTCTCAGTGGTTTGCGCACACCTCTGCGAATCTCAGGCGTTGTCGATGAATCGGTCGAGGACGCGCACGCCGAACTTCAGCCCGTCGACCGGCACCCGCTCGTCCACGCCGTGGAACATCCCGGCGAAGTCCAGCTCGGGCGGCAGCTGCAGCGGCGCGAAGCCGAAGCAGCGGATGCCGAGGTCGTCGAAGGACTTCGCGTCCGTACCGCCCGAGAGCATGTACGGGACCGCCCGCGCGATCGGGTCCTCGGCCTTCAGGGCGCCCTGCATCGCGTCGACCAGGCGGCCGTCGAAGTCCGTCTCCAGGGCCTTGTCCCCGTGTACGTCCTCCCGCTTGACCCGGGGGCCGAGGATGCGGTCGAGGTCGGCGAAGAACTCGTCCTCGTAGCCGGGCAGGAAGCGGCCGTCGACGTGGGCGGTCGCCTGGCCGGGGATGACGTTGACCTTGTAGCCGGCGCCGAGCATCGTCGGGGCGGCGGAGTTGCGCAGCGTCGCGCCGACCATCTTGGCGATGCCGCCGAGCTTGGCCAGGGTGGCGTCCATGTTGTCCGGGTCCAGCGGGGTGCCGAGCGCGTCCGAGAGCTCGTCCAGGAAGCTCCGTACGGTCTTGGTGACGCGCACGGGCCACTGGTGGCGGCCGAGGCGCCCCACGGCCTCGCAGAGCTCCGTGATGGCGTTGTCGTTGTTGGTCATGGAGCCGTGTCCCGCGGTGCCCTCCACCGTGAGCCGCATCCAGTGCATGCCCTTCTGGGCGGTCTCCACGAGGTAGAGCCGAAGGTTCTCGTTCACCGTGAAGGAGAAGCCGCCGACCTCGCCGATGGCCTCGGTGACGCCCTCGAAGAGCTCCGGGTGCTTGTCGACGAGGTACCGCGCCCCGTACAGACCGCCGGCCTCCTCGTCGGCGAGGAAGGCCAGCACGATGTCGCGCGGGGGCTTGCGTCCGCTGCGCATCCGGTCGCGCACGACCGCCAGCGTCATCGCGTCCATGTCCTTCATGTCGACGGCGCCCCGGCCCCAGACGCAGCCGTCGGCGATCTCGCCCGCGAACGGGTCGTAGGTCCAGTCGGCGGCGTTGGCCGGAACCACGTCGGTGTGCCCGTGGATCAGCAGCGCGGGCAGCGAGGGGTCCTCGCCCTCGATCCGCGCCACCGTCGAGGCGCGTCCCTTGTGCGACTCGAAGATCTTCGGCTCCAGCCCGACCTCCGCGAGCTTCTCGGCCACCCACTCGGCCGCCTTGCGTTCGCCGGGGCCCGAGTGGTCTCCGTAGTTGCTGGTGTCGATCCGGATGAGGTCCCGGCAGAGGTCGACGACCTCGTCCTCGCCGGAAACGGTCCTGCCCGCGCTCGACTCGCTCACGCTGCTTCCTCCCACTGATCGGTACCGAACTGCCCCCATCCTCCCGCTCCGGGGCGTTCTCCCCAAGGGAGATCCCCGGCCACCCGGGGGTGTGATCGAGGACCCCGGAATGTTTGGTAATGTTTTCCACGTCGGAACGGCCCGCGAGGGACGCGAGACAGACACCTTGTCCGGGTGGCGGAATGGCAGACGCGCTAGCTTGAGGTGCTAGTGCCCTTTATCGGGCGTGGGGGTTCAAGTCCCCCCTCGGACACAAGAGAAGGACCCCGCTTCGGCGGGGTCCTTTTTCGTTGCCCGCCCGTGTGCGGGACGGCTGACGCGTGCGGGAACGGCGACGGGGCCCCGCGTGCGGCGGGGCCCCGTGGCCGGGCGGACGGCGGGAAGGTCAGTTGCGGGCCGCGGTGAGCGCGGCCACGCGGCGGCGGACCAGGAACCAGCCGCCGACCAGGGCGGCGCCGATGACCGGGACGAACATGACCGTGGTGCGGCCCACACCGCCGTCGCACCACATCAGGACCAGCACCGCGACGAGGAAGACCAGCGTGACGATCTGGGTGTACGGGGCCCAGGGCAGGCGGTAGGCGGGGCGTTCCACCCGGCCCTGCTTCGCGCGGCTCCAGAAGAACAGCGAGCAGATCATGACCATCGCCCAGGTGCCCAGGATGCCGAGGGAGGCGAAGTTGAGGACGAGCTCGAAGGCCTCCTCCTCCATGAAGTAGTTCAGGACGACACCGGCGACGCCGAAGGCGGCGGTGAACAGGACCCCGCCGTAGGGGACCTTGCCCTTGTTCATCCGGGCGGTGAACTTCGGCGCGGAACCGGAGATGGCCATCGAGCGCAGGATCCGGCCGGTGGAGTAGAGGCCGGAGTTCAGACTGGAGAGGGCCGCGGTCAGCACGACCAGGTTCATGACGCCCGCGGCGCCGGGGACGCCGAGCTTGTCGAAGACGGTGACGAAGGGGCTCTGGTCGGAGCTGTACTCGGTGTACGGGAGCAGCAGCGCGAGCAGGACCACGGAGCCGACGTAGAAGAGGCCCACGCGCCACATGATCGAGTTGATGGCCTTCGGCATGATCTTCTCGGGGTTCTCCGTCTCGCCGGCGGCGACGCCGCAGAGCTCGACGGAGGCGTACGCGAAGACCACGCCCTGGATCACCAGGAGCATCGGCAGGACGCCGGAGGGGAAGATGCCGCCGTTGTCGGTGATGGAGGCCAGGCCCGGGGTGTGGCCGCCGATCTCGTGGCTGGTGGCGACGAGCCAGATGCCGACGATCAGGAAGATCACCAGGGCGGTGACCTTGACCAGGGAGAACCAGAACTCCATCTCGCCGAAGTACTTCACCGAGATCAGGTTCGCGGTGAGGACGACGGCGAGGGCGATGAAGGCGAGGACCCACTGGGGGACGTCGGTGAACATCGACCAGAAGTGGGCGTAGGTCGCGGCGGCCGTGATGTCGGCGACGGTGGTCGTGGACCAGTTCAGGAAGTACAGCCAGCCGGCCGTGTAGGCGCCCTTCTCGCCCATGAACTCGCGGGCGTAGGAGACGAAGGCTCCGGAGGAAGGGCGGTAGAGCACCAGCTCACCGAGGGCCCGGACGACGAAGAAGGCGAAGACTCCGCACACCGCGTAGGCGATGGCGAGCGAGGGGCCGGCTCCGGCGAGGCGGCCGCCGGCGCCGAGGAACAGGCCGGTGCCTATCGCCCCGCCGATCGCGATCATGTTGATGTGGCGGGACTTGAGGTCCTTGCTGTAGCCCTCGTCACCGGCGTCGACATGGCGGGAGGACGCCGGGGCGGGAGCCTCGGCCAAGGTGCGGTCACTCATCTACGACTTCGCCTTCGTGGGGGTCGGACAGGCAGGCCGGGACCGTGCGCAGGGAAGCCGGATGGTGTCCCCTGTGCAGCGGTTCGGCCGTTTTGATCGCCCCAGGAGACCATGGGGGTCCGCCACCCGCCAAAATGGACCTGCACGCACCGAAGCCCCCGACGACCTTGGAAAGGGGTGTCGAGGGCTTCGTGAACGCTGGAAAGCCAGGTTTCCGGCTCAGTCGGCGATGGTGGCCTCCGCCACCTGGTCGAGGCGGAAGGCCTCGTTGCCCAGGCCGATGCGGGCGTGCACCTCGGGGCGGCGGCGGCGCAGCACCGCCCCGTAGAGCAGGCCGCCCACGACGGCCGCGCCGATGATGCCGGGCAGCGCCCAGCTGAGCGCGGAGCCCTTCTCGGCGCCGACCAGGACGCCGAAGTCCTTGACGGTGTAGACGGCGATGGCGAGGAGCGCGAGACCTGCGGCGCCGGCCGCGACGAGCCGCCACACCTGTGCCCCGGCGGTGCCGCGGCGGACGAAGAACGCGATGACGGCGAACGAGGCGGCGGCCATGAGGAGGGTCACACCGAGGGCGCCGACGCTGCCCATCCAGGTGAACAGGTGCAGCACGGGGGCGGTGGGGTCCCCTGCGGGCAGGTCGTCGGTGACGGCGAAGGCGATCACGACGACGGCGGAGACGGCGGTCTGGAGGAGGGAGCCGGTGCCGGGGGCGCCCGTGCCGGCGTTGGTCCGGCCGAAGGCGGCCGGGAGCAGGCCCTCGCGGCCCATCGCGAAGGCGTAGCGGGCGACCACGTTGTGGAAGCTGAGCATGGCCGCGAACATGCCGGTCACGAACAGGACGTGCAGGACGTCGGTGAAGGTGGCACCCAGCCGGTCCTCGGTGAGCTGGAAGAGCAGGCCGGGACCGGCCTCGGCGGAGGTCTTGACGACCTCGGCGGGGCCGGTGGCGACGGTGAGGGCCCAGGCGCTGAGGGCGAAGAAGAGGGCGACGAAGCCGACGGCGAGGAACATCACCCGGGAGACGACGATGTGCGGCTTGCTGGTCTCTTCGGCGTACACCGGGGACTGCTCGAAGCCGACGAAGGCGGCGATGCAGAAGCAGAGGGCGGTGCCGAGGCCGGGGCCGCTGAGGGTCTCCGGGTTGAAGGCGTGCAGCGAGAGGCCTTCGGCTCCGGGCTTGCCGAGGGCGGCGGCGTCGAAGACGACGACGAGGGCGCACTCGATGAGGAGGAGGACGCCGAGGACCTTGGCGTTGAGGTCGATCTTGAGCCAGCCGAGGGCGCCGGTGGCGGCGACCGCGAGCAGCGCCGGTATCCACCAGGCGAGTTCGATCTTCAGGTAGGTGGCGAAGAGGCCGGATATCTCGAAGCCGAGGATGCCGTAGACGCCGACCTGCATGGCGCTGTACGCGACGAGGGCGACGAGGGAGGCGCCGGCGCCCGCGGTGGGGCCGAGGCCGCGGGCGATGTAGGCGTAGAAGGCTCCGGCGTT
The DNA here is from genome assembly GCF_042267665.1 of Streptomyces sp. NPDC056224. Lineage (NCBI taxonomy): Bacteria > Bacillati > Actinomycetota > Actinomycetes > Kitasatosporales > Streptomycetaceae > Streptomyces > Streptomyces sp. NPDC056224. The sequence continues at coordinate 24,708 of NZ_JBHJTK010000015.1, forward strand.
GTGGACGTGGCGGCTCATCTCGGCGTAGCCGATGCTGAAGAGCGCGAGGACGGCGCCGAGGATGACGAAGAGCAGCGGCTGGCCCACGATGCCCATGACGCCGAAGGTGGTGGGCATCACGCCGGCGACCACCATCAGGGGCGCGCTGGCGGCGAGTACGGACAGCAACAGGCCGGCGGTGCCGAGGCGGTCCGCGCGCAGGGCGCGGTCCTGGCCCTTGTACGTGCGGATCTCGGCCGGGTCCTGGAGCGTGGTGGATCTGCCCGTCGGCATGGCGGCGTCCTTTCGGGGATGCGGGTGGGGCGGGGGCGTGCGTCGGGGGCGTGCGGGGTGCGTCGGGGGGTGCGGGGTCAGGCCGTGCCGAGCGCGGCACTGCGCGCGGCCAGGAAGGCCTTGTGCGGGTCGAGGTCCGGGTAGGACCAGGGGGCGCGCGTGGCGTGGCTGCCGATGCGGTGGAAGAGGGCGGCGGCCTCGGCGGGGCGGCCCTCGCAGAGCTTGGCGTGGGCGAGGAAGTTCAGGTCGACGCGGTTGCGGGGGTGGTCCTCGCGCTCCCACTCCAGCCACCAGTCGAAGGCGGAGCGCAGCACCTGGCGGGCCCGGCGGCCGGACCAGTGGGCGGCGGCGCTCTGGGGGGTGTGGCCCTGCGTGGCGGCGAGCACCCGGTAGCGCTCGGCGTGCGCGATGACGGGGAGCACGGCGAGCGGGGAGTCCGCCGGGGACTCCTCGGCGGCCCAGGCGGCGAAGTCGTAGACCTCGTGGAGCGGGTCCTGGCCTGCGGCGGGGGTGCGTTCGGCCAGTGCGGCGACCATCAGGTGGTGGGCGTGGTGGTGCTCGCGGTGGCGCGCGCGGACCTGGTCGAAGTGGCGGCTGAACTCCTCCTCGCTGCCGAAGGCCTTGGACAGGAGCAGCAGGCCGAGCCAGGGGGTGGGGTCGGCGGGGAGCAGGGTGGCGGCCCGGCGGCAGGCTTCCTCGGCGGCGGCCGGTGTGCCCTTGCGGCGCAGGGCGGTGAAGACGGCGGCGCAGGCGAGGAGGGTGGCGGCGTCGGCGCTCTCGGGTTCGGCGAGCAGCCATTCGCGGGCCCAGGCGGTGGCCGCCGGGGTCTCGGCGAGAACCACGACGCGGTGGCCGCGGCGGTCCCAGTCGTCGCCGGTACCGACGAGCAGGGACCGGGCCCGGGACCACCGGCCCTGGGTGAACTGGGTGCGCACGTCGACGAGTTCGGCGTCGCAGAGGGCGGGGTCGAAAAGCTGGGCGTCGCGCTTGCGGGCGCGGCCGAGGGGCGGCGGAGGCGGGGACATCCGCGGGTTTCCCTCCAGGACGCGGGCGGGCACGGTGCGAACGATGGCCGGAACAGGTTCATGGTGCACGGAAGTTGTCCGGCCGGGTGGTGCGGGATGGGACCGGTGGTCAACCGGATGATCACGCACAGCAAACCGGTACGCACAGCTCCACGTCAAGGTCCGGTCCACTCGGTGGCGGGTTTCAACTGGTATCGCCCATAGCCCAGTTGGCCGTGGCGGCGGCGGCGAGCGGCGCGAAGACGACGGGCGCCGGCCTGGTCGCGGCGCCCGGGGCGGGGGGACGGGGCCGCGTCACTGGCTGAATCGCGCGCCTCGCACGAAGTGACGGGAGGGCCGCCGGGGGCCCGGGCGGAGGCCCGGGGCGGGGCGGAGGCCCGGGGGGCAGGGCGGAGGCCCGGGGGGCAGGGCGGAGGCCCGGGGGCAGGGCGGAGGCCCGGGGGGCAGGGCGGAGGCCGACCCGAGGACAGGAGAGGGCAGGACCCGACGGCCCGAGCAGCGCTACCGCAGCGGCGGATGGGCCCGGGGACAGGGCAGGGCCCGACGGCCCGAGCAGCGCTACCGCAGGGGCAGATGGGCCCGGGGACAGGGCCGGGCCCCGGCCCGGGCGGCACGACCGGCAGCAGCCGAGGCGGGCCCGGGGACAAGACGAAGCCCGGCCCGGCCGGAGGACCGGGGCTCCGGGCGGGACAGGCACGACGACCCGGGCGGCGCTACCGCAGGGGCGGCGGCGGGTCCGGGCGGGGCGGGGCCGGTCAGCCGACCGCCCGGGCCGCCGCCCGGCCCGCCGCCCGGCCCGAGAAGACGCAGCCGCCCAGGAAGGTGCCCTCCAGGGCCCGGTAGCCGTGGACCCCGCCGCCGCCGAAGCCGGCCGCCTCGCCCGCCGCGTAGACCCCGGGCAGCGGTTCGCCGCCCGGGGTCAGGACGCGTGAGGAGAGGTCGGTCTCCAGGCCGCCCAGGGACTTGCGGGTCAGGATGGACAGCCGCACCGCGATCAGCGGACCGGCCTTCGGGTCCAGGATCCGGTGCGGTGCGGCCGTGCGGATCAGCTTGTCGCCGAGGTACTTGCGGGCACCGTGGATGGCCGTGACCTGGAGGTCCTTGGTGAACGGGTTGGCGATCTCGCGGTCCCGGGAGGTGATCACCTCCCGCAGGGCGGCCTCGTCGATCAGGTCCTCCTTGGTGACGGCGTTCATTCCGCGGACCAGGGCGGACAGGTCGCGCTCCACGACGAAGTCCACGCCGTGGTCCATGAACGCCTTGACCGGGGCGGGTACGGCCTGTCGCGCGCGGGAGATGACGTCGCGGACCGACTTGCCGGTGAGGTCCGGGTTCTGCTCGGAGCCGGAGAGGGCGAACTCCTTGCCGATGATGCGCTGGTTGAGCACGAACCAGGTGTGGTCGTGGCCGGTCTTCATGATGTGGTCGAGCGTGCCGAGGGTGTCGAAGCCCGGGAAGAGCGGCACGGGCAGTCGCCTGCCGGTCGCGTCCAGCCAGAGGGAGGAGGGGCCGGGCAGGATGCGTATGCCGTGCCGGGACCAGATCGGGTCCCAGTTCTCGATGCCCTCGGTGTAGTGCCACATCCGGTCCTTGTTGATGTGGCTGGCGCCCGCCTCCTCCGCGATCCCGAGCATCAGCCCGTCCACGTGCGCGGGGACCCCGGAGAGCAGGCGCTCGGGCGGGGTGCCGAGCCGGGCGGGCCACTGCCGGCGTACGAGCTCGTGGTTGCCGCCGATGCCGCCGCTGGTCACGATCACGGCCTGGGCCCGGAGGGAGAAGGCTCCGGTGGCCTCGCGGCTGCTCGCTGTGCCCCGTACGGCGTCGGAGGGCTCCAGGATCTCGCCCGTCACGGTGTCGACGGCGCCCGCGGTCCGGGACAGCCCGGTCACCCGGTGGCGGAACCTCAGCTGGACCAGGCCGCGGGCCACGCCCGCGCGGACGCGCCGCTCGAAGGGCTCGACCAGGCCGGGGCCGGTGCCCCAGGTGATGTGGAAGCGGGGGACGGAGTTCCCGTGGCCGCCGGCGTCGTAGCCACCGCGCTCCGCCCAGCCGACCACCGGGAAGAAGCGGACGCCCTGCGCGTGCAGCCAGGAGCGCTTCTCGCCCGCGGCGAAGTCCACGTAGGCCTCGGCCCAGCGGCGCGGCCAGGTGTCCTCCTCGCGGTCGAATCCGGCGGTGCCCAGCCAGTCCTGGAGGGCGAGCGCGTGATTGTCCTTGATCCGCATCCGGCGCTGCTCGGGCGAGTCCACGAGGAACATGCCGCCGAAGGACCAGTGGGCCTGGCCGCCGATGGACTGTTCGGGCTCCTGGTCGAGCAGGATGACCTTGCGGCCCGCGTCGACGAGTTCGGCGGTGGCCGCGAGTCCGGCCAGTCCGGCGCCGATCACGATCACGTCTGCGTCGTACGTCATGCGATACCCGTCCTCCGTCGGTGGTGGGGCGATCTTTGGCTACGGAGCGGTAACCAGTCAACAGCGGTGATGGGATGAATGACATGGGTGCTGCTGATGAAGTGCTGGACGTGGTGGACCGGGACGACCGGGTGACGGGGCAGGCCGCGCGGGGCGAGGTGTACGCCCGCGGGCTGATCCACCGCTGTGTGTTCGTGCAGGCCAGGGACGCGCGGGGGCGGATCTTCGTCCACCGGCGGACCGCGTCGAAGCTCGTGTTCCCCTCCCGCTACGACATGTTCGTGGGCGGGGTGCTGGGCGCCGGGGAGAGCTACGGGGAGGCCGCCCTGCGGGAGGCCGAGGAGGAGCTCGGGGTCCACGGGCTGCCGCAGCCCGTGCCTCTGTTCAAGTTCCTGTACGAGGGTCGGGCCGGAGCCTGGTGGTCGTACGTGCACGAGGTGCGGTGCGAGCTGCCGGTGGCCCCGCAGGAGTCGGAGGTGGACTGGCACACGTACCTGACGGAGGAGGAGCTCGACCGGCGCGTCGCGGAGGGGTCGTGGGCGTGGGTGCCGGACGGGCTGGAGGCGTACCGGAGGCTGCGGGAGTTCCGGGGGGCGCGCCAGTAGATTGACCAGGTGATCGACTTCGTCAAGGACCTGCGCCTCTGGTTCGCGCCGTCGCGCCTGAGTGACGAGGGCGAGACCCCCGACTACCGCTTCTCGCTGGCCAACGAGCGGACCTTCCTGGCATGGATCCGGACCGCTCTGGCGCTGGTGGGCGGCGGTTTCGCCGTCGACCAGTTCCTGCCGGACCTGCGGTGGGGGGTGCGGGTCGGGATGGCCTTGGTGCTGCTCGCGGTGGGTGCGGCCTGTGCGCTGAGGGCCGTGAACCACTGGGTACGGTGCGAGCGGGCGATGCGGCGGGGCGAGGACCTGCCGCTGTCGCGGTTCCCGGTGGTGCTGAGCCTGGGGGTCGGGCTGGTCGCGGTGGCGATGATGGCGGTCGTCCTGCTGGGCTGGACGTCGGGGCGGTGAGCACCCCCGGCGAGGTCCGCGACGCAGGGCTGCAGCCCGAGCGGACCCGGCTCGCGTGGCGGCGTACGACGCTGGCGTGCTCGGTCGTGGCGGTGCTCGCCCTGCGGCAGGTGCTCCGCGGGTCCGGCAGGCCGGTGGAAGTGGCCGGGGCGGCGCTGACCGCACTGATCTGGCTGGCGTTCCTGTGGGTGGCGCACCGGCGGATCCGGGCGCTGGCGGCCCGGCCGCCGCGGGTGCTCGGTCCGCGGTCGGCGCTGGCGGTGGTGGCGTGCACGGTGGCCCTGGCGGTGTTCGCGGTGGCCGTGATCATCTGAACTGCCGATCGGATGATCGGGCTTCCTCGCGCCATCGCGACATAACGGGCAACAGTGGGCGATCCGCACTAGCCTCGGCGGCATGACGACCATGCATCAGGAACACGCCACGCACGAGCACACGCACGGCGCCGGCTGCGGACACCAGGCGGTCCCGCACGGCGATCACGTCGACTACGCGCACGACGGCCACCTGCACCGGGAGCACTCCGGGCACTGGGACGAGTGCGAGAGTCCCGGACACACGACCCACGCCGGACACGCCCACTCCCACGGTCCGGACTGCGGACACGAAACGGTCCGGCACGGCGACCACGTCGACTACGTGCACGACGGGCACCGGCACGCCGCGCACGACGGGCACTACGACGACCACTGAGCCCCGGACGCACTGACCGAGGATCCGGTCGGTGACGTGAGGTCACGAGCGGGACCCGCCCTCCCCCGGCGCCGCGACGGCTGGCAGGATGCCGACCGCCCGTCAAAGCGACCCGGGGAGAGCGCAGATGACCGTCGATGAGCCTTACCTCGTCCAGCCCGCACCAGGGGTGTACGCCTACGTCCAGCCGGACGGCGGCTGGTGCCTCAACAACGCCGGCTTCGTCAGCGACGGCGGCAGGACCCTGCTCGTGGACACCGCCGCCACCGAGCGGCGGGCCCTCGCCCTGCGTGAGGCGGTCGTGGCGGCCGGGGTGCCGCTCCCCCGCACCGTGGTGAACACCCATCACCACGGAGACCACACCTACGGCAACGGGGTGTTCGCCCCGGGGGCGCTGGTCCTCGGTCACGACAACGCGCGGGCCGAGCAGCTCGCCGCCGGGCACCAGCTGGAGATGATCTGGCCCGCGACGGACTTCGGCGCGATAGACATCACGGCGCCCGACCTCACGTACAGCGACCGGATGACGCTGCACGTCGGAGAGACGGAGGTGCGGGTCATCCACCCCGGTGTCGCGCACACCACCGGCGACTCGATCGTCTGGCTGCCCCGGCAGGGGGTCGTGTTCACGGGCGACCTGGTCTTCGCCGAGGGGACGCCGTTCCTCGCGATGGGCTCGCTGGCCGGCTCGCTGCGGGCACTGGAGCTGCTGCGCTCGATGGACGCGCAGACCGTCGTACCCGGCCACGGGCCCCTGACCGACCCGTCCGCCTACGAGGCCACCGAGCGCTATCTGCGGTACGTGGCCGAACTGGCCGCCGAGGGCCACGCGAAGGGGCTGCCCCCACTGGAGACCGCCCGGCGGGCCGATCTCGGCGAGTTCGCCGCCTGGCGGGAGAGCGAGCGGCTGGTGGCGAACCTGCACCGGGCCTACGCGGAGCTGGCCGGGGAGCCGGAGGGCGTCCCCCTGGACATCCTGGCGGTGCTGCGGGACATGACGGTGATGAACGGCGGGACGCCGATCCTCTGCCACGCCTGACCGTCGGGCCCGGGGGCCTTCCCCTCCGGCCGCGCCCCACTCCCCCGGGGCGCGGCCGGGGGAGTTCTTTCGGCCCGCCCTATGGACGGCATACCGACTGGTCGGCATGATGGCCTCGAGCAGTCAATCAGCAGTCGGTCAGTCGGTCGGTCGGTCGGTGACCGTCCACCCCGTACGGAGGTGCCCACCATGACCCCAGCCCCGGACGATCCGCGAGGCCTCGATCTGGAGCGGCTGCGCGGCCATCTCGACACGGCGCGGCCCGGGCTCGTGGCCGGGCCGCTGAGCGGCCGGCTCATCGAAGGGGGCCGGTCGAACCTGACGTACGCGGTCACCGACGGCGCCGCCCGCTGGGTCGTGCGCCGTCCCCCGCTCGGCCACGTCCTGGCCACCGCGCACGACATGCGGCGCGAGCACCGGGTGATCGCGGCCCTGCACGGGACGGCCGTGCCGGTGCCCGAGCCGCTGCTCCTGTGCGAGGACGAGGCCGTACTGGGGGCGCCGTTCTACGTCATGGAGTACGTGGAAGGGGTGCCGTACCGCACTGCGGGCGAGCTCGCCGCGATCGGCCCCGAGCGCACCCGGCGGGCGGTGCTGGGCCTGGTGGACACGCTGGTCGATTTGCACGCGGTGGATCCGGCGGCGGTGGGGCTGGGCGACTTCGGGAGGCCCGAGGGATTCCTCGACCGGCAGCTGCGCCGCTGGGGCAAGCAGCTCGCGGCCTCGCGGGGCCGCGAGCTCGCCGGGATCGACGAGCTGCACGGCGCGCTCGGCCGGGCGCTGCCCGACTCCCCCGCGCCGACCGTGGTGCACGGGGACTTCAGGCTGGACAACGTACTGATCGGCGGGCCGGACGACACGATCCGGGCGGTGCTGGACTGGGAGATGTCCACGCTGGGCGATCCGCTGACCGATCTCGGGCTGCTCGTGATGTACAGCTCGGACCTGGGCCTGACCGAATCTCCGGTCAGTACGACGAGCGGGGCGCCGGGGCATCCGGCTCCCGCCGAGCTGGTGGAGCGGTACGCCGCTCGCTCCGGACGGGACACCGGCGCGATCGCCTGGTACACGGCCTTCGCCTGGTTCAAGCTCGCGGTGATCCTCGAAGGCATCCACTACCGCTACACGCTCGGGCAGACCGTCGGCGCGGGCTTCGACCGGATCGGCGAGCTGGTCCCGGTCTTCATCGAACACGGTCTGACCACCCTCCAGGCCCCCCACACGTTCTAAAACCGCCAGGAAGGCTGAGGCACCTCACTCATGGATTTCGCATTCGACGCCCGGACCGAGGAACTCCGCGAACGGCTGCTCGCGTTCATGGAGGAGTACGTCTACCCGGCGGAACCCGTCGCCGCCGAGCAGCGCGCGCGGCTGGCCTCGCCCTGGGACACCCCGGCCGTCTTCGGTGAACTGAAGGCCGAGGCGCGCCGCCAGGGCCTGTGGAACCTCTTCCTCCCGGATGCCGAGTACGGCGCCGGGCTGACGAACCTCCAGTACGCCCCGCTCGCCGAGATCACCGGCCGCAGCCCGCACCTGGCTCCGACGGCGACCAACTGCGCGGCCCCGGACACCGGGAACATGGAGCTGCTCGCTCAGTTCGGCAGCGAGGAGCACAAGAAGCAGTGGCTGGAGCCGCTGCTGACCGGGGAGATCCGCTCCGCCTTCGCGATGACCGAGCCGGACGTGGCGTCCTCGGACGCGACCAACGTCGAGACCCGGATCGAGCGGTCCGCGGACGGGGCCGAGTACGTCGTCACCGGGCGCAAGTGGTTCATCTCCGGCGCCATGAACCCGGACTGCAAGATCTTCATCGTGATGGGCAAGACCGATCCGGAGGGCGCCGACCCGCGCCGCCAGCAGTCGATGATCCTGGTACCGCGCGACACCCCCGGGGTCGAGGTGCGCCGGGCCATGACGGTGTACGGGTACGAGGACCACGAGCACGGCGGCCATGCCGAGGTCGTCTTCGACGGGGCGCGGGTCCCGGCGGCGAACCTGATCGACGAGGAGGGCACGGGCTTCGCCATCGCCCAGGCGCGGCTCGGCCCGGGCCGCATCCACCACTGCATGCGGCTGATCGGCATGGCGGAGCGGGCCATCGAGCTGATGTGCCGGCGGGCGGTGGACCGTACCGCCTTCGGCAAGCCGCTGGCCGCGCAGGGGGTCGTGCAGAACTGGATCGCGGACGCCCGGGTCACGGTGGAGCAGCTGCGGCTGCTGGTGCTGAAGACGGCCTGGCTGATGGACACGGCCGGGAACCGGGGCGCGCACACCGAGATCCAGGCCATCAAGATCGCGACCCCGCGGGCCGTGGTGGGGATCCTCGACCAGGCGGTGCAGCTGCACGGCGCGGGCGGGGTCAGCCAGGACTTCCCGCTGGCCGAGCTGTGGGCGGCGGCGCGGACACTGCGGCTGGCCGACGGTCCGGACGAGGTCCACCAGCGCTCTCTGGCCCGCCGCGAGCTGAAGCGCTACATGTAGGGACGGGCCCGCTCGCCGGGTCCGCACGCCGGGTCCGGACCCGGCGTGCGGCCGACGGCGCTCTGGCGGCCGACGGCGTTGCGGGGGCCGCACGCGCGGGCTCGGCCCGCCGCCGCGTCGACGACGTCGGCGTCGTCCGGCCGGGCGGGCGGGCGGGCGGCTGGGCGGGCCGGATCCGCCGCCCGCGGTGCCTGGTCCACGTCCGCGGGGCGGAGCGCTGCACCGGCCACCGCACGCCGGAGCCCCTCAGGGGCGCAGTGCGCGCAGCAGCAGGTCGGCCAGGTGATCGGCGACCTGCTGCGGCGTGAGCGGCCCGTCCGCGCGGTACCAGGTGGACAGGTGGTGCACGGACCCGAAGTGGTAATCCACCACCAGGTCGGCGGGGGTGGCGTCGGAGAACACGCCCGTACGCTGCCCCTCCTCGATCAGCGCCCGGAAGCGCTCGTGGTAGCGCCGGCGCTCCGCCCGCACCTGCTTGGACTTCTCCGGGCTGAGCTGGTGCATCGACCGGAAGAAGATCGCCGCGTCGTCGAGGTTCTCGATGGTGGTCACCACCACGTCGGCGGCGGCCGCCCGCAGGCGCTCCTCGACGGGCGCGTCGGATCCGGCCACCGCGTCGAGCCGCTGCTGCTGCAGGCGCAGCATCCGTGCGTACACCTCGTGCAGCAGGTCGTCCTTGGACCCGAAGTAGTGGTAGAGCGCGCCCTTGGTGACCCCGGCCGCCTCGACGATCTCCTGCACGGACGTGCGGTCGTAGCCGCGCTCGGCGAACAGCCGGGTGGCGACGGCCAGCAGCCGCTGCGGTACCGGGGCCTCGTGCGCACCGTCGGGTTCCGTGGTCCTGGCAGCCATGGCGCCGACCTTCCTTCCCATTCCTCCTGTACGACCGTCCGACTGTTTTCAGCCGCGATCGCGCAGTTCCCGTCGCAGGATCTTGCCACTGGTGGTCTTCGGAAGGACAGGCAGGATCTCCACCTGGCGCGGGTATTTGTAGGCGGCGATCCGCGAGGCGCAGTGGGCGGACAGCTCCGCCGGCTCCACGGAGGTGCCGGGGCGGAGGCTGACGTACGCCTTCACGTTCTCCCCGCGGTAGGGGTCCGGGACGCCGACCACGGCCGCCTCGCGGACGGCGGGGTGGGTGTAGAGCACGTCCTCGACCTCGCGCGGCCAGACCTTGAAGCCGGAAGCGTTGATCATGTCCTTCTTGCGGTCGACGACGTAGAGCCAGCCGCCGGCGTCCATGAACCCGACGTCCCCGGTGCGCAGTTCGCCGTCCGGGAACGCCTTGGCGGTGTCGGCGGGCAGGCCCCAGTAGCCGGGCACGACCTGGGGGCCGCGGACGGCTATCTCGCCGGTCTCGCCGAAGGGGACCTCGGCGCCCCCCTCGTCGAGGATGCGCACGACGGTCTCGGCGCCGGGCAGTCCCACGGAGAGGGTGCCGGAGGCCGGGTCGACGGGGGCTTCGAGGTGCGGGGGGACGGAGGCGCAGGGGGCGGTGCACTCGGTGAGGCCGTAGCCGTTGCGGAGGTAGAAGCCGAAGGCGGCGCGAAGGCGTTCGACGAGCGCGGGCGGCAGCGGGGCTCCGCCGGAGGAGATCACCTGGAACGAGGCGAAGTGGTCCCGGGTGACGGCGGGGTGCGCGGCCAGCGCCATGAAGGCGGTGGCCGGTCCCACGGTGTAGGCCGGGCGGTGCTCCAGGAAGGCGTCGAGGACGACTCCGGCGTCGAAGCGGTGCGCGAGGACGAGGGTGCCGGCGTTGGCGAAGCAGGCGGCGAGCTCGCACACCATGCCGGTGATGTGGAAGAGGGGCGCGAGGGCGAAGTAGGCGGCGCCCTCGGGGACGGGGTGCGCGGTGACCTGGCGGACGGCGTTGTACGTGAGCGCGCCGTGTGGGTTCATGGCGCCCTTGGGGGTGCCGCTGGTGCCGGAGGTGTAGCTGATGAGGGCGGTGTCGGCGGCGGTGAGGTGCGGATCGTCCGGCGCGGGGTGGCCCCGGCGGGCCACGGTGGTGAGGTCGGCGGCCTCCGGGGCCGCCGGCCCGGCCACGGAGTCCGGGGCGGGGTTCGGCACGGAGTGCGGCGCGAGGTCCAGAGCAGAGGCCGGGGCAGCGGCCGGGGCGGGGTGCGGCGCGGGGCCCGGCTCGGGATCCGGGGCCCGGCGCTGGTCCGGTACGGGCGCCGGGGCGAAGAGCCGCGCGTCGTCGCGGGTCTGGAAATCCCGGTCGCGGGCCGTCAGGGCGACGCGTACGCCCGTACCGCGCGCTGCCTCGCGCACGTACGCCGTCCACGCGCGGCCGTCGCAGACCAGCGCGACCGCCCCGGAGTCGCGCAGGATGTGCCCGACCTCGCCGGCCTTGTACATCGGGTTGAGCGGGACGACGACGGCCCCGGCCTTCCAGGCGGCGAGGACGGCGAGCACGAAGTGCGGGGTGTTCTGCAGCATGACGGCGACCCGGTCCCCGCGGCCGACGCCGTGCGCCGCGAGGTGACCGGCGACGGAGTCGGACAGCGCGTCGGCCCCGGCGTAGTCGGTGCGGCCGTCGAAGTAGGCGAGCGCGGTGCGCCCCGGGGCCCGGGCCACGGCCTCGCGGAAGAGGTGCAGCACGGTCGGCGACGGAGCGACGGGCGCGCGCTGGGCCGGGCTGAGCAGCCCGAGCCAGGGCATGGCGGCGTACGCGGAGCTCACCGGGTCTCCCATTTCTGCTGGATGTGGTTCATTCCGCTCAGCCAGCGGTCCGGCTCGGTGGCGCGGGCGGCGTAGAAGTCCGCGACCTCGGGGTGCGGGAGGATCAAGAACCGGCCCTTCTCCATGCCGTCGAACAGTGCGTCAGCGACCGCTTCCGGCTCGATCGCGGTCGGCGCGAGGACGAGGTCGCCCGCCGATCCCGCGGCCGTCAGCATGTCGGTGCGCACCCCCTGCGGGCAGATGGCATGGACCTGAACACCGCGGTGGCGGTAGGTCAGCGAGAGCCATTCGGAGAAGGCGAGCGCACCGTGCTTGGTGACACTGTACGGCGCCGCCCCGATCATGGTCAGCAGTCCGGCGGCGGAGACGGTGGACACGAAGCGGCCGGTCCCCCGCTCCAGCCAGTCGGGCAGGAGCAGCCTGGCCGCGCGGACGTGGGCCATGACGTTGGTGTCCCAGGCCGCCTCCCAGACGGCCTCGTCGGCGAACGCGTCGCCGCCCGAGGCGAGTCCGGCGTTGGCGCAGTAGACGTCGATGCCGCCGCCGAGGGCGTCCCGGGCCTCGGCGACGATCGCCGACGCGTCCCCCGGCACCGCGATCGCCCGGGCGCCGATGGCGCCCGCGACCGCGGCGGCCTTGGCCGCGTCGAGGTCGTTGACCACCACCGTGGCGCCCTCGGCCGCGAAGCGGTGCGCGAGGGCGGCGCCGATGCCGCCGCCCGCGCCGGTGACGACGACGCGCTGGTCCTGGTACTCGCTCACGGGGATCACCTCTCGTGCGGCCGGGTACCGGCCGGGCAGACTGGATGGCGGGCAGACTAACCGGTCGGTATGTCCGGGCGGAAGGGGTTGGCCTCGTAGCGTGGCCGGATGACGCTGTCGCGACGCGGGGTACTGGGACTGGCGGGGGCCGTGGGGGCGGCCGGGGCCGTGGGGCTGGCGGGGGCTGCGGGGGCCGTGGGACTGGCGGGGGCTGCGGGGGCCGTCGGGGCTGCAGGGGCCGTGGGTGCGGCCGCCCCACGCGCGGGGCGGGTGCGGACCGGTTTCGAGCGGCTCGCGGCGGGCGGGTACGCCGAACTCGCCGGGCAGCGGGTCGGGGTGGTCACCAACCCCACCGGGATCACCGCCGACGCCCGCCACCTGGTCGACGTGCTCCACGCGGACGAGCGGGTGGACCTGGTCGCCGTGTTCGGGCCCGAGCACGGGTTCCGCGGGACGGCGCAGGCGGGCGGCTCCGAGGGGGCCTCCCGGGATCCGGCGACCGGCCTGCCCGTCCACGACACGTACGGCAAGAGCGGGCAGCGGCTCGCGGACGTGTTCACGGCGGCCGGGGTCGACACGGTCGTCTTCGACATCCAGGACGTCGGGGCGCGCTTCTACACCTACATCTGGACGCTCTACGACTGCATGCGCGCGGCCGCCCTCGCGGGCAAGGCGATGGTCGTGCTGGACCGCCCCAATCCGGTGGGCGGCCGGCGGGCCGCGGGGCCGGTGCTGGACCGGTCGTACGCGAGCTTCGTGGGGCGGGAGCCGATCGCGCTCGCGCACGGGATGACGGCGGCCGAGCTGGCCCTGCTCTTCAACGGCGAGTTCCTGGCCGGCGGTCCGGTCAGGCTGCGGACGCTGGCGATGACCGGCTGGCGGCGGGGGTCCTTCTTCGGCGAGACCGGACTGCCCTGGGTGCCGCCGAGCCCGAACATGCCGACCCCGGACACGGCCCTCGCCTACGCCGGCACGTGCCTGTTCGAAGGGACGAACCTGTCCGAGGGGCGCGGGACGACCACGCCCTTCGAGGTGGTGGGCGCGGAGGGCGTAGACCGGCGGTGGGCCGAGGCGGCCAACGCGCTGGAGCTGCCCGGGGTGTGGTTCCGCGAGGCCTACTTCACGCCCGCGTTCTCCAAGCACGCGGGGAAGCCGTGCGGCGGGGTCCGGCTGATCGTGCACGACCGGGAGGCCTTCGATCCGGTCCGCGCGGGGATCGGGCTGCTGGTCACCGCCCGGCGGACGTGGAGCGGCTTCGCCTGGCGCGCGGACCACTGGATCGACAAGCTGACGGGTTCGGACCGGGTGCGCGGGCTGGTGGACGCGGGGGCCGGGGTGGAGGAGGTCGTGGGTGACTGGGCGGCGGGGCTGGCCCGGTTCGAGGCGGTGCGCGGGGAGTACCTGCTCTACGGGTGAGCGGCGCGCCGGTGTGCCGGTGAGCGGCGTGCCCGTGAGGCGGTGAGCGGCGTGCCCGTGAGGCGGTGAGCGGCGTGCCCGTGAGGCGGTGAGCCCGTGAGCGGCGTGCCGGTGAACCCGCCCGGCCGGATTCGCCGCTTCCGTGACGTCACGGGTCTGGCCGGGCGGGGGGATCAGCAGGATGCTGGGTCCACCGGAGGGACGGCGTGGAGGGGGACGTCATGGCGGACATCGCGGTGCGAGGCGCAGCCGGGATCGGGGTCGGGCCGTACGCGGAGCTGACCTTCGACTCCGAGGGGGACGCGGACCCGGCCGCACAGGGCGCGGTGTCCCGCATGGAGGCCACGGACCTGCTGGTCTTCGCGCACGGCTGGAACAGCGACCGGTCCACCTCGACCCGGCTCTACGACCGGTTCTTCGCCCCTTTCCCGGGGCTGGTGGGGCCGGGGGTGCGGCTCGGGTACGTGGGCGTCGTGTGGCCTTCGATCCGCTTCTCCGACGAGCCGATTCCGGACTTCGAGCCTCCGGGCGCGCTCGCGGAGCCCGGTTTCGGGACGGCGCTGGACCCCGGCACCCGGCAGGCGCTCGGGGAGTTCTGGCCCGGGCGGCACGCGGAGCTCGACCGGGTGGCCGAACTGCTGGAGGAGCGGCCGGAGTCGGAGTCGGCGTTCATCGAGTTCGGGGCCCTCGTACGGGAGCTGGCCGGGGTGGACGCGGTGGCGGCGGCCGCTGTGCCGGAGGTGCCCGCGCTCTTCACCGAGGACGTCCTGGAGGTGTGCCGGGCCCTGACGCGCGCCCTGGCCGAGGCGGGCGCGCCGCCCGGGGCGGCGGCCGAACGGGACCTGGCGCCGGACGGCGTACCGCGCACCCTGTGGAACGGGGCCAAGGAGCTGCTGCGGCAGGCGACGTACTACCGGATGAAGAAGCGGTCGGGAGTCGTCGGCGAGCGCGGCCTCGGCCCGGTGCTGGCGGAGCTGGCGCGGCAGCGCCCGCAGCTTCGGGTCCATCTGATCGGGCACAGCTTCGGGGCGCGCCTGGTCTCCTTCTCGCTGCGCGCCGTGCCGGACGGCGCCCGGTACGTGAGGTCCCTGACCCTGCTCCAGGGGGCCTTCTCCCACTACGCGTTCTGCGACCGGCTGCCCCACGACAAGGGCCGCGGCGGGGCCCTGGGAGGCCTCCAGCGCAAGGTCGACGGACCAGTGGTGGCCTGCCATTCCCCGCACGACACCTCGCTGCGGGTGTTCTACCCGCTGGCCTCCCGGATGGCGGGGGATTCGGCCGGACTTCTGGGTTTCGACGAGCGCTGGGGCGCCGTCGGGCACGACGGGGTGCAGGCCGTACCGGGTGCGCCCCGGCTGGCCCTCGACGCGGCCCTGCGCGAGGGGGTGCCCGCGACGGGCTGTGTCAGCGTGGACGCGGGCTCGGTGGTACGGCGCGGCGGCGCCCCCTCGGGGGCGCACAGCGACATCTGCCACGAGGAACTGGCCCGGCTGGTGGTGGCCGCGGGGCGCATGGGGCGCTGAGTTCCGGCCAAGTGCCACCCGCACGCCTCGTCCGCCCCCGCATGCGCCCGGCCCCGGCCGGGCATGTTGGGCACATCGGCGGAGGTGAAGGTGCGATGGCGGGATTCCGGAGTCTGGCTTACCAGGTGCGCGACGCGCGCAACGACCGGGCTCTGCGGCGCCATTCCCTGCGCCGCTGCCTGGAGCGGTTCGCCCCTTACGGGCACCGGGCCACGTGGTGGCACCTGTGCGACCGGCACGGGATCGCCCCCGAGGACCGGGGGGCGGATCCGCTGCGGCTGGTCGCCGCGCTGGAGGAGCTGGAGGACGCGCGGGCGGTGTGGCTGGAGTACGAGCGCCAGTTCGCGGAGCGGCGCAGACGGGAGAAGCACCACGGGCTGCGGCGGCCGGAGTGGGCGTGGGGCGGGAGCGGGGACGCGGTGGTGCGGTGCGCCGATCCGGGGGTGCGGCCGGAGGGGGCGCTGGGCGAGGTGCTGCGGCGGCTGGTGAACGCACTGGAGTCGGCGCCGGGGACGGCGTGCCCGGTCTGCGGGGAGGAGGAGCTGCGGTGGCCGGCCGCGGCCGCGGTCGGCTCCTGGGAGGGGGCCTGGGCCTGGGACGGTCCGGTGTGCGGGGGCTGCGGGATCGTGGTGCCCAGACCCGCGCTGGCCGACACTCCGACGGCGGGGGCCGCGTGAGACCTGCGCCGGCGGTGTCGCTGAACGGCGCCCGCAGCGCCGCCGACGGCCCGGCCGTGCCGATGTCCCCGCAGGACCTGGCGGAGGCGGCGCTGGCCTCGGTCACCGCCGGGGCCGGGGAGGTACTGGTGCATCCGCGGACCCCGTGCGGCCGGCAGAGCCTGTCGCCCCGGGTGGTCGGGCCGGTGCTGGAGGCGCTGCGGGGCGCGGGGGTCGGCGTACCGCTGTGCGTGGACGCGAGCGTCTCGGCCGAGCCCGGACCGGCGGGGCGGCTGGAGCGGGTCCGGTCCTGGTCGGTGCTGCCGGACCGGGCGGCGGTGAGCTTCGCGGAACCGGGGGCCGGGGAGCTGGCCGAGGCGCTGCTGGCACGAGGGGTCGCGGTGGAGGCGGTGGTGCCGCTGGGCGGACCGGCCGGGGCGGAGCCGATGGCACGGTTCCTGGCCTGGCCGGTGCGCGCCCCCGGGCGGGTCCGGCTCGCGGTGGAGCTCGCGGCGGCCGATCCGGCCCTGGTGGCCGGGCTGCGCGGGCTGCCGCTCGTGCCGTTGCTGCTGTACGGGCGGGAGGCCGCCGCCTGGCCGGTGCTGCGGCTGGCCGCCCGGTGCGGTACGGGCGGGCGGACCGGCGTGGGGGACGTACTGCACCTGCCGGACGGGCGGCCGGCCCGGTCGAATGCCGAACTGGTGGCGGCGGCCCGGGCGGTGTGGGAGCGGGAGGCCCGGGCCGGGACGGGCCCTGGGTCCTGTCATCGAAGTGGCGTCGCGGGCCAGGCGCCACTTTGACGACAGGGCCTACAGCCGCGAGCCGGTGAGCTCCTCGCCGAAGACGTCGTCCGGGTTGGACAGTGCGCAGTTCTCCAGCGAGAGGCAGCCGCAGCCGATGCAGTCCGTCAGGTGGTCGCGCAGGCGCGCGAGTTGGGCGATCCGCTGGTCGAGCTCGGCGCGCCAGGCCTCGGAGAGGCGGGCCCAGTCCTCGCGGTTGGGGGTGCGCTCCTCGGGCAGCCGGGTCAGTGCGTCGCGGATGCTGGCCAGCGGGATGCCCACGCGCTGGGCCGCGCGTACGAAGGCCACCCGGCGCAGCGCGTCGCGGGTGTAGCGGCGCTGGTTGCCGGGGGTGCGGCGGCTGCTGATCAGGCCCTTGGACTCGTAGAAGTGGAGCGCGGAGACGGCTGCGCCGCTGCGGGCGGACAGCTGGCCGACGGTGAGTTCGTGGATTTTCTCGGGAATCTGCGGCACCCCGCCGAGGGTAGCCGGAGGTCCGTTGACATACACATACGGTCCCAGCATGCTGAGCAAGCGCTTATTCGCCCAGCGCAATCCGTGAGTGAGAGGCAGGAGCAGGGCATGGCCGAGCCGAGGATCTTCACGTCCGCCGAGGAGCTGCGCGCCGGGACGGGCGAGCCGCTGGGGCCCAGCGGATGGCTGGAGGTGGACCAGAAGCGGATCGACCTCTTCGCGGACGCGACCGGCGACCACCAGTGGATCCACGTGGACCCGGAGCGGGCGGCGACCGGACCCTTCGGTTCCACGATCGCCCACGGCTACCTCACCCTGTCCCTGCTGCCGAGCCTGGTGCCGCAGATCATGCGGGTCGAGGGCATGAGGATGGGCATCAACTACGGGACGGGCAAGGTGCGCTTCCCGGCGCCGGTGCCGGTCGGGTCGCGGCTCCGGGCCACCGCCGTGATCACGGAGGTCACGGAGGCCGGGGGCGGCGTCCAGGTCGCGGCGACCGTCACGGTCGAGCGCGAGGGCGGGGACAAGCCGGTGTGCGTCGCGGAGTCGGTGTCCCGCTACTACTTCTGATTCCGGACTACTCCTGGCTCCGGGGGCGCGAGCCCACCATGCGGAGCACGAGGTCGGCGTAGAGCGCGCCGACCTCGTCGGGCGTGCGCTGCCCGGCCACGCTGAACCAGCGGGCCACGTCGATGCAGAGCGACAGTACGGCGAGGGTGGTGCCCGGCACGTCGGGGACGTCGAACTCCCCCGCCGCGACCCCGTCGGCGAGGATGCGGCGCACGGCGGCGTCGCTCTGCCGGCGCAGTGCCACGATCTCGGAGCGGTGCTCGGGAGCGAGAGCGTCGAGTTCGTACTGGACCACGCGCGCGGTGGTGTGGTGGGCCGCGTGCCACAGCACGAAGGACCGTACGGCGGCGTCGAGCCGCTCGGCGGCGCTGCCGGGGCCGTCGGCCGCGGTGGTGAGGATCTCCAGGGCCTTGTCGTGGCCGATCCGGCTGATCCGGTGGAGCAGCTCTTCCTTGGTCTTGTAGTGGATGTAGAGCGCGGCCGGGCTCATGCCGGCGCGGCCCGCGATGTCACGTGTGGTGGTGGCGTGGTACCCGCGCTCGGCGAACGCGTCCACGGCGGCGACGAGCAGCCGCCGCGCGGCGTCGGGGGTGACCTCCGACCACGGCCGGTAGCCGCCGACCGTCTCCTCCGCGCTGTCCATCGCTCGCACTCACCCTCTTCGCCGTGTCGGAGTGAACACCTTACCGGAGGGTGAGCAAGCGCTTAGGGCTTCGGCTGGAAGGGGTCGTACTCGGCCAGGATCTTCTCCATCCTGGCCTGGTCGACCCTGCTGACGATCTGGCCCGCCTCCTGCCGGTCGCGGACGACCTTGGCGAGGGTGAAGGCCGAGGTGGTCAGATAGAGGACGGCGATGCCGAGGAAGCCCCGCACCCACGCGTCCGCGTCGAGGTTGTAGATGCCGACGGCCACGGCGCTCAGCGCGACGCCGAAGGAGGCGACGGCCTGGCCGTAGTACGCCCCCGTGTTCTGCTGCTTGACCGGTGTCTCGTTCATGGCCACAGCATCCGGCGGACGTGGCGGGGCCCACATCCGCACGGGTACTCATGCGCGTACTCAGAAGGCGGAGACTCCGGTGCGCGCCCGGCCGATCAGCAGCTTCTGGATCTGGCTGGTGCCCTCGTACAGGGTCATCACGCGGGCGTCGCGCAGCAGTTTCCCGGCCGGGTACTCGTCGATGTAGCCGTAACCGCCGTGCACCTGAAGGGCGTTGCCCGCGGCCCGGACGGCGGCCTCGGAGGCGAAGAGCTTCGCGGTGGAGGACTCGGTGGCGAACGGCTGCCCGCGGTCGATGAGGTCCGCGACCCGCCAGGTGAGCAGGCGGGCGGCGTCCACGTCGACCGAGATGTCGGCGATCAGCTCCTGGACCAGCTGGTGGTGGGCGATCGGCTTGCCGAACTGCTCGCGCTGGGCGGCGTACGAGACGGCCGCGTCGAGCGCCGCCTGGGCGATGCCGACACAGCCGGCGGCGACCGACATCCGGCCCTTGGCGAGCGCGGACATGGCGACCGAGAAGCCCTTGCCCTCGGGGCCGAGCATCGCGGAGGCGGGGACGCGGACGCCGTCGAGGGCGAGTTCGGCGGTGGCCTGGCCGCGCAGGCCGAGCTTGCCGTGGATCTCGCGCCGCGTGAGGCCGGGCGTGTCGGTGGGGACGAGGAAGGCGGAGACGCCGCGGTGGCCGGGCACGTCTGCGGTGCGGGCGAAGAGCAGGACGACGTCGGCCCAGGTGCCGTTGGTGATGAACATCTTGCTGCCGCTGACGAGGTACGAGTCCCCCTCGCGCACCGCGCGGGTGGTGAGGCTGCCGGCGTCGGACCCGGTGCCGGGCTCGGTGAGGCCGAAGCAGCCGAGTGCGTCCCCGGAGCACAGGCGGGGCAGCCAGGCGTGCTTCTGCTCCTCGGTGCCCCAGGCCGCGATGGTCTTGGCGACCAGACCGAGGGAGACGGAGACGATGCCGCGCACGGCGGAGTCGCCGCGGCCGAGCTCCTCGGTGACCAGGACGTAGGAGAGGTGGTCGCCGCCGGAGCCGCCGTACTCCTCGGGGACGGTCAGGCCGAGGAAGCCGAGGGACCCGAGCTTCTTCACGATGGCCCGGTCCACGCTCTCGGCGCGGTCCCACTCGGCCGCGTACGGGGCGACCTCGCGCTCGGTGAATTCGCGGGCGAGTCGGCGCACGGCCTCCTGCTCCTCGCTCAGCTCCATGTTCACCGGGCACCTCCGGGCGTCTGGTCCGGCCGTTAACTAGCACCGGTAGTTTAGGGCGGGCAGGCCTACTATGTGGCGCATGGCCAGACCGCGCAAGCCTCTCCTCAGCAGGACCCGCATCGTCGAGGCGGCGGCCGCGCTCGTCGACGCGGAGGGGCTGGAGGCGGTCTCGACGCGGCGGCTGGCGGCCGCGCTGGGGGTCAGCGGACCGTCCCTGTACAACCACTTCCGCACGAAGGACGAGATCCTGGAGGCAGTGGCGGACGCGGTGAGCGCGCGGGTCGACCTGTCGGTCTTCGAGACGTGCGGCCTGGACTGGCGGGGCGCTCTGCACGCCTGGGCCCACTCGTACCGGGACGCCCTGTCCGACCATCCGAACATCGTGCCGGTGCTGGCGCGGGGACCGGGCCGCCGCCCGGCGGGCCTGCGGCTGGCGGACGCGGTGTTCGGAGCGATGACCGCGGCCGGGTGGCCGGCCGCGCACGCGACCCGGATCGGCGCGCTGATGCGGTACTTCATCCTCGGCTCGGCGGTGGCTTCCTTCGCCCGGGGTTTCGTGGACGACGAGGCGGCCTACGACCCGGCGGACTACCCCCACCTGGGCCAGGCCCATCTGCTGGCCGAGCGCCAGCGCGAGGTGGACGAGGGCGCCTTCGAAACGGGCCTGGCGGCTCTGCTGGACGGGCTGTCCCTGCAGTACGAGGCGCTGGCGCGCGACGCTTCCTGAGGCCGGGCGGCGTCCCGCGACGCGGGACGGGAGCCCGCGGGACGGGAGCCCCCCGACGGGCAAGACCGGTGCGGGGAGGCCCGGGGCGGGGCGCGCCGCGGCCGGGAGGACCGCGGTGCGGGGAGGCCCGGGGCGGGGCGCGCCGCGGCCGGGCGGGCCGCGCCAAGCGGGGACGCGGGGCGGGTCTAGAAGACGATCAATGAGCGGCCGCCCTTGCCCGCCAGCATGGCGTCGAAGGCCGCCGGGATGCCGTCGAGCGTGATGCGGTCGGTGACCAGGGCTCCGAGGTCGAGGCGGCCCGCGCGGACGTGTCCGGCGATCACCGGGAGATCGCGGGCGGGGTCGCTGTTGCCGTAGACGCAGCCGGTGAGGGTGCGGGCGAAGTGGAAGATCTCCAGCGCGTGGAAGGTGACCTGCTGGTCCTTGCCGCCGATGCCCACCACCGTGGTGCGGCCGCCGCGGCGGGTGGACTCCCAGGCGCCGCGGATGGTCTCCGCCCGGCCGACGCATTCGACGGCGACATCCGCGCCGTGGCCGCCCGTGAGCGACCGGATCTGCTTGGCAGTGGTGTCGGAGGCGAGCACGAACTCGGTGGCTCCCGCCGCCCGGGCCAGTTCCTCCTTGGCCGGGGACACGTCGACGGCGATCACCGGGCCCGCCTGTGCGATCCGGGCGGACTGGAGGGCGGCCAGGCCGACCCCGCCGACACCGAAGACGGCGACGGATTCGCCGGGGCGGACCTGGGCGCTGTGGTGGACGGCGCCGTAGCCGGTGAGGACCGCGCACCCCAGCAGGGCGGCCTCGGCGAGCGGGATCCCGGCGGGCGCGGGCAGCACGCAGTTGGCCGCGACGACGGTCTCCTCGGCGAACGCGGCCACGTTCAGCCCCGGGTGCAGCTCGGTACCCCGCGCGTCGTGCGCGTAGACGGCCCCGACGCCCGTGAGCGCGTTGGCGCAGAGCCAGACCTCGCCGATGGAGCAGTGGTGGCACTCCCCACAGGACGGGGCCCAGTTGAGCACGACTCCGTCGCCGGGGGCGACGTGGGTCACGCCTTCCCCGACGGCGAGGACCGTACCCGCTCCCTCGTGTCCCAGGACGGCGGGAACGGGGACCCGCATGGTGCCGTTGGTGAGGGAGAGGTCCGAGTGGCAGACCCCGGCTGCGGTCAGCCTGACCCGGACCTGCCCGGGACCGGGATCGGGCAGCACGATCTCCCGTATTTCCAGCGGGGCCCCGACAGCGGGCAGGATGGCGGCGCGGACCATGGTCGTCTTCTCCGGATCGGGGCGGCTCGGAACGGGCAGGACAGCTTAGAACTGCAAGGACTTGGTCTGGAGGTACTCCGCCAGACCGTGCGCACCCAGCTCGCGGCCGACGCCCGACTGCTTGTAGCCGCCGAAGGGCGCGAGCACGTTGAAGCGGCCGCCGTTGATGTCCACCTGGCCGGTGTCCATGCGGCGGGCGAAGGCCACGGCGGTCTCCTCGTCCGCGGCCCAGACGGCGCCGCCGAGGCCGTACACGGTGCCGTTGGCGATGCGCAGGGCCTCCTCCTCGTCCTCGTAGGAGAGGATCGACAGCACCGGGCCGAAGATCTCCTCCTGGGCGATGGTCATGTCGGGTGTGACATCGGCGAACACGGTCGGGGCGACGAAGTAGCCCCGACCGTGCGGAGCGTCGGGGCCGCCGGCGACGAGGCGGGCGCCCTCCTCGATGCCCTTGGTGATGTATCCGCGCACGCGTGCGTGCTGCTTGGCGTTGACGACGGGGCCGAGGCGGGTGGCCGAGTCGGTGGGGTCGCCGGTGGGGTAGGTGGCGACGGCGGCGGCCGCGAGCGCGACGGCCTCCTCGTACTGGTCCCGGTGGACGAGCATGCGGGTGAGCGCGTTGCAGCTCTGGCCGGTGTTGTTCATGACGTGGCGGACGCCGGTCGCGACGGCCTTGGCCAGGTCCGCCCCGGGCAGGATGACATTGGCCGATTTTCCGCCCAGTTCGAGGGCGACCCGCTTGACGGCGGCACCGGCGGTGGCGCCGATCTGCTTGCCGACGGCGGTCGAGCCGGTGAAGGAGACGAGGTCGACCCCCTCGTGCGCGGCCAGCGCCTGGCCGGCGACCGGACCGGTACCGGTCACCAGGTTGAAGACTCCGGCCGGGATGCCCGCCTCGTGCACGGCTTCGGCGAAGAGCTGTGCGGTCAGCGGGGTGTCCTCGGCCGGCTTGAGGACGAGGGTGCAGCCGGCGGCGAGAGCGGGCGCCACCTTTGCAACGACTTGGTGCAGCGGGTAGTTCCAGGGCGTGATGGCTCCGACCACACCGACCGGCTCCAGCAGCACGGTGGAGTTCCCGATCCGCTCCTCGAAGGCGTACGAGGCCGCGAGCTCGGCGTAGGAGGAGGCCACGGCGATCGGCGAGCCGACGTGGACCATCTCCGCGAAGCCGAGCGGGGAACCGAGCTCCGTGGTGATGAGCTCGGCGATCTCGCTCTTGCGGGCGACCAGCACGTCGCGGAGCGCGCCGATCAGCGCGGCGCGCTCGGCCGGAGCCGTGGCCGCCCAGCCGGGGAAGGCCGCGCGGGCCGCGCGTACGGCGGCGTCCACGTCCTCGGCGGTGCCGGCCGGAACCGCCGCGACGACCAGTTCGTCGGCGGGGTTGACGACCTCGATCCGGTCGCGTCCGGCGGCGGGCCGCCACGCGCCGCCGATGTACATCCCGTCGTGGGCCTTCATGGCATTCCTCCCGAGCACGCACGAGCGCGTAGACCTGACGTCGCGAACACCCTACAAACTAGCGTCGGTAGTTTTTGGCCCGCCAGGGGCGGCCGGAATCAGATGATGCCGAAAAGCATCCCCGCCGCGAGGACGACCAGCGAGGTCAGGGCCGCCCATTTCACGGTGAAGCGGGTGTGGTCGCCGAACTCGACCCTGGCCATGCCGACGAGGACGTAGACGGCCGGAACCAGCGGGCTCGACATGTGCAGGGCCTGGCCGACCAGGGAGGCGCGGGCGATTTCGAGCGGGGAGACACCGTGGGCGGCTCCGGCCTCGGCCAGCACGGGGAGCACGCCGAAGTAGAACCCGTCGTTGGACATGAAGTAGGTGAGCGGCAGGCTGAGCAGGCCGGTGACCAGGGCCATGTGGGGACCCATGCCCTCGGGGATGGCTCCGACGAGCCAGTCGGCCATGTGCTTGACCATGCCGGTGCCGGTGAGGACGCCCGTGAAGACGGCGGCGGCAAAGACCATGCCGGCGACGTTGAGGACGTTGTCGGCGTGGGCGGCGATCCGGGCCTTCTGCTCGGGCATGTGCGGGAAGTTGACGGTGAGGGCGAGAGCGGCGCCGAGCAGGAACAACACCGGGATGGGCAGCAGCTCCATGATCATCGCGGTCAGGAGGGCGATGGTGAGGCCGGCGTTGAACCAGTACAGGCGCGGGCGCAGGGTGGCGCGATGGGGGTCGAGGCCCTGGAAGCCGTCCTCGGGGACGCCGGGGGCGGACTCGGAGCCGCCCGCGGCATGGCGGTCGGCCGTGGCGGCGGAGCCGTCGGCCGCAGCGCCCGGCACACCGGCGGCCGGACCGGCGGAAGCGCCGGTACCGGCGGCGACCAGCGCGGCGGCGGTCTCCGTCGCGCGCACCTCCTGCGCACCCGTGTCCTCGTACGCGTCCTTGTCCTTGTCCTTGTCCTTGTCCTTGCCCTCGTCCTTGTCCTTGTCCTTGTCCGCGGGAAGGGTGAGGAGGCCGACCCGGCGGCGCTCCTTCAGACCGAGGACGTACGCCAGGACGAACACGAACAGCAGGCCCATCGCGAGGGCCGGGATCATCGGGACGAATATGTCGGCGGCGTCGAGCTTGAGGGCGGTGGCGGCGCGGGCCGTGGGTCCGCCCCAGGGCAGGGTGTTCATGACGCCGTTGGCAGTGGCCGCGACGCCCGTCATGACCACCAGACTCAGCCCGAGGCGCTTGTACAGCGGATACATCGCCGAGACTGTGATCATGAAAGTGGTCGAACCGTCGCCGTCGAGCGAGACGATGGCGGCGAGGACGGCGGTACCGACGACGACGCGCATCGGGTCGGCCTTGCAGAAGCGCAGGATGCCGCGCACGACCGGGTCGAAGAGGCCGACGTCGATCATCACGCCGAAGTAGACGATGGCGAACATCAGCATGGCGGCGGTCGGCGCGAGCTTGCCGACGCCGTCGATGACGTAGTCGCCGAGGTGCGCTCCCTTGCCTGCGAACACGCAGAAGAGCGCGGGAATGAGGACGAGCGCCGCGATGGGCGACATTTTCTTCATCATGATCAGGACCAGGAAGGTCGCGATCATGGCGAAGCCGAGGAAGGTCAGCATGGGGGGAAGGTAGGCGCCGCCTCCTTACGCCAACAAGACGTCTACGTGTGAGCAATACGAGCAAAACCCCAGCTCAGGGCAGGGGTGTGAGCTTGACGGGGAAGCCGTTGAGTACGGCGGTGCCCGACAGCCGGTCGAGCCGGGTGCCGTCGAGCAGCTGATTGACGTTGGCGCCGGGGGTGGCGGAGGCGACCGAGAGCCGCGCCCCGGCGCGGTCGTGGCCCCAGCCGTGCGGGAGACTCACCACTCCGGTGCGGACGGCGTCGGTGACCTCGACGGGAACCTCCAGGCTGCCGCCGTCGGCGGTCACCCTGGCCCGGCCGCCGTCGGCCAGCCCCAGCCGGTCCGCGTCCTGGGGGTGGATCTGAAGTGTGCAGCGGTTGGAACCTCCGGTGAGGGCCGGGACGTTGTGCAACCAGCTGTTGTTGGACCGCAGATGGCGGCGGCCCACGAGCACCAGGGCGGCGGGGCGGTCGGCGAGCGCCGCGCGCATCCTGGGGAGTTCGGCCGCGATCGGGTCCGGGAGCAGCTCGATCCTGCCGCTGCGGGTCTTCAGCACGCCCGGGAGCCGGGGCCGCAGCGGGCCCAGGTCGATGCCGTGCGGGTTCGCGAGCAGCCGCTCCAGGCTGAGCCTGCGCGTGGCCGCCTCTCCCTCGGCGTCCGCGCCGGTGCCCGCGCCGGAGCCCGCGCCGGTGCCGGTGCCGGAGCCGGAGCCGGTGCCGGTGCCGGTGCCGGTGTCGGTGTCGGTGTCGGTGTCGTCAGCCTCGTCAGCACGGGCGAACCGGTCTCCGTACGGCCCGAGTCGGAGCATCAGGTCGAGGCGCCGCTCGGGGCCGCTCCCGCCTGCGAGCAGGCCAGCGAGGTCCGCCGGGTCCTGCCCGTGTACCGGGGAGCAGGGGTCCGCGGTCTCCTTGGCGAGGGTGGTCCGAATGGCCAGTTCGTCGACGGCGTCCGGGGTGGCGGAGCCGTGCATGCCGGAGACGGCGAGCACGAGACGGGCCTGGATCTCGCATTCGTCCATCCGCCCCTCGTCCAGCGGCACGACGGCCGGCGAGAAGCGCGCCTGGTTGCGCACGGCGAACCCGTTGAACGCGAAGTCGAAGTGCGCGCTCTGGGAGGGCGGCGGCGGGGGCAGCACGACATGGGCGTGACGTGAGGTCTCGTTCAGGTACGGGTCCACGGAGACCATGAAGTCGAGGCCGGCCAGCGCCCGGTCGAGACGGTCGCCGTCAGGGGCGGACAGGACGGGGTTCGCGGCGATGGCGATCAGGACCCGTACCCGCCCTTCGCCCGGGGTCTCGATCTCCTCCGCGAGGGCCGCGATGGGCAGTTCACCCTTGGCTTCGGGGTGGCCGCTGACCCGGCTGGACCAGCGGCCGAGGGCGAACCCCTTGCCGGGGCGGGCGGGCCGAGGCGCGGGAGCCGTCGCGGACAGCGGGAAGAGAGCCCCG
Organism: Streptomyces sp. NPDC056224; assembly: GCF_042267665.1. NCBI lineage: Bacteria > Bacillati > Actinomycetota > Actinomycetes > Kitasatosporales > Streptomycetaceae > Streptomyces > Streptomyces sp. NPDC056224. The sequence continues at coordinate 51,232 of NZ_JBHJTK010000015.1, forward strand.
CCCGGCCGGTCCAGGTTGCCGGTGAGGATGTTCAGCACGTCGACCAGCCAGCTGGCGAGCGTGCCGTACTCGACGGTGCAGCTGCCGATCCGTCCGTAGACGGCGGCGGTGGGCGCGGCCGCGAGGTCGCGGGCGAGGGTGCGGATCTCGGCGGCCGTGAGGTCGCAGGCGGGGGCTACGGCCTCAGCAGTGAAACTCGCGAGCGCGGTGGCGAGTTCCCCGAGGCCCTCGGTGTGTTCCTCCAGCGTGCCCGGCGCGGCGAGTTTCTCGGCGAGCAGGGTGTGTGCGAGCGCGGCGAGCAGGAGCGCGTCGCTGCCGGGGCGCGGCGCGAGGTGGCGGTCTGCGAGCCGGGCGGTGCGGGTGCGGCGCGGGTCGACGACGACCAGGGTGCCGCCGCGGGCACGCAGGGCCTTGAGCTTGCTGGGGAAGTCGGGGGCGGTACAGAGGGAGCCGTTGGATTCGACCGGGTTGGCGCCGAGGAGCAGCAGGAAGTCCGTGCGGTCGAGGTCGGGCACCGGGATGGCGAAGGGATCGCCGAAGAGCAGCCCGCTGGAGACGTGTTTGGGCATCTGGTCGAGGGTGCTGGCGGTGAAGAGGTTGCGGGTGCCGAGTGCCTTGAGGAGCAGCGGCGGGTAGAGGGCGCCGGCCATGGTGTGGACGTTCGGGTTGCCGAGGACGACCCCTGCCGTCTGCGCACCGTACTCCCCGACGAGGGCGGGGACGGCGGCGGCGATGGCGTCGAAGGCCTCCTCCCAGGTGGCCTCCTGGAGCTTGCCGTCACGGCGGACGAGGGGGGCGCGCAGCCGGTCGGGGTCGGAGTCGATCGCTCCGAAGGCTGCGCCCTTGGGGCAGATGAAGCCGTGGCTGAAGACGTCCTCGCGGTCGCCGCGGGCGCCGGTGACGGCGGTGTCCTCGACGGTGAGGGTGAGGCCGCAGGTGGCTTCGCACAGGGGGCAGATGCGCAGGGCGGTGCGGGGCATGGGGCCCTCCTGGGGGCTGCTGGCTGCGGCACGGGCACGCGGGGGCACCGAGCATACCGACCGGTAGGGACGGTGGGGAGGGGTCTGCGGGAGGAGGATTCGAGACGGAACGGCCGACCGGGCGGCGGAGGCCGGCGGCCCGGACGCGGCTTGCGAGGGGCGGGACGGACAGCGGTCTGCGGCCGGGCGGCCGGACCGGGGCCTGTGTGCCGGGGCGCCGGACCTCGGCCTGGGCCGGACGAGTACGGCCTGGGCGGCCGGAGCGCGGCTGCGCGGGTCGGCCTGCGCGGGCTGGCCTGCGCGGGGCCGGACCTCCCGGCCTGGGCCGGCCGGAGCGTGGCTCGGGCCCGGGCGGGGCTCAGTCCAGCACGCGGGAGAGGTAGGCCTGCATCATCGCCCGGGTCTCGGCGACGATGCCGGGATCCCCTGCCGGGTCGGTGCGGAAGGCCAGCTGGATCAGCGCGTCGGTGGCTTCGACGGCGACCAGTACGGCCCGCTCCAGGGTGGCCTCGGGGGTCAGGCCGAGGTGGGTGCAGAGCAGGTCGGTGAGACGGGCCGCGACCAGGTGGTTGGGGTCGGCCTCCGGGCCGTCCGGCGGCGGCGCGGGCACGCCGAAGTCGACGAGCGCGAAGCCGGGGACGCTGCGCTTCATGGCCAGGTACTCGTCCAGCACCGCGTCGACGACGGGCCGCCAGTCGGTGGCGGGGAGGTCGGCGAGCCGGGCGGCGATGCCGTCGGCGTAGCGGTCCAGGTTGCGGTGGGCCAGGGCGGTGGCCATGGCCCGCTTGTTGCCGAAGAAGCGGTAGACGGAGCCGATCGGCACGCCGGCCCGCAGGGCGACGGCGCGGGTGCTGAGGTTCTCGTACCCGGTCTCGTCGAGCAGCTCGGCGCAGGCGTCGAGGATCCGGGCGAGCCGGTCGGCGCTGCGCTGCTGGATCGGAGTGCGGCGCAGGGAGTGGGCGGGAGGCACGGGGTCCATCATGCCGTTCCTCGCTTCTCTGTCGAGCGGGGGCGCCGGCCTCAGTTCAGCAGGAGGCTCAGCCCGCCGATGGTGTACGTGATCATCAGGGCGAGGAGCGGCAGTTGGCCGGCCACCGCCTTCGCGGGCGGAAAGAGGCGTACGGAGCGGTCGTGGGCGGCGACGACGCCGAGTACGTGGCCGGTGACGACGGCGACGACCTGGAGGGCGGCGAGGCCGCCGGGACCCAGGAGCGGAGCGGGTCCGGAGGCGTTGTCAGTGCCGACTGCCATGATGACTGTGCGTGGTCCTTCGACTACCAGGAGGGAGAAGTAGTGGGCGATGAGATAGCCGAGCGCGATCGGCACGAGTGAGTGCGCGAAGGCCGTCAGCGGGCGGGGGTGCGGTCCGCTGACGAGGCGGGTGGCCGCGGCGCACAGGCAGTACAGGGTGGCGACGAGGGCGACGGAAGCGAGAAGTCCGAGGGTGGCCGTGGGGGTGCGGCCGAGGGGGGAGGTCTGCAGGGTGTTGATCCACGAAGGGTTGTCGGAGAACCCGTCGTAGGCGGTGGATCCGAGCAGGACGCAGACGGTGGCGACGAGTCCGGGCCGCTCGGGTGTCGCGTCGAGTCCGTGGAAGGGGTTACGGAGCACCAGGCGGCCGTCGCTGCGACGGCCGAGGGGGGAGAGGCGGGCCAGGAGGGCGGAGTACGCGTCGAAGGCGTCTCCGTCGTCGAACCAGCCCTCGCCGAAGCGGGCGGCGAGCAGGAGCTGGGCGGTGCCGTAGACGGTGAGGGCGATGAGGAGGGTGGTGGTGGATGCGGGATCGGGAGCGACGAGTTCGAGCCAGGTGAAGGCGAACAGCCCGGCGGCGGCGGGCCATTGGCCGAGACGCGGGGGGAGGGGGTGGTCGGGGCCGGGGCGGCGCCGGGTGCGGCGGAGCAGGCGGTGCAGGGTGCGGAGCGGGTTGAGCAGGCGCCAGACGGGGCCGAGGAGGAGGGAGGCGGGGACGAGTCCGACCCAGAACAGGACGTAGACGGCGCCGGGAGCGGGGTTGCGTGCGGGGTCGTCGGGACCGAGGAGGAGGTGGAGGAGGACCGCGAGGGCGGCGGCGAGCCCGAGTCCGCGCAGGGTGGTGCGGGTGGCCGGCGCGTCGGCCACCCGCTGGAGGGCGGCGGGCAGGGCACGACCCGAGCGGTCGCCGTGGAAGCGGGAGGTGGACCAGAGCAGGCCGAGGGCGAGGAAGGAGATGAAGAGCGCGGCGAAGGCACCGGCGAAGGCGTAGAAGGGAGAGATCGGCAGATCGTGCTGGGAACCGATCCCGTGCGCGAGCGAGGTGAGCGGATCGGCCGGGTTGGAGACCACGCCCTGGCCGCCGCCGCCACCGCCGCCGCCGCCCGGGGCGGCGCCCGGCCCGACGGGGGTCACCACCGGCCCGCCCGGGGCGGTGTCCTGCGCAGGCCTCGGCCTGGCATCCCGGACGTGGGCCCGCGTCCGGGGGGCCGGGCGGAGCCGGCGCGGGCCGCGGCACCTTGGGCTGCTCCCCCGGCGGAGGCGGTCCGGGCGACCGCGGTGGCGGGCCGCCCCGGGAGCGGCTCCGAAGGAGCGTCGCCCGCCCAGCGGGCGGGGCCACCCGGCCCGGCGGGACGTAGACGGTACGACCCGGGGGCGGACCCGGCGCCGCGTGACCGGGCGGCTACCTCGCGGGGGGCCGGCCACGGGGCCTGGGCACCAACCACGGCCACGGCCACGGCCCCCGCCCCGGCCGGAGGCACCGTCGGCAGCAGGTGCGACGCCGACAGCCGCAGGTGCGACGCCGCCGTCGGCCGCGGGTGCGTTGCGGACAGCCGCAGGTGCGACAGAGTCGGCCGCGTCATCGCGGGCCGTGGCGGCGTCGGCCGCCGTGTCGCGGGCGCGGGCGGGGGCGGGGTCATCGGACGAGGAGCTGGGTCAGGACGAGGGCGGACTCGTGGGTTTCGACCTCGAAGAGGCCGGTGCGGTCGGCTGTCAGGATCAGGGTGGCCTCCTGGCCTGCGGGCAGGGCGAGTTCGTTGTCGTAGCCGTGGACGTGCAGGGTGTCCGCGCGGTCGCTGGTGACGCGCAGGGCGACCCGCTCCCCGCGCCGCAGCTCGGTGCGGCCGGGGGCGGGGCTGACCTTGCCGTCGCGGACGGTGACGGTGACCGTCCGGTCGGCCGGCTGTGGCGGGGCGTCGCCGTGGCTGTGCTCCCCCGGCCGGCCCGCGGCGGCGGTGAGCGGGATCGCGCCCTCGACCGGCTTGCCGGACACCGCCCAGGCGGTGTGGTCGTCCGCGTACAGGCGCACGGTCAGCGTGTGCGCGCCCTCGGGGACCTGTGCGGCGGGGAGGTGGAACCACGGGCCGTACAGTCGGGCCAGTTTGCGGCCGTCGAGTTCCAGGTGGGCATGGCCGGCGCCCGGGAGAGCGGCGCCGCCGGTGCTGTCGGGGGTGAAGCGGAAGTTCTTCACCGCCAGTTGGAGGTTCCATCCGTCCACGGAGTCCGGGCGGGCGGTGAGACTCACCTCCGGCGCGCCCTCGGCAGGGACCTCGCGGAGCCGGTGGCCGGCGCCGTCGTCGCTGGTGAGCAGGGTGCCGGTGCTCCCGGAGGCCTGTTCGTGGGTGGTGCCGGGCTTGTGGTGGGTGGTGGCCCGCCCGCCGCAGCCCGTCGCCGCTCCGGATGCGAGCAGCATCGTGAGGGCGAGCAGGGCGGCGGTGCGGGCGGTCCGGCGCGGTCCGCCGGGCTGACTGGGCGGGACGGGCGGGCCCGGCGGACTGGGCGGGCCGGGCGGCGCACCGCAGGCGCCGTACCCGATGCGGTCCTCGGGGCGGTCGTCGGGGCGGTCGGTCACGGCTGACCTCCTATGGCCGGGGCCCGCGTCGGGGCCCAGGCCGGGGCCGGGGCGGCAGGAGCGGCGGTCACGGCGTGGCTTCCGGGGCGCGGTCCGGTGCGGCGTCCGGGGCGTCCCCGGCGGGCGGGGGTGCCGGGGCTGCCGCGCGCACGGCCGGTGCGGGGCCGGCCGGAACCGGCTCGCGGTCGCCCGCCGGGTCGCCGCCGGGGCCGGAGGGCAGGGCCGGGGTGCCGGGGCGGGCCGAGGCGACGACGGCCCACAGGATCCAGACGACGGCGACCAGGGCCCGTACCCAGGCGGGGCTCAGGGGCGTCCAGGGGATCATCAGGACCGCCTTGTCGAAGGCGTCCAGCAGGGTGAGCCCGGCCAGCACCAGGGTCAGGCGGGCCAGCCAGGGGCGGGTGGGGCGCAGGGTGAGTCCGACGCCCGTCCACCACAGTCCGAGGAGGAGGAGCGCCAGTGCGGGGACGAAGGTGGGGACCAGCCCGGTCGTGGAGCCGGCCACGTCCAGGGCCAGGCCCGCCAGTCCCAGGAGCGAGGCCGCCGTACCCAGGCGCGAGCCGCGCAGGCGGCGCCACCACAGCACCCCGCCGACCAGGAGCAGCACGCCCGCCACGGCGAGCGCGATCTGGGTCTCCACGCGCTCCAGACCGCGGGCGCCGTACCAGTCGCAGCCGGCCGGGAGTTTGCGCGCCTGGACGCTGTAGTCCGCGCAGACGAGCAGTTGGACCAGCTTCACCGGTTCGCCGACCAGGCGGGCCGACGCCCGGGTGACGTCTCCCCGCGCGTCCCCGCACTGCGGCACGGTGCCCGGGGTGGAGCCGTCGGGACCGTCCTGCCAGCAGTTGGCGCGCCCCTGGCCGTCCCACCAGACGTCCATGCCGTTGGGGCGGGCCGCTCCGGACTTGTCCTTGCCCATGGTGTTTCCGGCGTACCGGTTGTGGTGGGAGGTGTCGGTCTGCTTCGACCACTTCTCCTCGCCGCGGATGAAGGCGGGGACGGCGCTGAGGAAGAAGCCCGCGCGCTGGTGGCCGTACACCCAGTTGTTCTCGTAGATGTTCCAGTTGCCGCCGGCGGTGATGATGCCGGTGCCCGGCGGCATGGAGATCTGCGGGCAGACGACGCCGCGCTCGTAGCCGCGCTCGGCCGGCGGCTTGGCGCAGGTGCCGTCGGCCACGTACCCGTAGTAGTCCTGGTTGTTGTCGTGGATGAGGTTGCGCTCGAACTTGGCGTGGTTCTGCGGGAGTCCGGGGTGGCCGGGGAAGGCGCTGTCCATCGAGGCGCCGCCCATGTTCTGGTCGAATTCGTTGTCGTGCACCCAGACCGAGTCACCCGCGGTACCGGAGTAGCCGACCATGTTGTGATGGCTGTGGCAGCCGGTGATCTCGATCGAGTAGCGGGGCACTTCGTAGCCCCGGCCGTCGTTGATGTTGGAGGCGCTGCCGGGGTAGATGCCGGAGTCTCCGTTGCCGTACGACTCGCAGTTCTTGTAGAGCCCGTGGTCGCTGGCGAAGGTGAGGAAGCCGTATTCGTCGTTCCACCGGGTCAGCACGTCGTCGATGACGAACCCGTCTCCCGCCAGCACGTACAGCGAGTTGAAGGTGGTGCGCTGGGCGGTGAAGTTGCGGAAGTAGACGCCGTTGGACTTGTCCGCCCGGATGGCGTTGAGCTTCTGGTACTTGGCGTCGACGATCACGTCCAGCCGGGACGCGCCCGTGCCCTCGATCTGCAGGTTCGTCTTGCCGAGGATGGCGACGAGGTTCTGGTTGTGGCGGCAGGCCACCTGCTGCTCGTAGGTCAGGATCTGGTAGCCGAGCGAGGAGTTCGGGGCCTTCAGGTCCGCGCACTCCCCCGTCGGCGCCCCGAGCGAGGGCTCCTCCTCGTACAGGCCGGGGAGGATCGCGATGTTCACCCCCGGCCGGTCGACGGCGTCGACGGCCTCCTGGAGGTGCCGGTAGCCGCTCTTCTCGCACCGCTCGTACAGGGCGAGGTTGCGCTGTCTGAGCTCCTCCGGGAAGGCGGATATCCGGCGTTCGAAGTCGGGGCGGTCCGTCTTGCACACCACCAGGTCGGGCTCGGCCCTGCGGTACTCGGGCACGGATCCGGAGCCGTCGGGGAGGGTGACGGGGCGCTCCTCGTGCGCGCGGGCGGCGGGCGCGGCGGCGAGGAGGGACAGGAAAGCGAGGAGGGCGGCGAGGAGCGCCGCCGGCACGGCAGGGAACCTGCGGGTCCACGACATGCGCGTGAGAGTAGAGCAATGTTCATCTTTTGGGATCCCCCTCTGCGCGAATCCGTCGCGAGGGGCACTTCCGCGAAGAGCACCGTTGACGCGCGGGCCGCGGAATCCTACTGTCACCCATAGGATTCCTTCGACGGAGTGGGAGCAGCACATGAGCGAGCAGGCCGGCAACGGCAGCGAGCAGGCCTGGAAGACGGCGGAGGCGCTGGAGTACCTCACCGGCTTCGGCAATGAGCACAGCTCGGAGGCCGTCCCCGGCGCGCTGCCGCTCGGCCGGAACTCGCCCCAGCGCGCGCCCCTGGGCCTGTATGCCGAGCAGCTCAGCGGCTCCGCCTTCACCGAACCGCGCACCCACAACCGCCGCTCCTGGCTCTACCGGATCCGCCCCTCGGCCGCGCACCCGCCCTTCGCCCGGATCGACAACGGCGCCCTGCGCAGCGCGCCCTTCACCGAGGCCGCGGCGGACCCCAACCGGCTCCGCTGGAACCCGCTGCCCGACCCCGCCCCCGGCACCGACTTCCTGGCCGGCCTGTGGACCCTCGGCGGCAACGGTGACGCCGCCCAGCGGGCCGGCATGGCCATCCACCTCTACGCCGCCAACGCCTCCATGACCGACCGGGTGTTCAGCGACTCCGACGGCGAGCTGCTGATCGTCCCCGAGCGCGGCGGACTGCTCCTGCGCACCGAGTTCGGCCTGCTCTCCGTCCGGCCGGGCGAGATGGCCCTCGTCCCCCGCGGCGTCCGCTTCCGCGTCGAGCTCCTGGACGCCGACACCGACGCCGGGGCCCCCGCCCGCGGCTACGTGTGCGAGAACTACGGCCAGCCCTTCGAGCTGCCGAACCTGGGCCCGATCGGCGCCAACGGCCTCGCCGCCGCACGGGACTTCCGTGCCCCGGTCGCCGCGTACGAGGACAGCGAGCGCCCGACCGAGGTGGTCAACAAGTTCTGCGGCAACCTCTGGTCGGCCACCTACGACCACTCACCGCTCGACGTCGTCGCCTGGCACGGCACCCACGTGCCGTACGTCTACGACCTGCGCCGCTTCAACGTCCTGGGCTCGATCAGCTACGACCACCCCGACCCGTCCATCTTCACGGTCCTGACCTCGCCCTCCGACACCCCCGGGCTGGCGGGCGTCGACTTCGTGGTCTTCGCCCCGCGCTGGCTGGTCGGCGAGGACACGTTCCGCCCGCCCTACTTCCACCGCAACGTGATGAGCGAGTACATGGGCCTGATCGAGGGCGCCTACGACGCCAAGGCCGAGGGCTTCGTGCCGGGCGGCGGCTCGCTCCACAACATGATGTCCGCGCACGGCCCGGACCGGGAGACCTTCGACCGGGCCAGCGCCGCCGAGCTCAAGCCGCAGAAGATCGACGACGGCCTGGCCTTCATGTTCGAGACCCGCTGGCCGATCACCGCCACCGCCCAGGCGGCCGGCGCCGATCACCTCCAGCGCGGTTACGACGACGTGTGGCAGGGTCTGCAGCGCCACTTCCGCGCCTGACCCTCGCTGCGTACGCTCGCCTGCGCCACCGCACGCCGCAGGCGCACGCAGCCCGCCGCAGGCCGCCCCGTCCAGCCGTACGGAGAACCACCCGTGACCGCCTTCGCCCCCGACTCCCTGGTGCTGAACCGGAAACTGCCCCTCTGGTACCAGGTGTCGCAGTCCCTGCGCGCCTCGATACTCGGGCGCACCCCGGACGCCTCGCTGCGCCTGCCCACGGAGGAGCAGCTCGCCGAGCACTACGGGGTGAGCGTGCTGACCATGCGGCAGGCGCTCAAGGAGCTGGAGGGCGAGGGCCTGATCAGCCGGCACCGGCGGCGCGGCACCTTCATCGAGCCGGGCGCGCTGCGCGGCGCTCCGGTGCGGCTGCTGGGCTCGGTCGACGCGATCGTGGCGCAGCAGTCGGGCGACCGTACGACGATTCTCGGCCACGGGCGCACCGTCGTGTCCGGGGAGCTGCTGGCGCACTTCCCGGACACGCCCGAGGTGGTCACCTACCGCCGGCTGCGGCATGACCGCGCGAGCGGCGAGCCGACGAACTGGGTGGAGAACGCGGTCCTTCCGGAGTTCGCCGGGGCGGTGGACCTGGCCGATCTCGAACGGTGGCCGATGACGAAGGTCCTGCGGGACGTCGTCGGGGTGCGCATCAGCCGGATCACGGACACGGTGGAGGCCCGGCTTGCCGACCCGGAGACGGCCGAGCTGCTCCAGGTCCCGCTGCTCAGCCCGATCCTGCACTACACGGGCGTGACCTACGACGAGGACGGCCGGGTGGTGGACGTGGCGAGGATCCGCTACCGCGGCGACCGGTTCTCCTTCACGGTGACCGTCGACGCGCACTGAGGGCGACACCCGCGACAGTGGTTACCGGCTGCCGGTAGCCAGTAGCCAGTAGCCGGTAACCGTTACTTCTCGTCCTCCTCCGTGGTGCGCTCGCCCTCCGCCTGGGACGGCGTCGTCCGCATCGTCTGGGGGTGCCGCTGCTTGCGCTGGGCCTCGTCCATGTCCTCTTCGAGCCGCTCGCCCTCGGCCTGCGAAGGAGTCGAGTATTCGTCGTACTGACTCATGACCGTCTCCTCGGTCGATACGGTACGCATGCGACGTATGCCTATATAAGAGGTATGCCTACATAAGGAGCGTAGCGCTTCGGTCTGGACCCGGCCCGGCCGCCGGACCCCGTCGCTACCATCGGCGGCGTGAGCGAAGACGTACCGTTGCTGGACGATCTGATGCCCTGGAGCGTGGGGAGCCTGCGCCTGGGCCGGGACTGGGTGGCCGCGCCCGATCCGGCGGCCCTGCGCACCCGCTGGGCGGCCCTGACCGGCGCCGAGGCGGGCGAGCGGGAGCGGCTGTTCCGCCCGAGCCGCAGCCGTACGCCCGCCGCCGGGGCCGCCGCGCTGCCCGGCCCCGGCCGGCACTCGACGACCGCCCGTTTCGCCGACGCGCCCGGCCCGTGCCCCGAGCCCGTACGGGTCCTGCGGGAGCCGTTCGACGAGCAGTGGCTGCTGCCCGACCAGCGGCTCATCGACACGGCCCGCCCGGAGCTCTGGCGGGTCCTGGACGAGCACCAGCTGTTCGCCGTGGAGACCCCGGACCTGCTGGTCACCGCGCACCTCCCGGCGGGCCGGCTGGGCCGGATCCGCCCGCTGCACCGGCGCCCCGGCGGCGCCGAGCCGAATCTCGCCCCCGGCCTGCTGCCGCTGCTGGGCGAGCGGTACGGCGGCTGGGCCGCCCCCGGGGACGTACTGTGCTGGATCCTCGCGGCGGGCCGCCCCGGGCCGCGGGGGTACGAGGTCCCGCTCACCGCCGACCCGGAGCGCTGGCGGGCCGGGCTGGAGCTGGGCCACCGGCTGCTCGGAGTCCAGCTGCGCGGGGCCCGCGGCGGGGACCCGCCCCGGCTGCCCGGCGGGCGCCGCCCGTACGTCCGCTCGGCACTGGCGGCGTGGCCGCGCGAGCTCGCGTACGACCCCGCTAGCGAGACGCTGAGCCTCGGCGGCGGGACCGTGTCCCCCGTACCGGCCGGCGCGTGGGAGTACGAGGTGCGGGGCGTGCGGGTGCTGGAGGCCTGGCTCGCCGCCCGCGGCGCGCACCGCGCCCCGGCCGCCGACGGGCTGGAGGCGCTCGGCCCGGCCGCCTGGCCGCAGGCCTGGACCTCGGAGCTGCTGGCCCTGGTCACGACCCTGGCGCTGCTGGCCGACCTGGCCCCGGAGCGGGCCGCGTTCGAGCCGGGCCCCGGGCTGTCCGCCGGCGAGCTGAGCGCGGCCGGGGTGCTGCCGCCGCCGCGCTGGGCCAGGCGCCCGGCCTCGGTCCTGGACCACCAGGAGGAGGGCCCGGGCGGACAGTTCGCCCTGCTCTGACTCCAGCCCCGGAGCCGGCCCCGAAGTCGGCCCCGAAGTCGGCCCCCGGGCCCGACCCGGCCGCCGGACGGGAGGTTACGGCCCCCACGCCCCCAGCAGCCGCGACATCGAGCGGTCGAACGCCGCGGCCAGATCCGGCCCCGCTCCGGTGATGGGCGCGGCGCCGCCCGTGAGGGCCGCCGCCAGCCGCGGGTACTGCCCGGTGGCCAGCCGCGAGCCGATCCACGCCGCCCGTACGCCCTGCTCCTCGGCCTCGCTCCAGGGCAGCGCCCGGGCCCGTTCGGCCAGCGCCAGCTCGCCCGCCACGTAGGCGGACACCGTGCCGTTGACCGCGGCGATCAGCTCCAGCTTCTCGCCGTCCGCCGCTTCCAGCGGCGCCAGGCACTCCAGGCTGTGCTCCAGGTACCGCAGGGCGTTGGGGCTGAAGCCGTGGACGGGGCTCAGCAGCCGGGGCAGCCACGGGTGCCGGTGCATCAGCGCCCGCGTCTGGCGGGACAGCGCGAGCAGGTCGGCCCGCCAGTCGCCGGTCGGCGCGGTGAACTCGTACTCCCCGCTGACCGCGTCGACCATCAGCTCGTACAGGTCCTCCTTGCGCGGTACGTAGTTGTACAGCGACATCGTCCCGGCGCCGATCCCGGCCGCCACGCGCCGCATGGAGACGGACTCGATCCCCTCCTCGTCGGCGATCCGCACCGCCTCGGCGGCGATCGACTCGCGGCTGTGCGCGGGCCTGGGTCCGCGGCCGGCCCGCTGCGGGCGGGCCCAGATCACTTCGGGTTCAGCGGGTCGGCCGCCGGCAGTCATCGCTCAGATCACCTCGTCGTCTCGCCACCATCTTAGTTACGTACGCCGTACGTAGTGCGGTAGGGTGCGGCGCATGACGACTACGTACGCTGTACTTAGTGAAGGTCTGGAGAAGAGCTACGGGGAGGTCCATGCCCTGCGCGGCCTCGATCTCGCCGTGCCGGAGGGCGCCGTCTGCGGTCTCCTCGGCCCCAACGGCGCGGGCAAGACCACCGCAGTTCGGATCTTCACCACCCTCACCGCACCCACCGGCGGCCGCGCCCTCGTCGCCGGCCACGACGTCACCCGCGACCCCGGGGTCGTCCGCCGCGCCATCGGGGTCACCGGCCAGTACGCCTCCGTCGACGGGGATCTGACGGGCCGGGAGAACCTGCGCCTCTTCGCACGCCTCGCCGGACTGCGCGGCTCCGCGGGCCGGGACCGCGCCGACGGACTGCTGGAGCGCTTCGGGCTCGGCGAGGCCGCCGACCGGGTGGCCGGCACCTGGTCGGGAGGTATGAAGCGGCGCCTGGACCTGGCCGCCGGGCTGATCACCCGACCCCGCGTGCTCTTCCTGGACGAGCCGACCACCGGCCTGGATCCGGCCGCCCGCGAGCAGATTTGGAGCGCGGTACGGGACCTCGCCGCCGAGGGCACCACCGTGCTGCTGACCACCCAGTACCTGGAGGAGGCCGACCGGCTCGCCGACGACGTCGTGGTCGTCGACCGGGGCCGGGCCGTCGCCACCGGCGCCCCCGCGGAACTGAAGGCCCTGATCGGCGCCTACGCCGAGGTCGCCGTCGCCGCGCGCGAGGCACTGTCCGGCGCGGCCGTCGTGCTGGACCGGCTCACCGGCGGCCGGCCGGCGCTCGACGAGGAACGGCTCACCGTCGGTGTCACCGTGATCGACCCCGGCCTCACCCTGCCCCGGATCGTCCGCGCGCTCGACTCGGCCGGGGTCCCGGTCACCGACGCGAGCCTGCGCCCGCCCACCCTCGACGAGGTCTTCCTGCGCCTCACCCGCATGCCCGCGGCCCGGAAGGAGCCTGTGGCCCAGAAGGAGAACGCTGCATGAGCACCGTACTGTCCGACGGCGGAGCCGTCCTCACCCGTCAGCTCCAGAAGGCCCGGCACGCCCCGGCGCTGCTGATCCTCACCCAGACCATGCCGATCACCATGCTGCTGTTCTTCGGCTACGTCTTCGGCAGCGCGCTCGCCATGCCGGGTGCGGAGTACCGCGAGTTCCTGGTTCCCGGACTGCTCGCCGCGACCGCCGCGAACGGCCTGATGACGGGCATGTTCACCGCCGCGCAGGACGCCCACCGCGGGGTGATGGACCGCTTCCGGACCCTGCCGATGAGCCGCAGCGCCGTCCCGCTCGGGCAGACCGCCGCGGACCTGCTCACCACCGGCGTCTCCATGGTGCCCCTGATGCTGGTGGGGCTGGCGATGGGCTGGCGCGTCGAGAACGGCCTGCCGGGCGCGCTCGGCGCCCTGGGCCTGCTGCTGCTGTTCCGCTTCGCCACCGCGTGGGTGGGCACCTACCTCGGCCTGCTGAGCAGGAGCGAGGAGGCCGCGGGGCAGCTCGGCAGCGCCACCTTTGTCCTGCCGATGCTGTCCAGCGCATACCTGCCGACCGCCGGGCTGCCCGGGTGGCTGCGTACGGTCGCCGAGTGGAATCCGATCAGCGCCGTCGCGACCGCCGTCCGTGAGATGTGCGGAAACGTCGGCGGCGGGGCGGCCGAAGCCGCGGCGGGCGCCGCGTGGCCGGCCGCGCATCCGGTGGCCGGGACGCTGCTGTGGTCCGCGCTGCTGCTCGTGCTGTTCGTGCCGCTCGCGACCCGTCGGTTCGCCCGGGGCGCGACGGGCTGACATCCCCGGGGGTGACAGGCGGGGGTCGGACGGGATAGGCATCGGTGCCATGAACACCGAAAGCGCCGTGCCCGAACCGCTCCCCCTCGCCGGCATCACCGTCGTCGCCGTCGAACAGGCCGTCTCGGCCCCCTTCGCCACCCGTCAGCTCGCCGACCTCGGCGCCCGGGTGGTCAAGGTCGAGCGCCCGGACGGCGGCGATTTCGCGCGCGGCTACGACACCGCCGCGCACGGCCTCGCCTCGCACTTCGTATGGGCCAACCGCGGCAAGGAGTCGATCGCGCTCGACCTGAAGGACCCGCGCGGCCGGGAGGTCCTGCACGGCCTCCTGGCCGGCGCCGACGTGTTCGTGCAGAACCTCGCGCAGGGCGCCGCGGCCCGGCTGGGGCTCGACTCGGCGACGCTGTGCGCGCGTTACCCGCGGCTGGTGGCCGTGGACGTGTCCGGCTACGGCGCCGAGGGCCCGTACTCCCACAAACGCGCCTACGACATGCTCGTGCAGTGCGAGGCGGGTCTTGTCTCGGTGACCGGCACGCCGGAGCAGCCCGTCAAGGCGGGGATCCCGGCAGCGGACATCGCGGCGGCCATGTACGCCTTCTCGGGAGTCCTCGCCGCCCTGCTGCGCCGCGGGGTCACCGGGCGCGGGGGCAGGGTGGAGGTCTCCATGCTGGACGCCCTCGCCGAGTGGATGGGGCATCCGCTGCACCACACGATGCACGGCGGGGAGCAGCCCGTGCGCACCGGCCTCGCGCATGCCGTGATCGCGCCGTACGACGCCTACGCGACGGCCGACGGGGACCGGGTGCTGCTGTCGGTGCAGAACGACCGGGAATGGCGACGCCTGGCACAACAGGTGCTGGAGCAACCCGAGTTGGCCGAGGACGCGGCGTACGCGACGAATGCGGCACGCACCGCCAACCGGGAGAGGACCGACGCGGTGGTGGGGCATGCGCTGGGACGGCTGGGCGCGGACGAGGCGATCGGGCGGCTGGAGGCGGCGGGCATCGCCTGCGCACGGCTGAACTCGGTGGCCCAGCTGGCCGCGCATCCGCAACTGGCGGCCCGGGACCGCTGGCGGGAGGTGGGTTCACCGGCCGGTCCGCTGCGGGCCCTGCTTCCGCCGATCGGGCTGCCGGGCGGCCCGGCACCGCACATGGGCGCGGTGCCCGCACTGGGCGAACACACCGAGGCCCTGCTGCGCGCCCTGGGGATGACGGGCGCGCAGATCGCCGAACTGCGCCGGGACGGGGTGATCGCGTAGGAGGCGCCCGTCGGATCAGGGCCTGATCGGGGCCCGATCAGGCCGGGCCGGCCGGTGCCGTGGATCGCGGGGCGGAGGTGGGAGTCACTGCGGTGGGGCACCTCCCAGCCGGCAGCTGGGGGGACATGACGACCGACGACGACGCGGCAAGGCGCGGTGCCGGGCGGGCCGGGCCCGGCCATGATCCGACGGGCACCTCCTGAAACCTGAAACCGGGGCCGGGGAAGGAACGGCTGCGACGCGGGGGACGGTTACGAGCGGCGGCTGCCGAAGAGCGTGCGACGCAGACGGCGCAGCGGCGCGAAGAGCGAGACGCGCGCGCTCCGGCTCCGCAGGCGGTGCGTGTGGTCGCGGGAGGTGAGCTCGCGCATCAGCAGCGTCGCCTCGGCGGTCTCCCGGTGCGGGACGGCGGGTCCGCCCAGCACGGCGAGATGGCGGTCGAGGCGCGAGCTGGTCGCGCTGCTGCCGCAGGTGATGGCAGGCACGCGAGGCGGCCTGCTGCGCATTGCTATCTGTTCCATGTTCTCTCCCCACCCGTACGAGGGCACCCGGCCCGGGCAGGTTAACCCTATCGCCCCCGCGTCGCCCGCGGGTATCCCGGTGGTGTGAATTACCCCTATGGCGACGGGGAGTTGACGATTACTCAGTGGAGTCGACCGTCACTCTCCGCACAGGTGCGCCGGGTTCGGGGACCCCTCGTGCGAGTCACGTCACGACAGGGGCCACATCGCTTGCACTGCGCTAACTTGGAGTGACCGCCCGGTGACGGGCGGGCGCGCGGGAAGACGCATGAGGGGGCTCACGTGAGTGGGAATGTGGCCGGCGTGGACGGGGAATCGAGCCCCGATCGTGTCATCGCGGGCCGGTACCGGCTCCTGGAGCCCCTCGGCCGCGGCGGGATGGGCATCGTGTGGCGGGCCCGGGACGAGGTACTGGCCCGCGAGGTCGCCGTCAAGGAGGTGCGGGCGCCCGCGGGGATCGAGCCCGCCGAACTGCGGCGGATGTACCGGCGGCTGGAACGGGAGGCCTGGGCGGCGGCGCGGGTCTCGCACCGCGGGGTCGTCACGGTCTACGACGTGGCCTCCGAGGACGGCCGGCCGTGGATCGTGATGGAGCTGGTGCGCGGACTGACGCTGGCCGACGTACTGGAGGCCGAGGGGCCGCTGAACCCGCAGCGCGCCGCGCACCTCGGGGAACAGGTGCTCGCCGCGTTGCGCTCCGCGCACGATTCGGGGGTGCTGCACCGGGACGTGAAGCCGGCCAACGTGCTGATCGCCAATGACGGCCGGGTGGTGCTGGGCGACTTCGGGATCGCGAGCCTGGAGGGGTCTTCGGCGATCACGATGACGGGAGAGGTGGTCGGCTCTCCCGAGTTCGTGGCGCCGGAGCGGGTCTCGGGGCGCGATCCGGGACCCGAGTCGGACCTGTGGTCGCTCGGGATCATGCTGTACACGGCCGTCGAGGGGGTCTCGCCGTTCCGGCGGGCGACCGCGGTGGACACGCTGCGGGCCGTGGTGGACGAGGAGTTGCCGCCGCCCCGCCGGGCCGGAGCACTGGAGCCCGTACTGGAGGGGCTGCTGCGCAAGGACCCGGCCGAGCGGCTGCCCGCGGCGGAGGCCGCGCGGATGCTGCGGGTGGTGGGCGCCGGCGGGGCCGTACGGGCCTTGGGCGAGCCGGTGCCGGGGCCGGACTCGCCGACGGCCGCCGCTCGTGATCACTACCAGGACCGGCAGGAGTCGCGGCGGTCGCCGTACGGGGACCCCACGCGGCCGGTACCGGGGCCGGCCGGGGAGCCGGGGCCAGGGGCGGCGCCGCGCCAGGGCCGGGCCGGGGTGGTGCTCACCGCCGGGATCGTGGTGCTGCTGCTGGCGCTGGTCGCACTGGGGTGGCTGCTGTTGAAGGACCGGGAGGGCGGCGCCCGCGGAGGCGCCGGCCCGGCCGGCCCGGCGACCACCGCCCGGGCCGTCACCACCGCCGCCTCGCCGGCCCCGTCCGCCTCGCCTTCGCCCTCGCCGCTCTCGCCCTCACCCTCGGCGTCCCCCTCCCCCACGCAGCACGTGTCGGTGTACGTCGACACCGTGCGCGCCACCTACAGCGGCACCTGCCCGCCGTCCGCGGAACGCGCGCCCTCCTTCACCGCCACCGTCGAGGTGGAAAAGACCCCCGTCGAGCTGGAGTACCGCTGGGCCACGCGGAGCGGGAGGACCTCCGGCCCCGGCTGGCGGTCCGTCACGTTCGGCGAGGGCGGGCCGAGGAGCCGGCGGCTGGAGCACACCGAGCTCACGCACGCGCCGGGCGCGGGGTTCGAGGACGCGGTCCGGCTGGAGGTCCGGGGGGCCGCGGAAGTGGCCACGCAGTGGGTGGGGACCTCTGTGACCTGCGAGGAGGGGACCCCGACGAGCGAGGTCCCCTCCCCTGGTGCGAGTACCTCACCGACGTCACCGACGTCGCCGACCGGGCTGCCGGCGGAGCCTCCCGCCGGTTCCCCGGCCGCTCAGGCGGCGTTGGTGAAGACCGGCAGGTAGCCGCCGGACTGTCCGGCCGCGGTCGGGTGGTACGACTCGCCGATGTTGAGCCAGTTGACGCTGTGCAGCCACGCGTCGCCGGAGCAGATCTCGTGGCCGGTGAAGGCGCCGGCGACCGAGGCGAAGGTGAAGCCGTGGTCGGCGGCGCGTTTGGCGATGGCGGTGTTGAGGTAGTCGGCGGCGCCGTTGATGGCGGAGCGTTCGCCTTCGGTCAGGCCGGTGGTGCAGGTGCCGTTCAGCTTGTAGAAGCGGGGATAGCCGATGACGACCACGCGGGCGTTCGGCGACCGGCTGTCAATGGCGTTGTAGACCTGGTCGAGCTGGCCGGGGAGGGTGGAGTCCACGTACGCCTTGGCCTGGTTGACGCGGTTGACACAGGTGGATTCGGACTGGAGCACACAGGTCGTCATGACGTCGGAGAATCCCGCGTCGTTGCCGCCGATGGTGATGCTGACCAGGTCGGTGCCGGAGTTCAGCGGGCCGAGCTGATTGGAGAGGACGTCACCCGTACGGGCGCCCGAGCACGCGGCGAAGGAGAAGGTCTGCGGGGCGTGGGCGGCGGCCCACAGGGCCGGATATGCGCGGGTGGTGCGCTTGCAGGCACCGCTGGAGCTGTCGTAGTTGCCGGCGCCGACGCCGGAGGAGTACGAGTCGCCGAGGGCGACGTAGCCGAAGTCGGCCTGGGCGGCGGCGGCCGCCTGGCCCGCGCCGAACAGGGCGGCACCCGCGGCGAGTAACAGGGATGAGGCGAGCGCGGCGAAGCGGGGGATTCTCATGCTCATGTGTGCGGCTCCTTGTGGGGGTTACTCCTGAGTCCGTGGTACAAGGAGCCGGGCTTGGCTGGAAGTGTTCATGCCAAGAATTTTCGGGGCAGAGTTGCGGCCCGAATCTTCACTCGCGATGCGTTTGAAGAGGGAACCCGGCCACCCGATCCGGCTAAACACGGGTGCACGAGGTCAACTCGTGCCGGATCATGGGCGCCATGCCAGCCAACCCGTATGACGCGCTGCCGATCCGGCTCAACGTCGACGACAGCGACTCGCCGTCGGATGTCGTCGACGCGCTGTTCCTCGGCCGGTTCGCGTCCGGCGAGCAGCCCTTCTCGCACAGCGTGTCGATCGACCGGGTCAGGCCGGGGGCCACCCTGTTGCCGCCCGGGGCCAGCGTGTTGCGCTCGGCGCGGGACTGCGACCGCAGCGCCACGCTCGCCGAGGGCGAGGGCTGGACCATGCTCGTCTCCCGCTGGAGCCGGGGCGCGGACGTCACGGTGACGGCGGTCAGCGACGAACTCGCCGCCGGTGTGCTCGGCAAGGCCACGGAGGGTGCGCAGGACGACCCCGAACCGCAGCCTTCGAGCGTCACGATGGGCTTCTGGTACGTCTCCCCGCGCCGCGGCCCGTACCGGACGACCCGCCAGATCGCGGCCGGGACCTGGGCCGAGGTCCGGCCCAACTACACCGCGCCGGTGGCCGGGGCCATGGACCGGCTGATGAAGGTGACCCCGGACGACATCGCGGGCCGGCTGCTCCTGCTGCACGGCCCGCCGGGCACGGGCAAGACCTCCGCGCTGCGCACGCTGGCCCGGTCCTGGCGGGACTGGTGCCAGGTCGACTGCGTCCTGGACCCGGAACGGCTGTTCAACGACGTGGGCTACCTGATGGACATCGCGATCGGCGAGGACGAGGGCACGGCCAAGGGCCGCTGGCGGCTGCTGCTGCTGGAGGACTGCGACGAGCTGATCCGCGGCGAGGCCCGGCACACCGCCGGACAGGCGCTGTCCCGTCTCCTCAACCTGACGGACGGTCTGCTGGGCCAGGGCCGCAACGTCCTGGTCGGTGTCACGACGAACGAGGACCTCGAACGCCTCCACCCCGCGGTGGTCCGGCCCGGGCGCTGCCTGGCCCGCATCGAGGTGGGCCGGCTGACGCACCGGGAGGCGGTGAACTGGCTGGGCACGGACGAGGGGGTCTCCCGCGAGGGCGCCAGCCTGGCCGAACTCTTCGCGCTGCGCCGGGGCACGGGCCCGGCGGCCGTACTCCCGCCGCAGCCGCACTCGTCCGAGGCCGGGCTCTACCTGTAGGCGGACCCCGGCAGATGCGCCGGTGGTGTGGCCGGAAGGGTGTGCCGGGTGGCGGCGTTCCCCCGGCTACGGCACCAGGCCGTGCACCGAAAGCGGATCTCGGGCTGTGAATGATCACGGCTCGTGGGGCGGGGAGACCTCACGGACGAGCAGTGGGCGACGCTGCTCGGTCGGACTCGCTGCGAAGAACGCAGAACTCGTTGCCTTCGGGGTCAGCAAGGACTGCCCAGCCGGAGCCATCGGGATTCCGGTGATCGGTGACCAAGGCGGCACCGAGGCCGAGCAGCCGTTCCACCTCCCGCTCACGCGATGTCTCAGGGCGCAGACACAGATGGATCCGGTTCTTGACGACCTTGGACTCGGGCACCTGGTTGAAGTACAGCACCGGGCCCTCCGCCAGCAGCACCTGAGTCTCCCGATCACCCGGTTTGTCCTCCGGATGCAGTGGACGGCCAGTCACTCTGCTCCAGAACCGGGCCAGCTCGTAGGCATCCGCACAGTCAATCGCCACGTTCTGCACTACCGAAACCATGCGCGCGAGCCTTCCTCACTTCCACTCCGGACGCCACCGAGTTGCGCCCAGCCTTCGCGCACACAGCTCGGGCGCATGGCAGCACTCTCGATACCGGCCTAGTGGGCGGCGAACCGGGCCCGCAGGGCGTCGGCGGCGGCGGACAGGGCCTCGGCCTCGGTCAGGCCCAGACGGTGCGCCCGTTCCGCGAACGCCTGCGCGGCGGCCGCGGCCTCGCGGGAGGCGCCCTCCGCCGCCGCGACGAACGTGCCGTGCCGGCCGCGGGTCTCGATCACCCCGTCCGCCTCCAGTGCCCGGTACGCCTTCGCGACGGTGTTGGCGGCGAGCCCCAGCTCCTGCGCCAGTCCGCGCACCGTCGGCAGCTTGAAGCCGGCCGGCAGCTCCCCCGACCGGGCCCGGTCGGCGATCTGCGCGCGCAGCTGTTCGTACGGGGCGGCGGAGCCCGTCGAGCCATCGATGGTGATCTTCAGGTTTGTCGAGGTCACGCGGCTGATTGTCCCCCATCACCGGGTAATTGGGAGGCGCCGGAGCGGAGTCCGCCCGTAGCGTCGGCCGCATGACCGTCCTCATCCGCGATCTCCGCCCTGGCGACCCCACCGACGCGGAGTCCGTCGTACGCGTACGCCGCGCGGCCCTGCCCTTCATGATCACCACGGTCGAGGGCGTGGCCTTCGAGGTTTCCCGCGCCCACCCAGCCGCGCACTTCCGCCTCCTCGTCGCCCAGACCGACGGCGGATACGTCATCGGCACCGCCCAGGTCGGCATCGCCCACGACAGCCCCGAGCCCGGCCGGTCGTACGTCAACGCGTACGTCGACCCCGCGCACCGCGGCCTCGGCGCCGGCCGCCTGCTGCTCGCCGCGGCCGAGGAACACCTCGCCACCCACGGTGCGGTGGACACGTACGCCTGGGTCCTCGACGAGCCCGCGCACCGCGCCTTCGCCGAGCGGCGCGGCTACCGCGCCGGCCGGTCCGCGCACTTCCTGCGCCTGGACCTGGCGGCGGCCGCACTGCCCCCGCTCCCGGATCCCCTCCCCGCCGGGGTCGAACTCCGTCCCGGCTCCGCCTTCGCCTCCGATCCGCGTCCGCTCTTCGAGGCCGACGCGGAGACGACCGCCGACGAACCGGGCGACCTCGCCGTCGAACTGTCCGACTACGAGGACTGGCTCGCACAGACCTGGAACGGCCCGTCCCTCGACAAGGAGCTGACCGCCGTCGTCCTGGTCGACGGCGAGGTGGCCGCTTTCAGCGCCGCCCTGACCGACGGCGCCGGCCGCTACGGGTCGGCGATGACCGGCACCCGGCGCGCCTTCCGCGGCCGCGGGCTGGCCAAGCTCGCCAAGACGGCGTCCCTGCACCGGGCACGCGAACGCGGGTACACGGAGGCCTTCACCGGCAACGACGCCGGGAACGGCCCGATGCTCGCCGTCAACACGTGGTTCGGATACGAGATCTGCGCGACCGAGACGCGCTACACGAAGAGGCTGGAGACCGAGTGACCAGGCAACTGACCGTCGTCCTGACCAAGGCGGGCCGCGTCAAGATCCGCTACCCGGCGGCCCGGATCGCCGACGACGGCGACCGCATCTCGGTGCGCGCCCCGTGGGCGGCCGAGGGCGTGCGCGACTTCGGCTTCGTCCGCTTCGAGCCGGGCGACGTGTTCGTCGAGCACTTCTGGCGGACCCGCTGGTACGCGGTCAAGGAGGTGTGGACCGGCGACGGGGTCCTCAAGGGCTGGTACTGCGACGTCACCCGCCCGGCCGTGCTGCGCGGCGGAGAGATCCACGTGGAGGACCTGGACCTGGACCTGTGGGTCTCGGCGGACGGGTCCTCGGTGCTGCGCCTGGACGAGGACGAGTTCGCGCAGAGCGGCCTCGGCGCGAGCGACCCCGAGGCGGCCGCCCGGGCCGTTCGGGCCCTCGACGCCCTGGAGGACCAGGCCCGGACCCCGGCCGGCCTGGCCGCGCTCCTCGTCTGACGGCGGACCGCCGGCCCCCCGCCCCTGACTGTGGGCCACACCGGTCATCGTCCCGGGCCGTTCGGGGGACGTGGGGCCGTCTGCGGGGGTACGCCCGTCCAAGGGGGGATCCGTGGTTCCGGCGTGGGCGCTCAGGTCGCCTTCGCCGGAGACGACAGCGGGGAAGGCCGTCGGGCGTTCCCCGCTGCCCGGAGACAGGAGAAGACGGATGCTCGAGCAAGCACGCCGGTGGGCGACGACGGCGACAGTGGCGGCAGCGGCGGGGGCGGTCGGCCTGGTCGGGGCGATCCCGGCCGCGGCCGCCGGCACGGACAACGGCGACGACCATGCCACCGTGGTGAACTGCTTCCACAACCCGCTGGCCCTGCAACCCGCCATCGACGGCGCCGCCCCGGGCGAGACGCTGCTGGTGAAGGGGACCTGCGTCGGCCCCTTCACCTTCTCCGTCGACAAGAACCTGACCGTGACCGGCCAGAAGCACTCGACCCTCAACGGCAACCGGGCCGGCTCGACCGTCACGGTCGCGGCGGGAGTGCGGCTGCGGCTGTCCCACCTGACCATCACCAACGGCACCGGGACCCCCGACGACGCCACCGGCCAGGGCGGCGGAATCCTCAACAACGGCACGCTGACGCTGACCGAGTCGAACGTGGCGGGCAATCACGCCAACAACGGCGGCGGCATCTGGAACGCCCCCGGCGCCACGGCGAACCTGTTCCGCTCGGTGGTGCGCCACAACACCGCGGCGGACAGCGGCGGCGGCGTCCGCAACCAGGGCACGTTCACGCTCTCCGAGTCCACGGTGAACGACAACAGCGCCGCCAACGGGGGCGGCCTCGCCAACTTCGGCTCGATGACGCTGTCCGGTTCGAAGGTGCGCGACAACTACGCCGACAACGGCGGAGGCATCTTCAATGCCAACGCTCTGACGCTGAACCACTCCACGGTGACCCGCAACACGGCCTCCCTGCGGGGCGGCGGCATCTACTCGGAGGGCGGCACCGTGAATCTGTCCGGGTCCGAGGTGCGCCACAACACCGCGAACGGCGGCGCCGGCAGCGGCGGCGGCATCTTCAACAGCGGCGCCACGGTGACGCTGGACCGCTCCGCGGTGCGTGACAACCGCCCCGACAACTGCGCCCCGACCGGCAGCGTCACCGGCTGCACGGGCTGACCTCCCCATTTCCTGAGCGGCTTCTTACCCCTGCCTTAAGCGGAGCCTAACGCGCGGGGAGCGTCCGAGAAGAGCGTTCAGGCAGGTCAGAGGCCTACCCGCTAGCCCCGGTTTGGCTCCAGGGAGCCAAACCGGGAGCCACGGGCCGTGGATCACGGCGCCTCTGGACCAGGAGGTGCCTCAGCGGCACCCCGCGAGAAGATCTGATCCATCGCTTCCGCGCCCTCCGCGATCACCGGCCGCAGCTGCTTCCGGTACACCTTCTCGGTCGTACTGCTGCCGCTGTGCCCGACGATGCGGGAGATCACTTCAATCGACAGACCGTGGTCGGAGAGCAGCGATACGAAACTCGTCCGCAGCTCTCGTGTCGTCCATTCCGCCGGCTGCTCGATGCCAGCCTCTTTCAGCAGACCACGGAAGTTGCGTCGCACGTTCAAGGCGGTCCGCAGCTCCCCGTCATCCGTGGGGAAGACGAGACCCTCGCTGGTCCACTCGCGGCCAGCGGCCTTGGCCTCGCCCTGCTGCCGCGTGCGGTACGCGTCCATCACCACCACCACCTGCTGGGGCATGGCGAGGGATCGGCGGCTCTTACGAGTCTTCGTGTCGCCGTGGCTGCGCACGGAGCGCCACACGTCAACGTAAGGCTGTTGCCCATCAGCGAATCCGGTGTGGACATGCGACCAGGTGAGCGGGCGAGTCTCTTCCGGCCGCATCCCGACCAGCAACGACAGCACCACGTACGCGTGGATCCAACTGCCCGTCTTGGCTCGGAGAACAGCCTCCCCCTGCTCAAGCGAGAGCGACTTGCTGGGCCTACCCCGCCTGCCTTCCGGGGCTTCTACCAACTCGGCTACGTTCCGCACGGCTTTGCCTCTGCGCTGGGCGTGCGCGATCGACCGGCGCAGGACCGACAGGACCAGTCGCAGAGACGTCGTCGCGAGCAGCTCAGCTCGACCGTCCAGCCACTCGTCAACCTCATCGGCCTCCAGCAGGCGCAACTTCGCTGCGCCCAGCTCCGTGTAGATGTGCGTGGCTGCGAGGCTGCGATAGGTGTCCACGCTCGTGTCTGCCTTGCCCTTGAGCCCCTGCACCAGCCAATCCTCAACGGCCTGCTTGACCGTGTAGTTGGCCGGAGCCTTGGCACCCTTCTCCAGTTGCTTCTTGAGTTCTCGCAGTTTCCGCCGGACGCATCGCAAGGGTGGGCACCTCCGAGAGTGCCCAAGGCGGGCGTCGGACATGCCGAATGATCATGGTCGTGGCCAACTTCTGGCCAGCACGACGGCCGAGGAGCAGGCGGCGGAGCCAAAAGCCCAGGTGAAGGCACGGGCGAGTTCCGCCACGCAATCGGTCTTGAAGCCGTCGCGGTTCGCGTTGGTGAGAGTTTCCCTGCTACATCAAGGGCGCTTCCGCCGCCAAGGCGGCTTCGCGCGCCGTCGCCCCGGGCCTGCGCTCCTGTCTGCGCCCCGCTCCAGCCCGGACCGCCGGCCGCGCGCCGATGGCTCAGGACTTGATGGGCTGGATGCGCCCGGTCTGATCGGTTAACCGCCCGTCAAGGCGATGCCTCCGGCGGGGGCGCTCTGACTCTGGGATGCGGGGGTCAGTCGTGCGACCGCAGCTCCGTGGTGGTTCGAGGCAGGTTGGCCCTTTGGCGCGGCCTGGATGCCTCAGTCCCCTGATCGGATCACCGCCCTGAGCGAACTCTCCCGCATGAACTCAGTTCACCATGCGGGTCGTTACCCAGCTATGGAGCGCGTCAACCAGCTCTTTGTACGTGGCGACATTCATCTTTCCGCCACTGTAACTCTGCCCGTGAGCCACCTTGTTTCGCACCTCTAGCAAGCGACCAAGGTTATTGCGTCGCTCGTCAGAGTCGAGAAATTCAACAATTTCACCCTTCCACGGGTCACCGAACCTGGATATCAAGGCGATCAAGGCATCTGGGGTGAGGTTCGGGGACTTTCGGAACCACGACATGGCGAAACTGCCGGCAGGGCCTCCAGTTGCGCTCGCCACATATCCGCAAACCGCTTCGAACATCAGCTGCTCGAGGTATCCAGCGAGACGGATGCACATATATTTATGAAGATCGCCATGCAACGCCAGGTCGATGTCACTGAGTCCTCGATTGTAGCGATCATATGTGGAGTCGAGCTCCATCTTTATCGCAAGAATTTGCTTTCGCGCGTCCTCACGACTGGTCGGCAAGCGAATCACCCCTGAACGCCTTTACGGACAACTCAATGCGCCGCCTGACCTGATCTGAGTGCGAGGTGCTTTCTGACACTGCCTTTCGGTATAGCTCACTACCGGCAAGCGAGGACAGTGCAGTCGCAACGCTTTGAGTGTCCGGAGCCAGCCCATTCTCGATCGCGGCCATAAGGCCTACCAACACTGCATCGGTGTGGGCAGCATTCACTTGGCGACCTCCCAAGCGAAGGGCTTCACGCCCTGTTTCAGAGGCTCCCCTCAGGAGGCGGCATGCCTCAGTGAATCGACTCCTTATACCCTCGGCATTGTCAGGAAGGCGATCTTCATGGCCCTCCAAATATTCGTTCAAGAATTTAGCCATCGGCGGCTTAAAAACATTCTCGCCTTGCGCCACAGGCATCAAGGAGAGCGCCCTCAGGATCAACTCGTGATCCTTCAGATCGCGATTGTGCGGACCAAAGATTGCCCGCCAGTCCGCATTCTGATTCAGCTCACGCACAAAGTTGACCGTGGCACCCGCAAACAGCGCAACACGAATCTGCTGCGGCCGGAGATTTGTTCCACCACTGTTGATTCGTTCAAACAGGGCATAGACGGCCTTCTTTCCGCCGTTCTCCTTGGGGACGACAATGGTGGCTTGGATGAATGTGTTATCAAACAAGCGCCTAGCTTCGGGGGGCAGGCTTTCGTACGTGAGACCCTGAAACTCATCTCCGACGTACCTGAGCGAGAATTTGCGACGCCCGCCAGTAGTTCGATAATTTCCGTGCACGAAACTATGGAGGGTAGTCATGCGCTGTTGCCCATCGAGGACGAGGTATCGCCTACTTGGCAGCTCGACAAGAAACACGCCTGGAACAGGGTATCCCAGCAAAATCGACTCAATGAAGCGATCCATCTGTCGCTTCTTCCAGACAAGACCTCGCTGGAATCCTTCGTATCCATCCGTCTCAGCTTCGGCAAGAGGCTCGAATGTCGGGATGATGAACGTTCCCTTTTCGAGACGCCGAACCAGACCGTCCACGTCGAAGTCAGCGCCAAAATAGCGAAGTGCTTCATCGGCCCGGACTGGTTTCGCATCGACGGAGTCCGCATCAGGATCGTAGACATCTGATGTCTCGGCAACCGTGCTCTCCGCCGGATCCTCACTGTTCGCGGAGGGGGTAGGTTCCAGGGTCTCTTCAGCATCTGTCATGACCGGAGGATATCGCCTCTGGGCTCAACTAACGTGTGATTCGGGCGCATCCAGCGACCTTCCTGATCCACCATCAACAGCCCGTAGCCCCACGACTCCAGGCGAACAGTGGTTGCCCGCAGCCAGTGGCTCCGGGCAACCACCGGGATCAGATGGGGCGATGGATGGGCAGCCAGAGGCCACAGGTACTGAGAGGTCACTGCCCGACCCGCCTGGGGGACGTGGGTGGCGGCGCCGGCGCCGGAGGCGTCGTTTCGGCCAGCACAACGGAGGCGCAAGGGGACGCCAGTCAGCGCTTACATGCCTTCGGCCAGACGTAGGCGGATCAGGACGACTTCAGCTCACAAGGGCTTTGAGCCTCTCGTGGAGCAGCGGGTAGTCCTGAACCCGCGGCGGTACGACCGGCTCCGCGGGGGAAGGGTCCGGCGGAGTCCAATTGACTGCTTCTAGGACGTCATCGACGAGCTGTTTCATATCGCTATCATCCAGCGCGACTACAAATCCTCGATGATCCATCGCTGTATCTCGACAACGACTCAAGAAGCGCTCTTTGTCCGCAAATGATCGGCAGGCCAGAATTCCGAACTTCCCTCGCAGTGGCGAGAAGCGAGACGAAAGCTGATCGAGCTCAGGATTCCCTACCTCTTTTCCGTAGTTCTTGCACTCAACGAAAAGGTACTGGGATGGAATCTTGTGGCGCGACAGGAATCGAAAGAATCCGTCAGTCGCATTGTTGGTGTATGAGATATCAACCCTCTTGCGACCTTCATGGATGTCTTCCTCCATCTCAGGCATAGCGAGCGAGGGGTAGAACAGGGCGCTCAGGAGAGCCTCCACTCGCGCATGGTAGATATGGGCATGCTCCTTTCCGGTCGGCGTCTCGACTACGGCCTTAAGTAGCGCCTTATAGTCTGGGGGTGTCGTGTTGCCCACTTCACTCAACTCTTCGTGCGAAATCGGCTTCGGGGCAATACCCTTCTTGATTTCTTTATAGTGGTGATACACAGACGCCCTACGCAGGGTCTCCCTTGTTACATCAGGTTTCGAGCTGCCATATGTTCGCTCAATGTCGCCCCGGTAGACCTTCTTGGTCCCGTTCTTCAAAACCGTCACGAGTTTACTTCGAGGATCCGACTCTTCCTCGGCCTGCAAAGCGGGTACCAGATGATTCTTGTAATACTCCCCGCGAGACAAGTGAAGATCGCGCCGTACGATCAACTTGGGGACCAAGAGAAGCTTCTCCCCATCCGCAACCGGAAGCTTAATGTACTCCTGCTCCCATTTGAGTGATTGCGGGTTCCAAACAGGTCCGCTATCAACACCCTCCACCAGCGGGATCCTAAAAACCGCAGCCATCTGTTGCGTGTAGGCAATCAACGGCCCACGTATGATGTTCGTCGTAATGTCGGAAACGATGTCCTTGTCGACCTTATCGATAAAGAAGGCCGTGTCTTCCAGGTCTTCGATCAGGCCTGATTTCGCCGCCTGGCTTGCCGCCAATTTAGCGGCGAAATCCACGCTCATCTGCTTCCCGAAACCCCTGCCAGCACTCTTCCCCTTCGAGATCCCGAGGTGCGTCTCGTTGGGTTCCCCAAGGTTCCCGAGGAGATATGCCGACCGCTCCTTGTCACCCTGGCGGACTGCGTCCAGGACACTGTCGAAGAACGTAGTAAGCATGAATATGCACTCTTGCCCCCAGTCATCAGACAGGTGGCGAATAGTGCTGGGGTCGATGTAGACAGGGACATCTGCGACAGTGTCGACATCGACAAAGTCCAGCGTCCCCTGCGTGCGGCCGAGGTTGTAGTACTCCGAAACCCGCATGAGCCCCCCTGATCGATCAGCGCTGAGCGACAGAGGCTGTCTCTACCCGAGCTATCACCCTCTGTAAACACTCAGCTGGTCTAGCGGTGCCATCTCGATGCGACGGATCGAGATGGGCACCAGCAGTGGGGCCGAACGACTCTGGCATCCCCTGCGCGGTCTATTCGTGGACTAGCCGGAGCGCTCGCTCTGGCCGTGAGGCTGTGAGCTGGTAAAACGCATGGGATGCACGGGGCCTCCGGAGCCGTGTGTTGAAGCCGTCGTAGGTCGCGGTCGGGACAGGTCTGGGCCGTCTATGGGCCGTCGGAGGGCGGCCGAGGGCGACTTGCAATGACCAATGACGGCCCCTCAGGTGCCGGTTGGGGCAGGGTATGTAGAAGGTCCGCCTGGCAGGCTGGGTCGGACATGACTTCCTCCGCAACAAGAAGCGAGCAGCCTTCTGGGGCCTCGGCTCCCTCTTCGCGCCCTCGCCTGGCCCTCCTTGAGGGCGTTGCCTACGCGCACCCCTGCCGATAGAAAGGCCGCGCCGCTGTGCTGGGAGAAACTGGGGAGAAAATGCTGTGCGGGGTGGCTCCTGAACCCCTTCGAGACCGATGTAGACCAAGCCCCTGAACTGCGACTATGGGGTGTAGGGCAAGTCAACCTGCGGCTCCGACCTCATTCGGGACGAAACGGTCGTCAGGCAAAGTCGGACAGGCTGTTCATGCACACGGAGTATGGGAGCGCCGCCTCCGGGCACTCCCACGCAGTGGGGGTGCCCGGCAGTCCCCGAAGTCTGACTCAGTCGCTGTCGTCCGCCTTGCGCCGCTTGCGGTCGCGCTCGTACTTCTTGATCGCTTCAGGTGCGCCCTCCGCCGGCCAGGGCCTCCAGGCTCGCAGCTCGTAAGTCACCGCCGTGATGCCGTCCTCCTTGGTCCGGTGCGAGACGATGTCCCACCCAAGCACGAACCGCAGCTCGCGCAGCCGCTTCCTGGGGTCGCCCTTGTGTGTATCCCGCGCCACGATCTGAATGAGCTCGGCAGGGGTGAACTCACTCTTCTCCGCGAAGGCCTTGAGCAGTTCGCCGATCCGCTCCCAAGGGTTCGGCCGGTGGATCGCTTGGCCTAGGGCGTCGCCGTACGGGTTCAGGCCCTCGAAGAACGCCTTCTTCCCGCCGTTGTGCGTCTGACAGAGCGGCTCCAGGTTGTCCAGCTCTGTCTTGCCTCCCCACGACCGCGGGACGATGTGGTCGATTTGGAGGTTGGCATCCTTCGGCCCCACCCCGCACATCGCGCAGAACCGGCCCTTGACCGTGAACACTTCCGCCTGGAGCTTGCCAGAGATCTTTACGGTGTCACCTGCGGGTGTCTCGCTCCAACCTGCAAGCTTGTAAACCCACTTCGCATCGCCCTCGCGGCGGTAGGAATCGACCCTGAAGTGATCGCGCACCTCACGGAGCCGACGCTGGGTGTGCACGTTGCCCTTCCCGAAGACATCCCGGGACCGCTCGATCCACTCGTCCATGGTCGGCGGGTCTTCACGCCGCTTCAGCAGGAAGCGGCATGCCTCCGCCGTCTCTCGATTCGTGAACAGCGTGTCGATCTCGGCGCTGTCCCACGCAGGCAACGGGCGCTCGTTCAGCTCGTTTACATCCGTCATCACAGACCCCTCCCAGTCGTCAGCCTCCCCGGCTGACACTCAGAAAGCTACAGGGCGGCATGACCATGAGACAAGCAGGTTCCGGATGCCGCACAGACCTTGAAGTCGATCAAAATTGCCCTGAACAGCGGTTTTGTAAAAATCTCGCCGCCGGAAAATTCGCGAACGTACGGTGTTTCCGGCGGCGAGATTTGCTTGCCCGCTGGACTCCGCTACGCAGCCGAAGCCGCCCCGTCAACTCCGGGCTCCTAGAGCGCTCAGCACGGGCCCATAGGTCACCTAGCTGTCTCTGCTAGGGCGCCGAAGTAGTGACAGACCGGATCGGCAGCAAGGGGAACGTCAGCCCAGAGGCGCGGGCTCGCCACCGTCGACTCCGCCAGGGCAACCGGTCTGCCGACCGCAATCGACCAGCATCGGCGGTACCCGCGCGGATCGCCTCCGAGGAGGCCCAACACACCTGCCAGAAGACCACTTGGCGACTTCCAGCAGGATCAACTGCCGACGGAATCCGGGAGAAGGCTGGGAGAGAACCCTCTCCCGCAGCCTCCCGGTTGCCCGGCGAGACCAGGTCAAGCCAAGGCCTTGACCTGCCTAAACAGGTTCGGCGCCACGTCGCGATCTGACCCTGACGTCATTCGGGAGCATGCGGTCCGGAAGTAATCCACCCTCATCCGCTACAGCTCAATGGGCCTTCCCAAGCTCATGCCCATGGGAGCCGACAGCCCATTCGAAACGGGAGTCTGGGCTAGCGTGCGTCGGCTCGATCGAGGTCTCCTGTGCCGGAGACAAGTCTCTTGTGGATGGTGCCGGCTATGGCGCGGGCCAAGCCGACGGGGACGGCGTTGCCGATCTGCCGCGCGATCTGGATCTTCGTTCCGTGCCAGAGGTAGTCCGGGTGGAAACCCTGGATAAGCGCAGCTTCGTAATGGGTGATCGGACGGTGCTCCACAGGGTGGAGGTAGCGGCCCTTCTCGGGCTTGAAGAACTCAGTACGGATGGTGACGGAGGGGCGCCCGAGTCGAAGGCGGCCCATTACGTCGCCTGATCCGTTGTGGTGCCCGTCCCAGCTTTCTGTGCTGAGGTACTCGTCCCGGCCGCCGATCCTTGCCGTTCGTCCACGAAGGTCTTTGCGGTTCCCCCCGAGCGGGATGGCCCTGTAGCGGGCCTCCGAGAGAGCGGTGGGGGTGCGTCCAACATGCAGCTCGCGGGTGCGGAACGGACCAGGTACACCATTGGTCCCGGAGCGCCGCGGGAGGCTGATTCCTCCGAGTGCCAGTTGGGATGACAGGTCGAAGACTCTGTCCACGGGCACCCAGGGGACAAGGCTCGGGTCGTCTCCGAAGAGGAGGTCGCTGGCCGGCTGATGCCGGGCCTGCATGTGAGTCGGCGCAGGCAGGAGAGCGGGCGCTCCGAGGGAACGGTGCGTGCCAATCACGATTACGCGCTTCCGGGCCTGCGGTACCCCGTAGTCGGCTGAGTTCAGGAGGCCCTGTTCAAGGGTGTAGTCCGAGAGCACCCCGCCGGGCTGTACTGCCTTCAGCAGCTCGGCGTACTCGTAGGACTTCAAGAAGCGGTCTACGTTTTCCAGAACGAAGACCTTCGGCTGCACCACGCTGACTACCCGCGTGTACTCCCTCCAGAGGGCGTTGCGCGGGTCGTCCATGCGTTGCTTGCCCAGCCCGGAAAAGCCCTGGCAGGGCGGACCGCCTGTAACGACATCGATGCGGCCTGCGAAGGCATCCGGCGCGAACTCCTCGATGTCGAGATGCATCGCGGACGCCTGCGGATGGTTGGCCTCGAACGTCGCAAGTGCTGCCTGGTCGAAGTCCACAGCTGCGACGGTCCGGAACGTCGGACCGGTCTCCTTGCCGCCCGCTCGGTAGGTGCGGAAACCCTCGGCGAAGCCACCGCAGCCGGCGAAGAGGTCCATCACGCGCAACGGCTCCATCAACCATCCCCCTGAGATCATCCAGCCCTGCCGTCCGGATCCTAAACGGGAGCGCTGACAGCCCAGTTCGAACGGCCGGGCGGGCAGCGAGGGTTGTCAGCGGCGCCTGGTAGATCTTGGAGCATGCCCCTTCCTGTCGCTGCTGTGCCTCACGTTGCGTTCTCCGACCTGGAGACTGCCGACCTGCAAGTCGATGCGCTCTACGCCGGCGGGACGAGCGGCAACACCAGTGACGACCCGATGTCCAAGCTGATAAAGGGAGTCGGCAACCAGGGGGGCTTCCGGTACGCCGGCTCACCTGCCAAGGGGACGGTGAAGCTGGCCGTGCTCTACACGAGCGGCGGAGAAGTGGACTGGCCTGATCACCTGGACGTGGAGACGGGAACGTTCACCTACTACGGTGACAACCGGAAGCCCGGCCAGGGCCTCCACAGCACGCCGCGGTCGGGGAACGTCCTGCTGCGCGATGTCTTCGCGGCCTCCCACGGCACCGCATCGGACCGGGCTCAGGTGCCTCCCTTCTTCTTGTTCGAGAAGGCCGGGCCAGCAGGCCGCTCCGTACTCTTTCGAGGGCTCCTCGCCCCGGGCGGCCCGACCCTGGCCTCGGACGATGAGCTGGCAGCCATCTGGCGGGCAACGGCGGGACTGCGATTCCAGAACTACCGCTCGCACTTCACCGTGCTCGATCAGGACCTGGTTCCCCGGGCCTGGATCCAGCACCTGCTGGCTGGCGGGGATCCTCTTGGCGGGGGGTGCCCAGACGTGTGGCGTACGTGGGTCGAGGGCCGTGTCTACCGCCCGCTGATGGCGCCGGTCACGACTGTGATCCGGTCGCGGGCGGACCAGCTTCCGGAGGATGCGGCGGGTACGGCGATGCTGGAGGAAATCCGGGGGTACTTCCGCGGCCGAGAGCACGACTTCGAGGCCTGTGCCGTGGCCGTCTGGCGACTGATCGCGCGGAACACCGGGCCGGTGGACCTGACCCGGCCGAGCCGGGACGGCGGCCGCGACGCCGTAGGCACCTACGGACTGGGGCCGGCGGCAAGCCGCATCGCTATCGACTTCGCCCTGGAAGCAAAGTGTTACGGAGCGGCCAGCTCCGTCGGCGTCCGAGAAGTCTCACGCCTGATCTCCAGGATCCGACACCGGAACTTCGGCGTACTCGTGACGACGTCCTACTTCCACAAACAGGTGCAGGAAGAAGTGCACGAGGACGGCCACCCCATCGTTCTCGTCTCCGGCCGGGACATCATTGACGCTCTGCGGCAGGACGGCCGTACCACCGTCGGCACTGTCCGGCAGTGGCTGGAGAAGAGCTTCCCCAAGCTGTAGAACCGCGGGCTTGCGAAGACAGTCCTCAGTATGAGGACGCCTGAGAGACAGTCTCCTCCCGACGGCTTCCTCACGCCTGACCCGACCAATGCAAGCCGCGTACTTGACCTGCACATACGCAGCCAAGGCCATGTCCCCAGTCTTGACCGGACGTCGTTCGAGACTAATCAGTCGTCAGACAAAGTTGGACGAGTCGTTCGTGCACGAGGTGAGTGCCGCATCTCGGCCGGGCGCCCACACGTACTGGGAGCGCCCGGCAGTACCAGCAGCCTGGCTCAGTCGATCCGGCTCCACATCACATCAGAGATCACTTACCGGACAGGCGGATCCGATCAACTCGGCACCCTATCAAGGGGAGACACGGGCTATAGGGCGACGCTGGAGGAGACCTCAGGGGCCGTCTCGGAGCCGGTGACGAAGTACAGGGTCAGCTTCTTGATGTCGTTTCCTGTTTCGTACACCAGGTGAAGATCCGTGGTCTTGCCCGCGCCCAGGTTCTTGCCCAGAGGCTCAGCCGAGTAGAGGTTGGCCTTGGGGTCGTCCACGCCCATCATGATCCCCATCGCCTCAGCCCTGGAGCAGTTCAGGTCCTCGTCGACGGCCGCGGAGAAGATGGCCTCGTCCAGCTTCTGCGGCTCGCTCGTCTTATTGGTCACCGACAGGGCGAGGCCGATAGCGCGCTTCCCAGCCTCCTCCACGTCCTTGCGGATGAATTCGTTGCCGATCCTGAAGGGGTCTGTGACCTCCTTCACCGTGATGTCGAACTTCTTGCCGCCGGTAGCCGTGTCACCCGGCTTAAGGACCCGGTAACCCGCCGCCAGGGGGACCTTCTTGCCGGACGGGTCGTTCGTGGCGCAGGACAAGTCCACGGTCTGAGCGGCCAGCGACAAAGACGGCGCGGGCTGCGCCAGCGTGGGCGACACGTCGGCGGCCGGCTTGGCGCTGCCATCCGCAGGCCCACAAGCGGACAGTGCCAGAGCACCGAGAGCAGCGAGCGGTATGGAAATGACCTTCTTCAAGATGGGTCCTTCTGGATCGAAAGGGGCCGGGGAGGTGGAGGTCGCCAGACCGTAATGCTGGCAAAGGATGTTGGCGGCCGCTCGGAGTTGCCCGGATTGGTACAGCGGGATGCGGCGGGCCCGTGGTGAGACGCCCAAGAGCCAGTCCCGCTGGATCCGCAGCTCTGGTCGGGGCCAGAGACTTCGTCGTGAGGCAGCTGCCACCCGGACCAGTTGCCAGCGAGTGCTGGGAGAAAGCTGGGAGAAAGGCCTCTTCCGTAGCCTCCCTCAGGCCAGGCGAGACCAGCTCAAGCCAAGGTCTTGACCTGCGTAAACAGGTTCGGCGCCACCTCCGGGTCTGGCCCGGACGTCATTCGGGACGAAGAGGTCGTGAGTTCAAATCCCGGTTGAGGAACCCGCAGCAGTAGCAGCAGCCCATGGTCTGGCGGTTGGCGCCCATGTCTACATCCGCGCCCGACTGGTGAAGGAGGGCGAGCAGCCCACTCACACCCCCACCAGCTACCAGGGAACTCACCTGGCCTACCCCACGTGGGAACTGGCGGGCCGGGGTGGCGGCTTTCGGGGTGCTCTACGACGCTTGTCTCAACCAAGTGAAGGAGCCCGTCAGGATGCCGGAGCACTCACGCTGAGCGTGAACAGGTGGCCTACTGCCTTTCGCGCACGCGGGGATGGTCGCGTCTGGCGGCACGCGGCGCTCAGGGTCAAGCGCGGGCCCACTGCCGCGCTATTGCAAGTGGACCGGCCGAGGGAGGGCAGGCGGCCGCGGCGACATGAGGTGGGCAACCACCTCGGGGGCGGCCGCCAAGACGGCAACTGCCTCGCAGTCCACTCCCGGTCCCGTCCCGCGCAAACTCACCGCTGTGAGGCTTGCCCCGCCTGCAATGAGCTTGCACCAGTGGCGAGCCTTCTGCTTGTTCACGTAGCCGATCGGCTCCTTGCCGTAGTTGGGATGTACTGCCACGGCAAAGGGGGCATGGGGGTTGTCCGGCTCGGGCACGAGCCGCAAAGGGCGCCCTGGGCTCAGATCAGCCCGGCGGGCTGCCTCCGTGTAGTACTTGACCCCCCGCACGTTGGTCACGTAGAGCCCAGCTCGCTGAAGCCGCCGATCAGTCGGGCCAACAAGCAACCCTGTCTCGTCTTCACAGAGACGCAGGTCGCCTTCGTATTCGACAAGGTGCAGCCGATGAAGGCCGCCAGGCGCCGGCACGAATCGATCTGCGGGCCCGTCCGACGGAACGTACATGGCTTCCCCCTTTGGTACGGAGTCGCTCCACCCTTCCATGTCGAGGCGGCCCTTGTAGGCCATTCCCTTCTGGAGTGACGGCACTACCTGACGGCGACGTTTGCCAAGCGTCGCTGCCTTTGGCCGACTGAGGGCATGGGCAGCGCTCGGAGTTACGGGAGGCCACCCAGGCAGGCGCAGGTGGCGGGGAGCCAGATGGGGAGCCACCGGGGGCGACACGGGGCGGATTCTCCTGGACTGACCTGGACGGTGGGGAGCCAGATCCCTTGGGTTGGAAGGGCTCCGCGGCCCCCCTTCCTTGGGTCCTGCTTACCGCTTCCTTAAGCGGAGCCTAAGGATCACTTCCAGGGGCCCGAACCCGGTGGAAGCCGCGGTTCGGCGGGCTAGCTTGACCGGGCCAGGACAGGAAGGGCCGGACGTGGGGGGGGGGGGGGGGGGGGCCGGGGGGGCCCGCGCGCGGGCGCCGGGGCGCCCCCCCA
>NZ_JBHJTK010000015.1:87234-88511 GCF_042267665.1 Streptomyces sp. NPDC056224
GGTCATTGGTGGAGTTCTACCCGCCCCGCGGCAGCCGCGACAGTCTTTATCGGTCCGAAAGGCGCCCGACGGGGCCCGGGGCGCCACGGGGCCGCATTCCGATTCCGCTGGCGCACCCCAGTCTTGTGCCCGAAGGAGATCCATCCATGTCCGCACGCCGCACCGCCACCCGTATCGCCGGCCCCGCCGTCATCGGGCTGGCCCCGCTCGCCCTGGCCGCGTTCGCCGCCGCTCCCGCGGCCGCCCACGGCTCGATGACGGACCCGGTCAGCCGGGTGGCGGCCTGCTACGCGGAGGGCCCGGAGTCCCCGCGCTCGGCGGCGTGCAAGGCGGCGGTCGCGGCGAGCGGGACGCAGGCGTTCTACGACTGGAACGCCGTGAACATCGCCAACGCCGCCGGGAAGAGCAAGACGCTGATCCCGGACGGCCAGCTGTGCTCGGCGGGCAACGCCAAGTACAAGGGGCTGGACCTGGCGCGCGCCGACTGGCCGGCGAGCCCGATGACGGCGGGCGCGCACACCTTCCGCTACAAGGGGACGGCGCCCCACAAGGGTTCCTTCGAGCTGTACGTGACGAAGGACGGGTACGACCCGGCGAAGCCGCTGAAGTGGTCCGACCTGGAGCCCGCGCCGTTCGCGAAGGCCACCGACCCGGGTATGCAGAACGGCGACTACGTGTTCTCCGGCACCGTTCCCAACAAGTCCGGCCGCCACCTGATCTACAGCATCTGGCAGCGCTCGGACAGCCCGGAGGCCTTCTACACCTGCTCGGACGTGGTCTTCGGCAAGGACAGCGGCGGCGGTGCGGGCTCCAAGCCGAGCACCGGAACGAGCACCGGAACGAGCACCGCACCGACCGCCGGGACCAGCGCCGCACCGACCGCCGGAACCGGCGCCGCGCCCGGCTCGAAGCCCGGCGCCAGTGCCGCCCCCTCGGCCCCGACGGACCTGCAGATCGCCGCCGGCGCGGACAAGTCCACGGTGGAGCACGGCGGTCATGGTGACAACGACCCGAAGACGAACGGACAGGCCGCGGCCACACCGTTGGCGTCGCAGTCCGCGCAGACCCACAACCTCGCCGAGACCGGCGGCAACGGCGCCACTCCGGCGATCGCGATCGCCGGGGCCGGCGCCCTGACCGTGGGCGCGGCCGTGATGTTCGGGCTGGCCCGCCGCCGTGCGGCCGGGGGCGCCTCGCGGCCGGTGCCCCCCCACGCCCCCCCCGGGCGCCGGGGCCCCCCCCCGGGCGCGGGGTCGGGGGGGCCTCGCAAAACCAAG
>NZ_JBHJTK010000015.1:88521-156774 GCF_042267665.1 Streptomyces sp. NPDC056224
GGGGGGGGGGGCGTTTTGTGGGGGGGGCCCCGGCCGCGGGGGGGCGGGGGGCCCCGCGCGGGGGTCCCCGCCCCACGCCCCCGCGGGCCGCTGGTCCGCGCCCCGGGCCGCTTGTGCGTCGGTCAGTCGAAGACCGACGCGCAGGTGGTCCGTTCGGCGTGTGCCGGGTCGAGGGCGTTCAGCGCCTCGTGCCAGGCGATCCGGTCCGTGAGACCGATGGCGACGTGCTCCGAGAGGTCCAGGACGCACAGGTCCTGGAGCACGACGTTCTTCACGTTCGGCCCGTCCAGGAAGGCGCTCCGGTACGGCGTGACCACCTCGTCGTACTTGGTCGCGATCACCGTGTACTTCACCCCGGGCACGGTGTCCCCGCCCTCGTTCAGCTTGGTCTGGAAGGCGGATCCGGCGATCTGGTCGGCGAGGCCCGGGGTCGCGGTGCTGATCAGGTCCTCGGCCCCGGGGAAGTACGGGAGCAGCTGGGTGAGGCCGAGCAGGGTGGTGCCGTGGTTGTCGGGGGCGAGGCCGACGAGCGCGTTGACCTTGGCGGCGCCGCCGAGGTACTTGAGGTAGTAGCGCGGCATCATGCCGCCCTGCGAGTGCCCGATGACGTCGGTCTTGGCGGAGCCGGTGGCGGCGAGCACCTTGTCGACGAAGACGTCGAGCTGGCCGGCGGACTTGTCGATGGGTCCGAGCCCGTTGAAGAGGGGCACGCCGGGCAGTTGCCCGTAGTCGAGCGAGTAGACGCAGTATCCGCGGTGCACGAGGTACGGCGCGAGGCCGAGCCAGTTGTCGATGGAGTTGCCGAAGGTGCCGTGCACGAGCACGACGGGGCGCGGGTGCGCGGCTGACGGCTTGCAGGACCAGTTGTTCCAGCCGCTGCTGGGTGCGGACGCGGCCTGCGCGGCGCCGGTGGGGGCGACGAGCGCGGCGGCGGTGAGGGCGAGGACGGCCAGCGGGCGGAGCAGGCGTCTCCAGGGCAGCATCGTGTGATCTCCTTGCGGATCGACTCAAGGGGATGGGGCGTGGGGGTGTCCCGTGATCCGGATCACAAGGGGGCGCTGCTGCCGCCAAATTACGGGTGAGTAGCAACACAGGGAAGTTACGCGTCGGTAAAAACTCGCGTGTCGTGCGATCCTCCGGCGGTATGCGTCACGCCGCGAGCGTGCCGCGGGCGATGGCGTGCGGCCCGAAGCGGGCGCGGACGCGGTCCGTGACGGCTTCCAGGCGGCGGGCCTTCTCGTCCTCGGGGTCCAGACTGAGCTGCCGCGCGGCCCGTTCGGCCGGGGTCAGGTCCTCGGCCCGCAGGGACAGCGCCCGGACCCGGGCCCGCTGCAGGCCCAGCCCGGCGTACAGGGCGTAGGCCGTGGCGGTCAGGGCGGCGGAGTGCGCGGTGGGTTCGGCCAGGGTGCGGGTCCGCGTGAGCGTGGTGCGGTCGGCGCAGCGGACGGTGAGCGAGAGGGTGCGGCAGACCTGCCCCGGGCCCTGTCCTTGTGTACGAAGGGTACGGAGCTTCGCGCCGAGCTCCTCCGTCAGCGAGAGCAGGGCCCGCCGGTGCCGTACGGGATCCAGCTCGTCCCGTTCGAAGGTCCGCTCGGCGGCGATGGCGCGGGCGGCCGCCCCCGGCCGGACGGGGGTCGGGTCGATGCCGAGGGCGCGCTCCTGCACTTCGCGGCCGAGCCGGGCGCCGAGGATCCGCCGCAGGGCGGCGGGCGGGGCGGCGGCGACCCTGCCGACGGAGTCGAGGCCGTAGGAGCACAGGGTGCGGGCGGCCTTGGGGCCGACGCCGTCGAGGGCGGCGACCGGCTTGCCGGCCAGGAACCCGGCTGCTGCGGCGGGCTCGTCGGGGATCACCAGGGTCGCCCCGGGCCGGGCCTCGCGGGCCGCGGCCCGGGCCAGCATGGGGTTGCCGGCCACGCCGATCGCGGCGTCCACGCCGTACAGGGCGAGGGCCCGGACCCGGACCACGGAGGACAGCCCGGCGGCGTCGCAGCCGAAGTACCGCAGGGCGGCCCGGACATCGGCGAGGGCCGCGTCGGGCGGCAGGGCCTGCACGGCGGGGGTGATCCCGCCGAGCAGCGCGAGCACCCCGGCGTAGGCGTCCGCCCCGAGCGGACCGCCGTCGGCGGGGTGCAGCCGCAGGCACATCACGGTGCTCATCCCGCGCTCCCCGGGCTGGAGTGCCACAGCTTGCGTCCGGTCGCGGGGCCGTCGCCCGGCGGCTGGAGGTCGGCCCAGGGGTTCATCTCGTACCCCGTGGACAGCCGGATGCGGCGGCCGCCGGCCGTCGTCGCGGTAGCGGGCGGCCCGGTAGCGGGCGCGGGTGCGGGCGCGGGCGCGGTGGGCAGCGGCTCCGCCAGCCGGGCCGCGACCGCGTCCAGCCCGCCGGCCGCCCGCAGTTCCACCAGCTCGGCCAGGTTCCAGGCCGCCGCCCCGACCACGCTCAGGCTCTGCGGGCCCCGCCGCTGCACGACGCCCCGGACCAGCAGCAGGAAGGAGTGGAAGACGGTGTGCGCGCAGGCCTCGTGGCTGTCGTCGAAGAAGGCCAGGTCGACCAGGCCCGTCCCGTCGTCCAGCGTGGTGAAGATGACCCGCTTCCCGGACCGGATCGGCGGGGTCTGGGTGGCCGCCTTGGCCCCCGCGACCAGGACCGTCTGCCCGTGCCCGGCATCCCGCAGCCGCCGGGCCGGGATCACCCCGAGCTCGGCCAGGAAGGCGTGGTGGTCCGCCATCAGGTGCCGCGAGGCGTCCATGCCGAGGACGCCCAGCTCGGCACTGAGCCGTTCCGCGTCGGTCAGGTCGGGCAGCCCGACGGAGGCCGTGGACCGGCCGCCCTCCAAGGGGAGTTGGGGACCGCGCACACCGGCCGCCCGCTGCGCCCCGTGCAGTTCGGTCAGGTGCAGCAGCAGATCGCGCCGGTTGGCGCCGAAGGCGTCCAAAGCCCCTACCTGCGCGAGGCGTTCGGCCACCGGGCGGCCCGGATGCGCCCGGTCCCAGAAGTCGCGCAGGGAGGCGTACGGCCGTCCGGTCTCGATCCGGGCCGCCTCGGCCTCACTGATGCCGTGGACGTCGGACAGCCCGAGCCGCAGCCCCCACACCCGAGGTGCATCGGACACCAGTTCGATGCGATGGGCGGCCGCCGACCGGTTCACGTCCAGCGGCAGTACCGGCACGCCCCGCCGCCGCGCGTCCGCCAGCAGCAGCCGCTTCGGGTACATCCCCGGATCGTGGGTCAGCAGCCCGGCGTAGAAGGCCGCCGGGTGGTGCGCCTTCAGCCACGCGGACTGGTAGGTGGGCACCGCGAAGGCCACCGCGTGCGCCTTGCAGAAGCCGTAGCTGCCGAAGGCCTCCACGATCTCCCAGGCCCGGCCGATCACCTCCACCGGATAGCCGCGCTCGCCCGCCTTCGCCGCGAACCAGACCTTGATCCGCCCCTGCGACTGCGGGTCGGACAGCCCGCGCCGCACCCGGTCCGCCTCGTCCCGCCCGCAGCCGGTCAGGATGTTCACGATCTCGATGATCTGCTCGTGGAAGACCACCACCCCGTACGTCTCGCGCAGCGCGTCCGCCAGGTCCGGGTGCGGGAAGCGCACCTGCGCCCGCCCGTGCCGGGCCTCGATGAACGGCCGCACCATGTCGGCGGCCACCGGTCCCGGCCGGAAGAGGGAGATGTCGACCACCAGGTCGTGGAAGGTCGACGGCTGGAGCCGTCCCACCAGGTCCCGCTGGCCCGGGGACTCGATCTGGAAGCAGCCCAGCGTCTCGGCCGAGCGGATCAGCTCGTACGTGGCCCGGTCGCCCGGCGGCACCTGCGCCGGGTCGTCCAGGTCGAGCTCCTCCCCCGTACCGCGCCGGATCTCCGCGACGGCGTGCGCCATCGCGGACTGCATCCGTACGCCCAGCACGTCGAGTTTGAGCAGCCCGAGGTCCTCCACGTCGTCCTTGTCGAACTGGGACATGGGAAAGCCCTCGCCGCTGGTGGGGACCACGGAGGTACGGGCGAGCAGGGAGGCGTCGGAGAGCAGCACCCCGCACGGGTGCATGGCGATCCCGCGCGGCAGCGCGTCGAGCGATTCGACGAGCTCCCACAGCCGCCCGTGCGACTCCCTGCGTACGTCGCGCAGTTCGGGGAGCTCCTCCAGCGCGGCGCGGGCGTCGCGGGCCCGGATGTGCGGGAAGGCCTTGGCGAGCCGGTCGACGGCGGCCGGGTCCATGGACAGGGCGGCGCCGACGTCGCGGATGGCGTGGCGGACCCGGTAGGTCTCGGGCATGGAGACGGTGGCCACGCGCTCGGCGCCGAACCGGCCGATGATCCGCCGGTAGACCTCCAGCCTGCGGGCGGACTCCACGTCGATGTCGATGTCGGGCAGGACGCGCCGGCGCTTGGACAGGAAGCGCTCCATCAGCAGGCCGTGCTCGACGGGGTCGGCGTGCGCGATCCCGAGCAGGTGGTTGACGAGGGAGCCGGCGCCGGAGCCGCGGGCGGCCACGCGGATGCCCATCTCCCGTACGTCGTCCACCACTTGGGCGACCGTCAGGAAGTACGAGGCGTAGCCGTGGTAGGCGATGATGTCGAGCTCGTGGTGCATCCGCTCCCAGTACGCGCGGTCGTCCGCGTAGCCGCGCAGCACCATGCCGGCCGCGGCGCGGGAGGCGAGGACCCGCTGGGCGCTGCGGTGGGCCGCGCCGACGAGGCGGGCCTCGGGGAAGTGGACGGATCCCATGCCGAGGTCGTCCTCGGGGTCCACCGCGCAGGCTTCGGCGGTGCGCCGGGTCTCCGCGAGGAGGCGCCGCGCGTCGGCGGGGCCCAGGCCGGCGGCCCGGGCGATGCGGTCGGCCGCCCCGGCCATGGCGCCGGGGTCCTTGAGCCAGCGTTCGCCGCTGTCGAGGGAGGCGCGGGGGTCGACGGGGACCAGGCGGCGGGCCGCGTCGAGGATGTCGGCGACCGGCCCCTGGCCGGGGTCGGCGTAGCGGACGGCGTTGGTCAGCACGGCCGGGACGCCCTGCTCGGCGGCGAAGCCGACGGTACGGGCGGCCAGCCGGAGCGAGCCGGGTCCGGTGCCGGTGCGGCCGTGGTGGACGGCCTCCAGGCGCAGGGAGTCGCCGAAGACCTCCCGCCAGGGCGCGAGCAGCCGGGCGGCCCGGTCGGGGCGGCCCGCGGCGAGCGCCCGCCCCGTCTCGGAGCCGGGCCCGAGCAGGACGAAGACGCCCTCGCCGCGCAGGGCGCTCCAGGGCAGCACCGGCTGCCGTCCCGCGTCACCGCCCCCCGCGTGGGCGGCGGTGACCATCCGGCACAGCTCGGCCCATCCGGTGGCCCCATCGCGGGCGAGGAACACCGCGCGCGGGGCGGACTCGTCGATGAAGGCCCCGCCCTTGACGGGGTTGCGCCGCCGGTACGAGGCCTCGGCGAAGCCGGCCGGCCCCGCCGAGGCCCTGGACCCGGCCGGTCCCCCCGGCCCGGCCGGGCCCGCGGCGGGCGGTCCTGCGGGCGACGCGGCAGGCGACACGGCCAGGTCCACACCGAACAGGGGCCGGATGCCGGCCTTCGCGGACGCCTTGGCGAACCGGACCGCGCCCGCCAGGGTGTCGCGGTCGGTCAGGGCGAGGGCGTCCATGCCCCGCTCGGCGGCACGCTCCGCCAGTCGTTCCGGGTGCGAGCCTCCGTAGCGCATGGAGAACCCCGAAACGGTGTGCAGATGCGTAAAACCGGGCACCCGCGGCCTCCTGCTTCGCTCGATGAACCTCCCCCCGTCATCCACCATAGAGCAATTCGAATATCCGTGCGAAACACTTGTTCGACCATTCGGTTCGTCCG
The DNA here is from genome assembly GCF_042267665.1 of Streptomyces sp. NPDC056224. NCBI lineage: Bacteria > Bacillati > Actinomycetota > Actinomycetes > Kitasatosporales > Streptomycetaceae > Streptomyces > Streptomyces sp. NPDC056224. The sequence continues at coordinate 94,334 of NZ_JBHJTK010000015.1, forward strand.
GGACGCCGGTGCGGGACCTCCGTCCCGGGCATCGCGCGGACCTCGGTACGGGGCATCGCGGACCTCGGTACGGGGCATCGTCCGGGGCGTCCGTCCAGGTCATCCATTCGGCCCGCCCCTGCTGCGTACCGCCCCCGGTACGCCGAGCGTGTGAGACATGACCCAGCCCACCCAGACCACCGACGCGGACCCGTCAGGCGGCTTCCTCGCCGAGATCAAGGACGCCGTGACCACCCGGGCGGCGTTGCTGGTCCTGGGGGTGCTGGCGCTCCAGCTCGCCTTCGTCACCTCGTACATCGGCGCCTTCCACCACCCAAAGCCCAGCGAGATCCCGATCGCCGTGACCGCCCCCCTCGCCCAGGTCGCCGAACGGTCCGCGCAGCAGCTCGCCGGCCTGCCCGGCAAACCGCTCGACCCCCGTACGGCCGGGGACGAGGCCGCCGCGGTCGGCCTGATCCAGGACCGGGAGGTGGACGGCGCGCTGATCATCGACCCGGCCGGCCGGACCGACCGGCTGCTGGTCGCCTCCGGCGCCGGAGCCGCGCTCTCGCAAGCCCTCGAAGGGGTGGTCGGCGCGGCCGAAAGGGCCCAGGGGCGGACGGTCCGGGTCATCGACGTGGCCCCGGCCCACGAGGGCGACAGCCGCGGCCTGAGCTCCTTCTACCTGGTCGTCGGCTGGTGCGTGGGCGGCTACCTGTGCGCCGCGATCCTCGCGATCAGCGCGGGCGCCCGGCCCGCGAACTCCGCCCGCGCCGTCGTCCGGCTCGGCGCGCTGCTCGTGTACGCGATCGCCGCCGGGCTGCTCGGCGCGGTCATCGCCGGCCCGGTCCTGGACGCGCTGCCCGGCTCCCTCATGGGCCTGTGGGGGCTGGGGACCCTGGTCGTCTTCGCGGTCGGCGCGATCACGCTGGCCTTCCAGGGGCTGGCGGGAGTGGTCGGCATCGGTCTGGCGATCCTGCTGGTCGTGGTGCTCGGCAACCCGAGCGCGGGCGGTGCCTACCCGTACCCGCTGCTGCCGCCGTTCTGGAGGACCATCGGCCCGGCCCTGCCCCCGGGCGCCGGTACGTACGCCGCGCGCTCCATCACGTACTTCAAGGGCAACGACGTCGCCGGGCCGATGCTGGTGCTGGCGGGCTGGGCGGTGCTCGGTTCCGCGGTCACGCTGGCCTGCGCGGCGTTCCGCAGGGGCCGGCCGGGGGCGGCCGTGGGCAGCGGGCTGCCGGATGACGCGCCCTCCGTCGCGCAGTTCGCGCACACGCCCGGCGCCGACGAGGCAGCGGACCCCCGCTGAACACCCCGGAGCCCGCCGAGTCCGCCCGGGCGGCGCGATCGCCGCGCCGCATCCCGGGAGGGCGCACTGCGGTCCACGCTGCGGGCGGAACCCGACGACCGGGCCCGGGCCACCGGACGGGCCGGCCAAAGGCGTGGTCCAGCGCCGCTAGGGCCGTTTCGCGCACCTGGACGTGACCGCCCGGCCCTCGGAGCTGCTCGCCCCGCCGGCCGGGCCGAGCACCCGGGCGGCGCTGGGCCGGCGCGGCGCGGACCGCGCCCGGCCCTGGAGCGGGACCGGGCCCTGGACCGCGCCCGGCCCTGGAGCAGGACCGGGCCTGGAGCGCGCCCGCCCCTGGAGCGGCCCGCCCGGCGGCGGCACCGCTCGTCCCCCGCGCGTGACAGAGGGCCACCCGGCCGTTCCTCGCGCCGGGCCGGCCCCGTGTCCGCAACCGGCCCACCCGCCCGCCCGCGGTGGTCACTTCTCCCCGGCCGCGGCCCCCTTCGCCGTATCGCCCACGGCCCCCGACTCGAACTCCCGGCGCAGTTCGCCCACGACCGCTTTGCCGCTCACCGTCAGCTCCGCCGCACCGGACAGCCGGTCCAGGGCGCGCTTGAGCGCATCCCCGTCCCCGTCCCCGTCGCCGTCGCCGTCGCCGTACCTGCCCCCGAGCTCCTCCGCCCGCCGGTACCGCTCGGCCGCCACCCGCGCGTACACATCGGCCAGCAGCTCCGACACCGGCACCGGCCGCTCCCGCCCAGGGGATTCGTGCAACCACTCCCCGTCCAGCGCGTACAGGTCGGCCACCTCGGTCAGCTCGCGCAGCCGGGCCCGCCGCCGCCCGGTGAGGAGTGCCAGGGCGGTCCCGCGCACCCCCGCCGGGCAGGGCACGCCCAGCGCGCCGGGTCCGCACCGCCCCGCGCCCCCCGGGCCGGCACCCGCTCCGCCCGCCAGGGGTGTGAGCGTGCCCAGGCCGGCCGCGGTCTCCCGCGCCAGGGCCGGCACCGTGCGGTCCAGCAGCGCCCAGGCCGCGCGGAGCCGGCGCTGCCAGCCCTCGGCTCCGGCTTCGTCCAGCCTCGGCGCGGGCGGCCGGGAGAAACAGTCGCGGTACGGGTCGAGGTCCTCCAGCGCCATCGGTCCCACCCACGCCCCGGTTCCCGGGAAGACCCGTACGGGCTGCCAGCGCGGAGCCTCCCGGAACAGCCCGAAGCGGGTTTCGGTGCCGCCTTCCCGTACGGAGAACCCCCCGTCGGCGGCCCTGATCCCGACCCGCCGCCCCTCCTCGGCGGACGGGCCGGTGCGCAGCAGGCCGAGCGTGGGCAGGTACAGCGCGCCACCCCGGTGGACCACGGTCGCGGTCGTCTCCAGCCGTCCCCGCACCACGGCCGCCGCGGCCAGCGCGGACAACTGCCGGGCCGGCTCCGCTCCCGGGGGCCGCCCCCGGCGTACGGAAGCCAGGGCGGCGAGCACCCACGCACGGGTGTACGGATGGTCCAGTACGGCGTTCAGGGCGTCCGGCGCCGCGGTCTCCACGGCCGCGAGCAGCTCCCAGGAGTGCTGCCAGTCCTCGCCCGCGGCCTCCGCCATGTCGCTGTGCAGCCGGGCCAGCAGTACCCGGGTCAGCTCGTGCTGGGAGGCCAGGAGGGCGGCGGGCTCGGCGACCTCGGGCGCGATGACGGCGGGGGCGGTGCGCGCTTCGACCCCCTCCACCAGTTCCCGCAGGTCGGCGCAGTAGACGGAGGGGTTGTCGAACCCGTTCGCGGCCCGGTAGCGGTGCGCGTAGAGCCCCCCGCCGCACGAACGCACCACGGGGCACCGGCGGCATTCGGCGCTGACCCCCGCGAGGCCCGCCTGCCGGGCCCGGATGCCGGGGTGGGCGGCCACCTCGTCGAAGCTGTGGCGGAAGACGTCGAAACCGGTGGCGGCGGCGCCCTCGTGGGCGGTCTTGAGCGAGTCGGCCTGCTCCAGCGTGCCGTCGGTCTCGACGACGACCAGGTCCGTGGGCGCCAGGCCGAGCGACTCCGTCAGGCTCGGCCCGCCCCGCAGGGTGCTCAGGAGCGAATCGAACAGCCGGACGGGCACCGGCCTGCCCTGCGCCTCCCAGTGGTCGAAGGCGCGCAGGAGCCACCGGGCGTAGGCATCGGGCCGCCCGTCGGGACGGGCCGGGGGCGTCTCCCAAGTGGCGTGCGGCAGCAGGAAGTCGATGCGGGGCGGTTCGAGCGAGGTGAGCGCGTCGAGCACCGCGCGGGGGTCGTTGCCGACGTCCACCGTGCAGAGCAGGCCCTGGTACAGGTGACGGTAGCGCTCCTGCCTGAGCAGTTCGAGCGCCTTGAGGACCAGGGGGTGGCTGGTGCGGCCGTCCGCGAAGCGGCGGTGCCGGTCGTTGGCCGTGCGGTCGCCGTCGAGGGACACCCCGACCCTGACCCCGTACTCGGAGAAGAGGTCGAGGAAGGGGACGCCCAGCCGGAGCCCGTTGGTATGGATGCGCAGATCGAGTGCGGCCACCCCGTCGAGGGCGCGGGTGAGCGCCTCGCACAGCGTCCGCAGCCGGGCGGGGCCGGCCAGCAGGGGCTCGCCGCCGTGCAGGATGACGGTCAGCGAGGGCAGGCCGTGGGTGGCCGCGTGCTCGGCGAGTCGTGCCGCCACCCGCTGCGCCACCGGTTCGGAGAGCGCCTTGGGCTGTTGCCGCCAGCTCTGGTCCGCGTGCTCGTAGACGTAGCAGTGGTCGCACGCGAGGTCGCATCTGCTGTGCACCTTGACCACGAACTCGCGGAAGGGGACGAGGCGTACGGCGCCGTCCCCGGTGGGCTCCATCGCGACGGGTGCGCTGCCGCGCTCAGAGGGAGGAGTTGAAGGTGACCGTCCGCGCGCCGGGAGCGGTCACCTCGGGGAGCACCCGGGCGATGCGCCGGTCGGTGTCCGCGCCTCCCGTGGTGAGCGAGGACAGGCTGGGCCGGGCGGCGCGGTGCTCCTGCGGCACCATCGGGACGGCGGGCTGCTGCTTCTGGTTGGTCGTCACGGGTCCCTCTCCGGTTCGTGGCTGTGTTTCCATCAAGAGAGCTGTCGTCATGAGACTAGGGACATCGACAGGAAGCTGAAAGACCGCGGAGGTGTGGTGCGCGTCGAGGTGAAGGCAGAAGACGGCCGTCTGATCGTGGCCGAGGTCTGGGGAGCGCCGGACGGAGTGCCTGTGCTCCTGCACCACGGAATGCCGGGATGCCGGCTCGGGAGCGCGCTGCGCGACATCACGGAGATCCGTCCGGACGTCCGCTTCTTCTCCTACGACCGGCCCGGCTACGGGGACTCCGAGCGCTCCCCGGGGCGCACGGTGGCCGATGCCGCCGGGGATTCCGCGGCCGTGGCGGACGCCCTGGGCGTGGACACCTTCGCCGTCGTCGGCCGCTCCGGGGGCGGTCCGCACGCCCTCGCCTGCGCGGCGCTGCTGCCGGAGCGGGTGACGGGGACGGCCGCCCTGGTCAGCCTCGCACCGTGGGACGGAGCCGGACTCGACTGGTTCGCCGGAATGACCCCCCACAACGCGGAGCACTACGCCCTCGCGGTCAGCGATCCGGCGGCCCTGGAGCGCCGGCTCACGCCCCGGGCGGCCGCGATCAGCCGTGATCCCGGCCGGCTGCTCGAAGAGCTGCGGAAGGAACTCGCCGGCGACGACTTGCGCGTCCTCGCGGACGGCCAGGTGCGCCAGTCGATCCTGGACAGCTACCGGGAGTCGCTGCGCGTCTCCGCCCGCGGCTGGCTGGACGACAGCCTGGCCTTCTGCCGGCCCTGGGGGTTCGATCCCGCCTCGATCCCCGGACGGGTCCTGCTCTGGCGCGGCGGCGAGGACGCCTTCTCACCCCTGGGGCATTTCCGCTGGCTCAGCCGGCACATCCCGAACCGCACCGCCGTACTCAAGCCGGGGGCGGGCCACTTTGCGGCTCAGTACGCGCTGCCGGAAGCCCTGGACTGGCTTCTATGACCGGCGGTTCCTCTTCCACGGGCGCCACCACCGATTCCCGGGCGCCCTTGAGGCAGTCGATGATGCGCTCGTGCATGTCCCCGACGCCGTCCGTGACCCGGATGCGCATGTAGAGCGCCCGCACCTCGCCGATGAACCGCTTCGAGAACATCCCCACCGGGATGGCCTCGTGCGAACCGGTCGCCACCATCGGGTACCCGACTCCGAAGTACACGATCCGGAAGTCGACGGCGGCCCGCAGACCCGCGTCGGCCAACTGCTCACCGAGGGTGGTCAGGCCCACCCACTCCACTCCGGAGCCCGGTTCGTCGACCGGGTTCCTGTCCAGTACCAGGTGGTAGTCCACTTGTTCCAGGACCGCGTTGTTCTGGCCGCCGTTGAGGACGCCCACCTTCCAGGCCTTCCCGGGGCCCGGGAGGAGCCCAGGCTCGAATTCGGACCGCCACCCGAGCACCGGGCGGATCGCTCGCGCGTACTGGGCCCTTGCCAGCACGGCGCCGGCCGCGACGGCCAGCAGGCTCGCCAGCGGTTCAGCGCTCATCAGCTGGAGCCGCCAGGGCCAGTGGGTCCGGGTGGCTTCGGGTATGTTCCCGCGCACGATCTCCCATAGGAGGATGACGACCAGCACACACAGCAGCACCAGGGGTGCCGTGAAGAGCCAGCGGTTGCGCCGGATGCGCCGTTGGGCGTCGGAGAAGGGGCCTCCCCGCCCGGATGGTGCACTGGTCATGCGCGTCTCTCCCCCCAAAGACGAACCCCCGCCCGGCAGTTCGGGCGGGGGCTCACGATTGTGCCGTAGGCCGGGCGGGTCTCCTACCCGCCCTCCGGGATCAGTACACGCTGACCCCGTAGGCGTTGAGGGCCTCGACCACGGGCTGGAAGAAGGTGGTCCCGCCCGAGGAGCAGTTGCCGCTGCCGCCGGAGGTGAGGCCGACCGCTCGGGTGCCCGAGTAGAGGGGGCCGCCGCTGTCGCCGGGTTCGGCGCAGACGTTGGTCTTGATCATGCCGTAGACGATGTCGCCGCCGCCGTAGTTGACGGTGGCGTTGAGGCCGGTCACCGTGCCGCTGTGGGTACCGGTGGTGGAGCCGCGCCGGGTCACGGACATGCCGTTCGTGGCGTTGACGGCGCTGGTGATGTCCTGGCTGCCGACGGTACCGGGGTGGGCGAGCGAGGTGTTGTCGTAGCGGATGAGGCCGTAGTCGTTGGTGGGGAAGCTGGAGCCCACGGTCGCGCCGATCGTGGTGGTGTGGGAGGAGTTGGTCCACCAGGTGCCCGCCCCGTCGGTACAGTGCCCGGCGGTCAGGATGTAGTAGGTGCTCCCGCTGCGCACGTTGAAGCCGAGCGAGCAGCGCCAGCTCGACGCGTAGATCGCGTCGCCGCCGGAGATCAGCTTGGTCAGCTTGCCCGGGGTGCGCTCGATGCGCAGGGCCCCGGCGTCGGCTCCGGCCTCGCGCTTGATTCTCGCGATGTCGGCGGCGGAAACGGTGGAGTCGGCGGTGACCACGAGGGTCCCGGTGGCGGAGTCGGTGTGCCAGGCGGTGCCGGCGACGTCGGCGCGCAGGACGGAGGCGCCGGCCGAGGCCAGCCGGGCGGAGCTGAATCCGCCGTCCTGTGGTTCGGCGTTCGCCACGGTGGGGGCGGCGAGCGCTGCGACGGCGGCCAGGCCGGTGGCCACCGCGAGCAGCCTGGTACGGGTGATGCTCTTGATCCTCACTTCTCGTCCTCCGAGAGGGTCGGGGGCCCGGCGGTCGTGGGGGTGCCGGAGCCCGTGAGGCGCAGTCGGGGCACGGGTAGTGCACGCTTTTGCGCCGTGTCCCTGACAAGCACTGTCGGGAGTGTGGGGGCGTCAGTTACCGGTCGCAAGGGCGCCTTTCAGCCGCAGCTCGCAGGCGGCCGCACCCAGGGGCGGCGTGTTCACGGGCGGCGCGCCGAGCCCCTCCCGGACTCCGTGCGACAGGGCCCCCGGCGGGCGTACCGGAGGCTCCGGGGGTACGGGGCCACCGGCGAGGGGCTCGGCGCCGGGGCGAACGGGGTCCTCCGCGGCGGCGGTCGGCACCACCCCGGCACCGGTCGCGCGCCGACGCACCGGAACGGCCGGAATTCGACCTTCCGGGTCGTCGGCCGACCCGGGGGTCTCCCCGGACGGGGTCCGCGGGAGGGTGCCGGTCGGCACGAGGGGCCCGCAGGGGGCGGACTCGGCGGCCACCCGGCGGCCGCTCCCCTCCCGCCGGTGGACGGGCGGATCGTGTGCGTCGTCGCTCATCCCGCACCCCTTCCACACCGGTCCGGACGGGAATCGCGAGGTAACCCGTCCGGACCTGCGGAATCTGAAAGGGGTTCAGCAGTCGCAGCCGCAGTCACACCCGTCGCAGCAGCCACCGTCGCCGCAACAGTTGCAGCAGTCGCAATTGCAGTTGCCGCAGTCGCAGGCGTCGCACCAGGGGTCGCGCTTCTTCCGCGACCACGGACCCTCGTGGTCCGTGCAGCACAGCTGGCAGGTACAGAACAGCCCGAGGGCCACCGCGCAGCCGGCGAGCAGCCCGCGGCGCGGCTTCTGCGGGGGCAGCCCGCCGCCACCGCCACCACCACCGCCACCACCGGGGCCCATGGGCGGCGGCATGCCCGGCCCGCCCGGAGCGTGGGCGGGCGCACCCGGCCCGTAGGGGTTGCCGCCCCCGTACGGAGCGCTGCCGTACGGGTCGGCTACGCCCGGCGCGTGACCCTGCGGCGCATAGCCCTGCGGCGGCGGCCCGAAACCGCCCTGTCCCTGCCCGGCAGCGTTCGTCCCGACGTGCCCGCAGCTGCTGGTGCCGAAGGCCCGGTCCACCGACGTGCGCAGCTCGTGCACGAGCAGCCGGTGGGCGAGGCCCGCGTCGGCGAACTCGACCTCGCGCAGTGCCAGCCTGATGCCGTGCAGGGCGTCGTCGCACAGCCGCCGGGCCTCGGTGAGCGAGGTCCCGGTGGCGGTGAGCGGGTTCCAGGCGCCGGCCGCGGCGTCCGCGCTCTGGTCCTCCACCGCGTCCAGCAGGTGGGCGAGCCTGCCGAAGTACCGGCCCGCCTCGGCCAGCGCGGGGGCGTTGCCTGGCCGTCCGGCGAGCTGCGCGGTATGGGCGAAGGCCGCGGCCGTCGCCGTCTCCGTCGGCTCGGTCACCACGAGGACGGGCGTGCCGAGGCCGGCCAGCGTCTCGATGCCCGCCTGCCGGTCCACGGCGTCGACCAGGACCGCCGTGTCGAAGCCGAGCGAGGCCCCGGTGCGGGCGCCGGCCCGGTCCCAGCCGCGGGCCACCTTGCGGGCGGCCGCGGCGATGGGGGCGCGGGCCAACAGCCCGTCGCGGTCGGCCACGTGGTCCCTCACCTTCGCGGAGGCCAGGACGAGCGAGACGGCGGCGGCGAGCCGCGCGCCCTCGCCGTTGGCGACCGGGGCCGTGCGCATCCCCCGCAGGGGGCAGGGCCCCGCGGTGCGGCGGGCGCCGGGGGCGGGACCGGACTGAGCCTCCGTCAGAACGGAGACGAGCAGCCCGTCGTAATTGGTGACGATCCGGGCGAACTGGCCGTGGTCACCCCGAAGTGCCAGGCAGAGCCCGCACAGATGGGCCATCCACTCCGCCTTGAACCGCTCCCCCAGCCGGTGCGTGCAAGGTCTGACGATGCCGAACAACTGCTTCCCCCGTGTGTCGTACGCGTGCCTGCCCGGCATGGTATCGAGCCGGATTCTTCACCCGTACGTCCCCGTCGCTCACCCGTACGGAGGTGGCAGTCGTATTTTCACTCAGTCAGCAGTGGTAGCCGTCTGAATCCTTGACCGTGCAACGCATGTTCTGCACCAGTACCGTCACGAAACCCGTGCGCGGCGACTATCCACTTGGCGCGTTGTCAGCATCATGGACGACCATAGGGGCAGCGGAGAGAAGACAGACTGACCGCGATGAAAGGAGGCGTCCATGGGTTCGGTGCGCAAGGCGAGTGCCTGGCTGGGTCTCGTGGAGGACAGCGACGACGAGCGTTACTACGACGACGACTACGCGGAGGCCGCCCGGGGCGGCTCGGTGTCCGGGCCCGGTGACCAGTGGGTCACCGACCCCCGGGTCAGGGTGGCGTCGGAGTCGGCCGTCGAGCAGGGCCGCCGGATCGCGACGGTCACCCCCGACGGCTTCCGTGACGCGCGGGGGATCGGCGAGCTGTTCCGCGAGGGCGTACCGGTGATCGTCAACCTGTCCTCCATGGACCCGGGTGACGCGAAGCGCGTCGTCGACTTCGCGGCCGGACTGACCTTCGGGCTGCGCGGTTCGATCGAGCGGGTGGCGACCAGGGTCTTCCTGTTGACCCCGGCCGACACCCAGATCGTGAGCGGCGAGCCCGCCGGCCGCTCGCGCGAGTTCTTCAACCAGAGCTAGGCAGGGCTCTCACCGGAAGGCGTCGAGCCCGGTGAGCGCCTTGCCCAGCACCAGTTGGTGCATCTCGACGGTGCCCTCGTAGGTGAGGACCGATTCGAGGTTGGTGGCGTGCCGCATGACGGGGTATTCGAGCGAGATCCCGTTGGCACCGAGGATGGTCCGCGCGGTGCGACAGATCTCGATGGCCTCGCGGACGTTGTTGAGCTTGCCGAAACTGATCTGCTCCGGCCGCAGGGTGCCCGCGTCCATCCGCCGGCCCAGATGGTGGGCGAGCAGGATGCCCTTGTGGAGTTCGAGGGCCATGTCCGCGAGTTTGGCCTGGGTGAGCTGGAAGCCCCCGATCGGCTTGCCGAACTGCTCCCGCGTCTTCGCGTAGCCGAGCGCGGACTCGAAGCTGGCGCGCGCCGCGCCCATGGACCCCCAGATGATCCCGTACCGCGCGTGGCTGAGGCAGCCGAGCGGCCCCCGCAGCCCGGTGACCTCCGGCAGCACCGCGTCGGCCGGCAGCCGCACGTCGTCCATCACGAGCTCGCTGGTGACACTGGCCCGCAGGGACCACTTGTGCTTGATCTCGGGCGCGGAGAACCCCGCGCTGTCGGTGGGCACCGCGAACCCGCGGATCCCCTCGTCGGTCTGCGCCCACACCACGGCGACCGCCGCGACGGAGCCGTTGGTGATCCACATCTTGCGGCCGTTCAGCACCCAGTCGGCGCCGTCGCGCTTCGCGTACGTGCGCATGGCGGCGGGGTCGGAGCCGACGTCGGGCTCGGTCAGCCCGAAGCAGCCGATCAGCTCACCGGCCGCCATACCGGGCAGCCAGCGCTGCTTCTGCTCCTCCGAGCCGTACTTCCAGATCGCGTACATGGCGAGCGAGCCCTGGACGGAGACCAGCGAGCGGATGCCCGAGTCGGCAGCCTCCAGTTCGAGGCAGGCGAGACCGTACTGAACGGCGCTGGCACCGGCGCACCCGTATCCGGTGAGTGACATGCCCAGCGCCCCGATCGCCCCGAGCTCCCGGGCCAGCTCCCGGATCCCGGGCAGCTCGCCGCTCTCGTACCACTCGGCGATGTGCGGCAGCACGCGGTCGGCGGCCCAGCCGCGGACGGTGTCGCGGACCGCGAGGTCCTCGGGCCCGAGGAGCTCGTCGAGCCCGAGCGGATCAAGGGGCAGGAACGCGGACACGGGGCCTCCCGAAGGCCTGGGGACATGAGCCGGCAGCGCGGGTTTCGCGCTCCGCCGACGCTATGCGTCCGCGCCGGGCAAATCCAGCCCCGCCCGTGTGCGGTCGGCCCGCTGCGGTCAGCCCGCCCGCTCCACCGCGGAGGGCCGCGGCTCGCCGCTGACCTGCGCCGGCAGCCGGACCACGGCGGGTTCCGCGCGGGTCTGCGTGCGGGGCTCGGCGCAGGTCTCCGTACGGGGCTCGGTACGCGCCTGCGCCCGGGACTCCGCGTCGCTCCCGTGCCCGGCCGGCGCCCCGCACTCCATCACCCGCGGCAGCCTCAGCGCCATCACGGCTCCCGCCAGCAGCAGCCCCGCGCTCACCAGGAGCGTCACGTGCAGCCCGTGCACGAAGGAGTGCCGGGCGGCGGCGTACAGCGCCGCCCCCGCGGGCCCGCCCAGGTGCGCGGCGATCTGGTACGCCTCGCCCAGGGAATGCGCGGCGTCCGCCGAGTCCGCCTGCGAGACCCCCGGCACCCGCGCGAGCCCCGGGGCGTACGCGGCGTTCATCACGCTGCCCAGCAGCGCGATGCCCATGCCCGCGCCCAGCTGGTACGAGGTCTCGCCGATCGAGGCCGCCCCGCCCGCGGTGTCCGCGGGGGCCTCGCTCAGCATGGACTCGTACGCGGCGAACAGCGTGGTCTGGAGCCCGAAGCCGAGCAGGATGAAGCCGGCGGTGAGCAGCACGGGCCGGTCGTGCTGGCCCATGAAGGTCAGCAGCAGTACCGCGAAGGCGGTGAGCAGGAAGCCCAGGGAGACCATCGTCCGCGGCCCGATCCGCGCCAGCGTGTACGACCCGGTGGCACCCGCGGCCATGGCGGCGAAGGTGAGCGGCAGCAGCCGCAGGCCGGTCTCCAGCGGGCTGAGGTGCAGCACCAGCTGGAGGTACTGGACGGCGATCAGTTCCAGGCCGACCAGGGCCAGCATGGCGAGCACGATGCAGCCGACGGAGGTCGAGAAGGCAGCCCGGGAGAACATCCGCATGTCGATCAGCGGGTGCGCCCGCCGCTTCTGCCTGCGTACGAAGAGGACGAGGAGCGCCACCCCGAGCACCAGCGGCACGAGCGCCTGCACGTCGAGGAGCTCCCGCTCGGCGCCGAGCCGCTTGACGCCGAGCACCGAGCCGAGCACACCGGTGGCCGCCATCAGGGCGCCGGTCACGTCCCACGGCCCGTCACAGGAGCCCTTCGATTCGGGCAGCAGCCAACGCCCGAGCGGCAGGATCAGGGCCATCAGCGGGATGTTGATCAGGAAGACGGAGCCCCACCAGTAGTGCTGGACGAGGAAACCGCCGAGGACGGGTCCGCTGGCGGCGCCGATCGCGGCGACGGCGGTCCAGATGCCGATGGCGAGGGCCCGCTCGCGCCGGTCGGGGAAGACCTGGCGCAGGATCGACAGGGTGGCGGGCATGATCATCGCGCCGCCGATGCCGAGCAGGGCGCGGGCGGCGATGAGGACCTGGGCGTTGTCGGCGAGCGCGGCGACGGCGGAGGCGACGCCGAAGAGCCCGTAGCCGAGGAGGAGGACGCGGCGGCGGCCGACCCGGTCCCCGAGGGTGCCGAAGAGGATCAGCAGCGAGGCGCAGACCAGCGGGTAGGCGTCGACTATCCAGAGGAGCTCGATCGAGCCGGGGCGCAGGTCCTCGGTGACGGAGGGAACGGCGACGTGCAGGATCGTCGCGTCGAGCGCGACGAGGACCAGGCTGACGCACAGCACCGCCAGGACGACCCAGCGGTTGGCCCCGCCGGAGGCCGCGCGGAGCCGCTGCCAGGGGGAAGGGGTCCTGGCCCCGGCCGCGTTCGTCCCCGACATGCATGTACCTCCCAGGTGATCCCTCGCGCTCGGCGGACCAGCGTCTTGCGGAGCCACGGGGGGTGGTGCGCTGTGCGGCGTCCAACGGGGTCCGGCATCGACACGCGAGTGAACGGTCAGCGTACGCGAGTTCGCCTGTCCGATACGTGGTCAAGCTCTCATCCCGGCGGCGACCGCCTTGTGGCGTACGCCACTCCGCACACCCCGCCCCTCCCCCGCGTACACGCACGCTCACGGTCCGTGGTTCTCGGGCCGTCGGCGTCGCCACCGATAATCATGCCCGTGAAAGATCTTGGATTCCGCCGGGCCGCGCCCGCGCTCGCCGTCTTCGCGGCGGTCCGCCTGCTCGGGCTGGCCGTGCTCGCGGGGTGGAGCGCGGCGGCCGGCAGCAGCCCGCACACGTTGCTGTCGGCACGCTGGGACTCGCTCTGGTACGCCCGCATCGCCGCGGAGGGGTACGGGTACGAGGTGCTCCTCCCGAACGGCGACGTCCACTCGAACCTCGCGTTCTTCCCGCTGCTGCCCTGGCTGGAGCGGCTGGTGTCGGCGGCGACCGGGCTCTCCTACGGCTCCGCGGGCCTCGTGGTCTCGACGGTGGCGGGGCTCGCCGCGGCCTGGGGGATCTTCGCGGTGGCGGACCTGCTCCACGGCCGCCGGGCCGGGGTTCTCGCCGTCGCCCTGTGGGCGGCGCTGCCCGTCGGGATCGTGCAGTCGATGGCCTACAGCGAGTCGCTGTTCACGGCGCTGGCCGCCTGGGCGCTGTACGGGGCCCTGCGCGGCCGGTGGCTGACGGCGGGCCTGCTCGCGGCCGGAGCGGGGCTGACCCGCCCGGTCGGTGCCGCGGTGGTCGCCGCGGTGTGGGTGGCCGCCGTACTGGCTCGGCGGCGCGGGGAGCGTTCGTGGCGGTTGACGGCGGGAGCGGCGCTGGCTCCGCTGGGCGCGGCGGCGTACGTGCTGTGGGTCGGCGCGCACACCGGGCGCGGCCTGTTCGGGTACCTGGACGTACAGGGCGGCTGGGGCAACGGCTTCGACGGGGGCTGGGCCTTCGCCCGGTTCATCGGGGCGAAGTTGGCCTCCTCCTCCTTCGCGGCCGGGCTCGGACTGGTCGCGGGGGTCGTGCTCGTGCTCTGGCTGTACGGGCGGTGCGTCCGGCAGCGGCAGCCGGCGCCGCTCCTCGTGTACTGCGGGATCGTCGTGGCACTGGCGCTCTGCGCGTCGGGGTACTTCGGCTCCAAGCCCCGGCTTTTGCTGCCGGCCTTCCCCCTGCTGCTGCCGGTGGCGGTGGCGCTGGCCCGGTGGCGGACCCGCCGGGCGGCCCTGGTGCTGGGCGCGGCGGCGCTGGCCTCGGCGGTCTACGGGGCGCTGTGGCTGAACGGGTCGGGCCCTCCGTAACGGAATGGATCATTCCGATCCATCATTCGGTAAAAGAAAGGAGCGGCGGCGATAAAGCGCTGGTAAGTGTGCGAAATAATTGCCAGGGCAGTGGATCAAGACCGCTCCAACCATTGCCGGAATAAGGGTAATTAAGTCCCGCGTGAGACCAACTCCACATCACATGGTCATCACAAAGCCGGTGATTCGCCCGGGCTGCCCATCGGCGCGCGGTAACGTCGATTGAGTGCGTACCGACCAAATCCTGACCCGTCTGGAGCGGGTGTTCGCCCGGCTGGACCGGGAACCAGAGCGACCGGCTCATCTGCAAACCCCGCAGATGAGCCGGCATCGCGTCGTTCTCCTGGGATCGACGCTCGCCTTCTACCTCGCGATCGTGGTGGCCGTACTGACCACGTCCTGGCTCGTCCGCCTGGACTGGCAGATCATGTTCTTCCGGCCCTACGAGCAGTGGCCCCAACTGCACGCCTTCCTCGACTACCTCGTCGTGCTCGGCCAGCGCGGCCCCACCGCCGTCATGGTCGCCGCCTGGCTCGGCTGGCGCTCCTGGCGGCAGCACACCCTCCGCCCGCTGATCACCCTCGGCGTGGCGCTGCTGCTGCTCAACATCACCGTCGGGTCCGTCAAGCTCGGCCTCGGCCGGCTCGGTCCGCACTACGCCACCGAGATCGGATCGGCCGAACTCTTCGCGGGCGGCGATATATTCCCTTCCGGCCACACCGCGAACGCCGTCGTGACCTGGGGCATCCTCGCGTACCTGGCCTCCACCGTGGTCACCCGGCGGGTGCTGTCCGTGGTGTCCGCGGTCGTCTCGCTGAGCGTCGGCGCCACCACCGTCTACCTCGGCACCCACTGGGTCAGCGACGTCCTGCTCGGCTGGTCCGCGGGGCTGCTGATCCTGCTGGCGCTGCCCTGGTTCGAGCCGCTCATCGCCCGGACCGAGGCCTACGTCTTCGAGCTGCGCGAACTGCTGCGCCGCCGCGCGGAGACCGGCCGGATGCCGGCGCCGGTCGCGTCCGCGCTCACCCCGCTGCTCTCCGCGGGCGGGAAGTGGCGGCTGGTGCGCGTCGCCGACCCCACCGAGGAGCCGGCCCCCGCGCCCGCCGCCGCACAGGCCGTCGCACAGACCGCCGTACCCGTCGGGCACACCCCGGCGCCGCGGCCCGCGGCCGTGCTCTCCGGCCGGCCGCACGTCATCCGGTCCGAGCGGACCCCGCTGACCCCCGTCGGCAGCCGCCGCCCGGCGCACACCGAACGGGCCACGGCCCGGGGGGCGGCGCCCCGCCCGGTCGCCGGCGGCTGAGGCACCACGTCGCGGGACGGTACGCACCACCTCACCGCACACCGCCAAGGCGGGCCGGGTCACTGACCCGGCCCGCCTTCGTCGTTCGCCGTCCGTCAGCGCCGCGCCCGGACGTTCGTCCGTCCCGGGTCACGCTTGTGTCACAGAATATCGACAGTTGCCAATTGTTTTGCGGCCCGCGACACGCCCGTCGCGCAACCCGTTTGGAATTTCTGCCGAAACCAATCTGCGCAACCGGGGAAATTCTGCCGGAGATTGCCGCGGACCGTTGGACCGGACCAGCTGAATCCCCCTCACTTCCCCTACATTTCCTTCACCGCCGCCGACTCCACGGCCCGCCCCAGCAGATCCCTGGCGGCGCTGATCCGGTCGGTCAGCTCGGGCGGCTCGACCACTTCGAACTCACAGCCGAGCAGCATGATGTGAATCACCAGGACGTCCAGGCTCACCGCCCCGGTACGCAGGAGACAGCTCTGTGCGTCGACGGGTTCGAGGGCGCCGTCGCTCGGCCCGACGGTCCGTGCCGCCTCCTCCGCCGAAACCTTCAGCCGCACCACCGCGCGGGCCGCGTACGCGCGCTGCGACACGCCGTGGGAGACGTACGCGGCGAGGTCCTCGGCGGGCGGGCGGCGCGGCGTGAACCGCGGCCCGTGCGGCGGTCTGGGCTCGATCCGGTCGGCCCGGAAGGTGCGCCAGTCCTCCCGGTCCAGGTCCCAGGCGACCAGGTACCAGCGCCGCTCGGTGCACACCAGCCGGTGCGGCTCGACCGCGCGTCGGGTCACGGTGCCCTCGTGGTCCCGATAGCCGAACCGCAGGCGCTCGGCGTCCCGGCAGACGGCGGCGAGCTCGGTCAGCACCGAGGGGTCCACGGTGGAGCGCTGCGGCCCGCGCAGCATCGGCACGGTGAACTCGTTGAGCGCGGAGACCCGGCGCCGCAGCCTCGACGGCAGTACCTGCTCCAGCTTGGCGAGGGCCCGTACGGAGGCCTCCCCGATCCCCTCGATCCCGTTCCCGGCGGCGGTCCGCAGCCCGACCGCGACGGCGACGGCCTCGTCGTCGTCCAGCAGCAGCGGCGGCAGCTCGGCCCCCGCCCCCAGCTGGTACCCGCCGCCGGTCCCGGGACTGGCGTTCACCGGATAGCCCAGCTCCCGCAGCCGGTCCACGTCCCGCCGGACGGTCCGCGCGGTCACGCCGAGCCGCTCGGCGAGATCGGCCCCGGTCCATTCGCGGTGGGCCTGCAACAGGGACAACAGACGCAGCAGTCGCGCGGAGGTATCGAGCATGGCCGAAGTCTGCCAGCGGTGAACGGTGCGGGGACGCGCCCGCGTTCAGCGGGGACGGGTCGCGGTGGGCGACGCCGGGGCCGCGGCCGGGGCGGGCGTCGGGCGGGGAGCCGGGGCAGGTGTCGGGCGGAGAGCCGGGGCAGTTGCCGCCGGGACGGCCGGGACCGCGGGGACCGCCGGGACCGCCGGGACCGCCGGGGTCAGCGGAGGGGCCGGCGCCCGCTCGGGAACGACCAGCAGCATGCCCGCCTCGATCTCCTCGGGCCGCTCGCCGATCAGCTCCCGGTTCGCCTCGTACAGCGCCCGCCATCCGCCCGGCACCACGTGCTTGCGCGCGATCGTCACCAGCGTGTCCCCGGCCCGCACCACGTGCATCCGCCCGGCCAGCCCGTACCGCTTCGAGCACACCGGCCACGCGTCCCAGCCCTGCCGGCCGATCACGTCCTCCGCGACCCGGATCTGCTGCGCCCGGCTCGCCAGGTCCGCCCGCGGCGCGAACGCGGGCCCCCCGTACTCCACCCACGTCGGCTGCCAGAACTGCAGCCCGCCGTAGAAGCCGTTGCCGGTGTTGATCGCCCAGCGCCCGCTGCTCTCGCAGTCGGCGACACAGTCCCAGGGCCACTGCCCGCCCGGTCCGCAGTCCCCCGGCCCGCTCCCGACCAGGCCCGGCGAACCGGGGTGCGCCGCCCCCGCGGGCCCGGGAGCGGGCGGCGGCGGTGCCGCTCCGGCCGCCGCCGTACCGGAGGGGAGTACGAGGACCAGTACGGCGGCGACGGCAGCGGCACCGGCGGCCCGCCGGATCCGGAGGTGGGACATCGGGTCACGCTACGCGGCCTCCGCCGCCCTCCCGGCCCGGCGCACCGGGAGCGCCCCGCGCCCCACCCGGTCGGCCGACCGGCCGCCCTCCCCCCGAACGGCCATCCTCGGCCAGCAACTGCGCACAAGCAGAAAACAGTTGGCACGAAAAAGAAGCTCCGGTCGGACGGTTCACTCCTCCGGGGGCCCGGTTCGATTCCGTTCCCTCCAACGGCGTGACCCCGGCTGCCGCCGGGCCGTTGATCCCGGCGAGCCGGGAACCGCCCGGCCCCCGCACCTATGCCGAGGAGCCACCCCGTGCCGCGCATGCTCGACGTCAGTGATGAGGTACGTGCCGAGATCGGTGACGAAGAAGCCGACAGGCTGCTCGTCGGCGAGGACGCGCCGCGCAGTTACGACTGCACCTCCTGCCGCACCCCGGGCGACCCCGAGAACGACCGCACCAGCACGGTGCTGTTCGTCGGCGAGGAGACCGCCGTCCTCGCCTTCGCCCACGCCACCTGCATCCCCTCGCAGGTCGTCTCCGTGTCCGAGGAGCAGCTCCAGGGCGCCGTCGCCAGCATCACCGGCGACAGCCCGGCCCCCGGCGCGCCCGCAGCCGCCGGTGCCCCGCAGAACGTGCCCGGCGGCCAGGCGGTCCTCGGCATCACCAGCGGCCTGATCCTGATCGGCGGCGAGCTCCACCCCGCCCTCGTCGTCGAGCCGACCGCGCCGATCGCCCGCCCCGGCAGCGACGGCCCCGGCGACGACTTCCTCCCGCTCCTCATCGAGCAGGGCTTCATCCCGGTCACGGACACCGCCGGGCTCCCCACCGCACTGAACGGCTGGTCGGTCCTGCTCGCCGGCGGCCAGCTGCACGCCGTCCTCCAGCCGGGCGCCGAGGGCGGCCGTCCCGTCGCCTGGTGGCAGGCGCACCAGGCGCTGTCGGTCACCGACGGCTGGCGGGCCGCCGTCAACAAGACCCAGCGCGTGCTCATCTACGCAGCCCCGGTCGGCTCCATCGGCCAGCAGCCCCGTGAGGACCTGCTGCGCGACGCGCTGGACAAGGCGGCCGCCGCGGGCAAGCTCGTGGCCGCCTCGATGCCCCTGGCGGGCACGCCGGGCGCCTGATCCCAGCCGGTTCCGAACGGCCGCCCGGCCCCCCGCCGAGGGGGCCGGGCGGCGTGCGCCGGGGGTGTGTGGTCCGTCCCGCACACCCCCGGCGATCTGCGTTTTCCGGGCCGCCACCCCGCATCCGCAAGGCGCTCGTTTCGTTGGCTGATACGTGCATCCATACGACTCCTCCCGCGCCCCGTCCCGTACGAGCACCGTCTCGCACACCCCGATCTACGACGCCCTGTATTCGGAGTACCTGCGGGCCTTCCGCGCGCTGCCGGGCGACCGTACGGGCGAGGAGGACCTCGGGTTCACGGCCTTCTCGCACGGGGGCGGGTACACCGGCACGATCAGCTCCTACGGCAGCAGTTCGTACGGCAGTGGCTCGTACAGCGGCTGGAACGGTCCGTCATGGCAGGAGCCCGACGGCCGGCAGTCCCCCTACCTCCCGCAGCCTCAGCCCCAGCCGTCGTACTCGTACGCGGGCGGCTCCGGATACGCCGACGGGCGGCAGCGCCAGACCGGGATGACACACGTCCCGGCGGCCCTGCCGCCCGCTCCGCGACGGGGCTACTGACCCCGCCGGCCGCGTACCGCGCCTGCTACTTCTTCTTCTTGTACTGGGCGCCGCGCTTCTCGCGCACCCGCACCGAGATGTGGATGGGGGTGCCCTCGAAGCCGAACTCCTCGCGCAGCCGGCGCTCGATGAAGCGCCGGTAGCCGTGCTCCAGGAAGCCCGAGGCGAAGAGGACGAACCGCGGCGGCTTGCTGCCCGCCTGGGTGCCGAACAGGATGCGGGGCTGCTTGCCGCCGCGGATCGGGTGCGGGTGGGCGGCGACGACCTCACCGAGGAAGGCGTTCAGGCGGCCGGTGGGGACGCGCGTCTCCCAGCCCGCGAGGGCGGTCTCGATCGCCGGGACCAGCTTCTCCATGTGGCGGCCGGTGAGCGCCGAGACGTTCACCCGGGGCGCCCAGGCCACCTGCTGCATCTCGGTCTCGATCTCGCGCTCGAGGTAGTAGCGGCGCTCCTCGTCGAGCTCGTCCCACTTGTTGTACGCGATCACGATCGCGCGGCCCGCCTCGACGGCCATGGTGATGATGCGCTGGTCCTGGACGCTGATCGTCTCGGTGGTGTCGATCAGGATGACCGCCACCTCCGCCTTCTCCACGGCCGCGGCCGTGCGCAGCGAGGCGTAGTAGTCGGCGCCCTGCTGGAGATGGACCTTCTTGCGGATGCCCGCGGTGTCGACGAACTTCCAGGTGATGCCGCCGAGCTCGATCAGCTCGTCGACCGGGTCGCGGGTGGTGCCGGCCAGCTCGTTGACGACGACACGGTCCTCCCTGGCGACCTTGTTGAGCAGCGAGGACTTGCCGACGTTCGGGCGGCCGATCAGCGCGATGCGGCGCGGGCCGCCGAGGGCCGCGCCGCCGAAGGTCTGCTCCGGGGCCTCCGGCAGGGCTTCGAGCACCGCGTCCAGCATGTCGCCGGTGCCGCGGCCGTGCAGCGAGGAGACCGGGTGCGGCATGCCGAGGCCCAGCGACCACAGGGAGGCCGCGTCGGACTCGCCGCTCTGGCCGTCGACCTTGTTGGCGCACAGCACGACGGGCTTGCCGGCCTTGCGCAGCAGGCGGACGACGGCCTCGTCGGTGTCGGTGGCGCCGACCTTGGCGTCGACGACGAAGACCACGGCGTCGGCGGCCTCGATGGCGTACTCGGCCTGGGCGGCGACGGAGGCGTCGATGCCGAGGACGTCCTGCTCCCAGCCGCCGGTGTCGACGACCTTGAAGCGGCGGCCGGCCCATTCGGCCTCGTAGGTGACGCGGTCGCGGGTGACGCCCGGCTTGTCCTCGACGACCGCCTCACGGCGGCCGATGATGCGGTTCACCAGGGTCGACTTGCCGACATTGGGCCGGCCTACGACGGCGAGGACGGGGAGGGGGCCGGCAGCGGCCTCCTCAAGGGCACCTTCGACGTCCTCGATGTCGAAGCCCTCTTCCGCGGCGAGCTCCATGAACTCCGCGTACTCGGCATCGCCAAGTGCTCCGTGGTCGTGCTGGTCGTTCATGAAGTCCGTTCCTCGTCGATCGTGGTGGTCGGTGGTACCCGCGCAGCGCGGTCCCACTACTAGGTCAAGTCTCGCTCAGCGCCCGGTGAGGCGCTTGGCATCGGCCAGGTGGGCGGTCAGCCGGTCCTGGATGCGTACGGTGGCCTCGTCCAGCGCCGTACGGGTACGGCGGCCGGTGCCGTCCCCGGCGTCGAAGGCCGACCCGAAGACGACGTCGACCCGGCTCTTGAACGCGGGCAGGCCCTTGACGAGCCGCCCGCGGGTGTCGCCGCTGCCGAGCACGGCCACCGGCACGATGGGCGCGCCGCTGCGGACCGCGAAGTACGCGAGGCCCGCACGCAGCGAGGCGAAGTCGCCCTCGCCCCGGGTTCCCTCGGGAAATATCCCCAGGGCCCCTCCATTGTCGAGCACGCCGAGGGCGCGGCTTATCGCCTTCCGGTCGGTTCCGCTGCGGTCGACCTTGACCTGCCCGATCCCTTCGAGGAAGGGGCCGAGCGGGCCGACGTACGCTTCCTTCTTGATCAGGAAGTGCAGGGGCCGCGGCGCGGTCCCCATCACCATCGGGCCGTCGATGTTGTGCGAGTGGTTCACGGCAAGGATGACAGGGCCGGAGGCGGGCACCTTCCAGGCGCCGAGCACGCGGGGCTTCCACAGCCCGTACATGAGCCCGATGCCGATGCGCCTGCCGACCGCCGCACCCTTGAGGGAGGGCGCTTCGCTCACTTGCGGCCCGCCCGCTTCTCTTCCACCAGCGTCACGACGCACTCGATCACCTGGTCGAGGGTGAGCTCGGTGGTGTCGACCTCCACGGCGTCGCCGGCCTTGGCCAGCGGGGAGGTCTTGCGGCCGGAGTCGGCCGCGTCGCGCTTGATGAGCGCCTCCTTGGTGGCCGCGAGGTCCACGGCCTCCTTGCCGCGGAGCTCACCGCTGCGCCGGGCGGCGCGCGCCTCGGCGGAGGCGGTCAGGAAGATCTTGAGGTCTGCGTCGGGCAGGACGGTGGTGCCGATGTCCCGGCCCTCGACGACGATGCCCTCGGCCTCTTCGGCCGCCTGGGCGGCGATGGAACGCTGGAGCTCGGTGATGAGGGTGCGCACCTCGGGGACGGCGCTGACCGCGCTGACCTTGGAGGTGACCTCCTGGGTGCGGATGGGGCCGGCGGCGTCCAGACCGTCCACGGTGATGGTGGGGGCGGCCGGGTCGGTGCCGGAGACGATGGCGGGCTTGCCTGCGGCGACCGCGATGGCCTGCGGGTCGTCGGTGTCGACACCGTTGACGATCATCCACCAGGTGATGGCCCGGTACTGCGCGCCGGTGTCCAGGTAGCGCAGGCCGAGCTTGGCGGCCACGGCCTTGGAGGTGCTGGACTTGCCCGTGCCGGAGGGGCCGTCGATGGCGACGATCACGGCTGCCGGAGCTGCGGTTTCCACGGTGCGGGCACCTTCCTGGTTGCGCGTACGTGTCCGGGCGCGCCAAAGCGCCCCTCCCCAAGGTTACCGGCCCCGGGAACCCCCCGGCCCCGCGCGCCCGATCCCGGGCGCCACGCCCTGCCCGAGCCGGGCGCCACAGCGGCCCGGGCCGGTCGCAGCGCCCGGCCCGCGCCCGGCGTCGTACCCGGCGCGCGCGGTGTCGTACCCGGCCGGGATCCGGCCGGCGGCCTACTGCTGGCGCAGCGCCCAGCCCCGCTCGCGCAGCTCGGCCGTCAGGCCAGCCACCGCCCGCGGCTCCACCATCAGCTGGACCAGACCGGCCTGCTGACCCGTCGCGTGCTCGATCCGCACGTCCTCGATGTTGACCCCGGCCCGCCCCGCGTCGGCGAAGATCCGGGCCAGCTCGCCCGGCTGGTCGCTGATGAGGACGGCCACCGTCTCGTAGACCGTCGGCGCCGCGCCGTGCTTGCCCGGCACCCGGACCCGGCCCGCGTTCCCGCGCCGCAGTACGTCCTCGATGCCCGCCGCGCCGCCGCGCCGCTTCTCCACGTCGGCCGACTGGAGGCCGCGCAGCGCCTCCACGGTCTCCTCCAGGTCGGCGGCGATCCCGGCCAGGACGTCGGCCACCGGGCCCGGGTTCGCCGACAGGATCTCCACCCACATCCGCGGGTCGGAGGCCGCGATGCGGGTGACGTCGCGGATGCCCTGTCCGCACAGCCGGACCGTCGTCTCGTCGGCCTCCTCCAGCCGCGCGGCGACCATGCTCGACACGAGCTGCGGGGTGTGCGAGACGAGCGCCACGGCCCGGTCGTGCGCGTCCGCGTCCATCACCACGGGCACGGCCCGGCACAGGGACACCATCTCCAGCGCGAGGTTCAGCACCTCGTGGTCCGTGTCCCGGGTGGGGGTCAGCACCCACGGGCGGCCCTCGAAGAGGTCCGCGGTGCCGGCCAGGGGCCCGGACCGCTCCTTGCCCGCCATCGGATGCGTCCCGATGTACGCGGTCACGTCGACGCCGAGCGCCGCCAGCTCCCGGCGCGGTCCGCCCTTGACGCTGGCCACGTCCACGTACGCCCGCGCCACCCCGCGGCCGATCGCGTCGGCCAGTGTCGCGGCCACGTGGGCCGGGGGTACGGCGACGATCGCGAGGTCGACCGTGCCCTTCGGGGGCTCGTCCGTACCGGCGCCGAGCGCGGCCGCCGTATGGGCCTGGGCCGGGTCGTGGTCGACGAGGTGCACGGTGATGCCGCGGGCGGTCAGGGCGAGCGCCGCGGAGGTGCCGATCAGTCCGGTTCCGATGACGACGGCGGTTCTCACGAGGACTCCAGGGTTGCGGACGGCGCGGTGACGGGACTGCCCGGCCAGAGTAGCCAGCCGGGACCCGGGCGCCGTCGTGTCAGATCCGCTGCTGCTTGATGACGTCCTCCAACGAGCCGGACGGCAGCGCTCCCCCGGGGGTCAGCCTGTCGACCGCCGACGGCAGCTGCTGCGCGATCTCCTCGGCCGCCTTCTGCGGGTTGACGCCCGCCTGTTCGGCGACCTTGCGCAGGGTCTCGTCGGGCAGCGCCCCGGCACTCTGCTCACCGGTGACGGGCTGGTTCTCGCCGGTGCCGACCCAGGACTGCGCCTGGTCGGCGAGCCCGGCCTTGCCGAGCACGTCCAGCAGGCCGCCGAGCGGGTTGCCCCCGCTCCCTGCGGCCGGCTGTGCGGCGCCGCCGGAGCCGGAGCCGGAGCCGCCCATGAGCGCGCCGAGCAGCGATCCGAGGATGTTGCCGCCGCCACCGGAGCCGCCCTTGCCGCCTCCGCCCAGGAGGCCGCCGAGGAGGGAACCGAGGTCGCTGCTCGCCATGGTCACGCCTTCGATGAGGGACCGGGCCGCGCGACGGCGGGCGTACCCGGCTTCAGGACACGGACAATGTCACCCATGGCGGACACTGCCGCCACCTGGCGCACGCGCCGCTCCCGGCCCCTGCGGTAGAACGATCGACATGATCTTCCACCTCGTCCCGCTCGCCGACTGGACCGCCGAGCCCGAACTGCCGTACGCCCCGCCCTCGCTCGGCGCGGAGGGTTTCGTGCACTGTTCGGCGGACCGCCCCACGGCGCTCGCGATCGCCGACACGCACTACCGCGGGGTGGCGGAGACCCTGCTCGCGGTGGAACTCGACGAGGACGCCCTGACCGCCGAGGTCCGCCGCGAGGGTCAATCCGGCGGCCTGTACCCGCACGTCCACGGCCCGTTGAACCGGAGCGCCGTGATCCGCGTGTGGGAGGTGGTACGCCCACCCGGCAGTCCCGCCACACTGGCCCCATGGCCGCCGGGCCACTGAAATGGCGCGGCAGGCTTCTCCCGGGGCCCGCCGCAGGCCAGGATGCTGATCGCCATCCGGCCACGAAGCGAGGAGAGATACGCATGAGCGACCCCACGAACACGGTCCGGCGCACGGTGCTCGCGGCAGGCGCGGCCGCCCTGGCAGGGGGCGCGCTCACCGCCTGCGGCGGTGACGGCGAGAAGAAGCCCGCGAACGAGTCGGGGAGCGCGCCCGCCGTCTCCGCCCCGTCGTCCCAGCCGGACGGCTCGCAGCCGGCGGGGGGCGGGAAGGCCATCGCCAAGGCGGCGGACGTGCCGGTGGGCGGCGGCAAGGTGCTGAAGGAGGAGAAGCTGGTCGTCACCCAGCCCACCGCCGGGTCCTTCCGCTGCTTCAGCGCGGTCTGCACCCACCAGGGCTGCCTGGTGAACAAGGTGGCGGACGGCACCATCGACTGCCCCTGCCACGGCAGCAGGTTCGCGGTCGCGGACGGCGCCGTGACCAAGGGACCGGCCACCAGCCCGCTCCCGGAAAAGAAGATCACGGTCGCGGCGGACGGCAGTATCTCGCTCGCATAGCGGCAGGCCGGGAGCCTAGGCTCCGCGGATGGACGAACTGACGCTGGTACGGGACCACACGGTCTACCAGTGCGTGATGGGCTCCCGGGCCTTCGGGCTGGCGACGGAGGCGAGCGACACCGACCGGCGTGGTGTCTACCTCGCCCCGACGCCGCTGTTCTGGCGGTTCGGGAAGCCCCCCACGCATGTGGAGGGCCCTCGGGACGAGGAGTTCTCCTGGGAGCTGGAACGCTTCTGCGAACTGGCCCTGCGCGCCAACCCGAACATCCTGGAGTGCCTGCACTCCCCCCTGGTGGAACAGCTGACGCCGGTCGGCGAGGAGTTGCTCTCCCTGCGCGAGGCCTTCCTCTCCCGCCGGGCCCACACCAGCTTCAGCCGGTACGCGGTCTCCCAGCGCGGCAAACTCCTCGCGGACGTCCGCAACCACGGCGCCGCGCGCTGGAAGCACGCCATGCACCTGCTGCGCCTGCTCCTGTCCTGCCGCGACCTCCTGCGCTCGGGCCGCCTGAGCATCGACGCGGGCCCGTACCGCGACCGCCTCCTCGCCGTCCGGCGCGGCGAGTTCACGTGGGACGAGGCCGACGCCTGGATGTCCCGCCTCGTGGCGGAGACCGAGACGGCCCTCGCCACCACCCCGCTCCCCGCGGAGCCCGACCACGCCCGCGTCGAGGACTTCCTCGTCCGCACCCGCCGCGCGTCAGCCGCCGCCCGCTAGGTTCTGTCGTACAGGTGGGCGCCCGGCGCCGTGGCGAAGAGCGGCGGGCGGGGCCGCTCCGTCACGACGGGGGCCGGGTCGGGTCGGGACTCAACGCGTCCAGCGTGGGTCACGCGTCCCAGAGGGCGCCGAAGGCCAGGAGTTCGTCGCGGTACTCGATGCGGCCCTCCCAGTCGCGGGGCCAGGCTCCCGCCCCGAGGTGGGCCCCGGCGAAGGCGCCCGCGAGGCAGGCGATGGAGTCGGAGTCGCCCCTCGTGCAGGCCGCGCGGCGAAGGGCCAGGAGGGGTTCCTCCGGGAAGAGCAGGAAGCACTGCAGGGCCGTGGCGAGGGCCTCCTCCGCGATCCAGCCGTCACCCGTGGTCAGGCAGGGGTCCGTCTCCGGGGACGGGCTGCGCAGGGCGGCCGCCAGCCGGTCCAGGACCTCCAGGCACTCGTCCCAGCCGCGCGCGATGAAGGATTCCGGCGAGGCGTCGGAGGCGGTCCGCATCCACAGGTCACCCAGCCAGCGCTCGTGGTAGCGGGTGCGGTTCTCCAGCGCGTACGAACGCAGCCGCCCGACCAGGCCCGTCACCTCGGTGCCGGCCGCCAGCAGGTACACCGCCCGCGCCGTCAGGTCGGAGGCCGCGAGCGCCGTGGGGTGGCCGTGGGTGAGGGCCGACTGGAGCTGGGCGGCGCCGGCGCGCTCTTCCTCCGTCCAGCCGGGGACGAGGCCTATCGGGGCCACCCGCATGTTCGCACCGCAGCCCTTGGAGCCGATCTGGCTGGCGTCGCGCCAGTCCCGGTCGGGGGTGTTCAGCAGCCGGCAGGCCGTCATGCAGGTGCGGCCCGGGGCCCGGTTGTTCTCCGGGGAGTGGTACCAGTCCACGAACTCCTCGCGGACCGGCCGGGTCAGGCGCAGCGGGCCCACCGGGCCCCGCTCGGCGGCCGTGCGCATGCCGCGGGCCAGCGCGAGGGTCATCTGGGTGTCGTCCGAGACGATCGCCGGGCGCGGGAGGCGCATGTCGCGCCAGGGGCCGGTCTTGGCCAGGATCGTGGGTACTTCGTTGAACTCGGTCGGGAAGCCGAGGGCGTCGCCCAGGGCCAGGCCGATCAGGGCGCCCGTCGCGGCTCGCTTGGTCATCGGGTGGATCCTTCCGGTCGCAGCAGGGGTGGGTGGAGGGTGGTCGCCGGACCGGGCCGGTAGAGGGCGGCCGGTTTGCCGCGGCCGCCGGTCAGCCGGGCCGCGCCCGGCACGGCCTCGACGAATCCCGGTGTCGCGAGGACCTTGCGGCGGAAGTTGGGCCGGTCGAGGGTGGTGTTCCAGACGGTCTCGTAGACGGACTGGAGCTCGCCGAGGGTGAATTCGGGCGGGCAGAAGCCGGTGGCCAGGCAGGTGTACTCCAGCTTGGAGCCGATCCGCTCCCGCGCGTCCGCCAGGATCACCGCGTGGTCGAAGGCCAGCTCCGAGACCTCCCCGAGCGCGACCCAGCGGGCGTGGGCCGCGTCCCCGCCGCCCTCCGCCGCCGGCTCCGGCAGGTCGGGTACGAGCGCGGTGAAGGCCACCGAGACCACCCGCATCCGGGGGTCCCGGTCCGGCTCGCTGTACGTGCGCAACTGCTCCAGGTGCAGGCCGGTCACCACGGCCGCCGACAGGCCGGTCTCCTCGGCCAGTTCGCGCCGGGCGGCGGTCTCGGCGGACTCCCTCGGCAGGACGAAGCCGCCGGGCAGCGCCCAGGCCCCGGCGTACGGCTCCTGGCCGCGCCGGATCAGCAGGACGTGCAGGGCCCCGTCGCGGACCGTGAAGACGGCCAGGTCGACGGTCACCGCGAACGGCTCGAAGGCGAGCGGAGCGAGATGGGGGTCCCCCCGGCCGGAGGCTGGGGGAGGGTCATAGCCGGCGGTCATCGGTTCTCCGGGAGGGGGTCGGTGAAGTGCCAGCCCTCGGCCAGCAGTCCGTCCACGGCCCGGACGGCCGCTTCCAGCCGGGCCGCCCGGTCCCCGCGCACGACGAGGTAACGCCTCCCGGTGCGCTCCAGTTCCTCCCGGAACCGCTCCGTCATCCAGGGCCGCAGGTGCGGCCCGTCCCGCAGTCCGTCGTCCTCGAAGGGCACGTCGGCGTGGTCGGTCAGCAGGTACAGGTCCCGCCGGGTCCGGTCGGCGATCCGCTCGACCTCGGCGTTGCGGCCGTCCATGTACCGCTCGTGCCAGATCCCGGTCGCGAAGGAGTCGGTGTCGCAGAACAGCACCGGGGAGCCGAGCCGGGCGGCCTGCTCCTCGTCCGCGTCCTGGTGGCGGGCGATGAGCGGGAACTCCTCCGAGGTGAAGGAGATGTCCGCCCAGGAGGCCGCCGGGTCGGCCGCGCGGGCCGCCGCCAGTTTCTCCTCGCTGTACCGGCGGCCGTACTCGGCGACCCAGCCCGTCCCGGCCCAGACGCCGCCGCGCCGCCGGTAGTGGTCCGCCAGGGCCCGCGAGAGCGTGGTGGTGCCGGTGGACTCCGCCCCGAGGACGACGACCCGCCGGGTCAGGGCGGCCCGCACGGCCGGCCCGAGGAACTCCCAGGAGCCGACCGGGTCGCCCCGCACCGCCGTCCCCGACACCGGGAACAGCGTCCGTTCCGGGTCCACCAGGACCTCCTCGGCGCCGAAGCGCCGGGCGAGTTCGCTGCCGTACTCCTCGGAGGTGAACACGGCGTCCACCGGCCCAGGTACCGCGCCGCGGAACACCGCCATGTGCGCCTCCCAGATCGCCGGGTCGTGCAGGTCGACCGGGATGTCGTCCACCGCGCCGACGACCTCGGCCGCCGGGTGCGCCTCGCGCATCCACGCGACCCGGTCGGCGAGCGGGACGGACTCGACGGAGGCCGCGCACACCAGCACGGTCAGCCGCTCGCACTGGTCCTGGGCGGTGCGCACCAGGTGGTGGTGGCCGGCGTGCGGCGGGTAGAACTTGCCGAGGACCAGGCCGTGCCCGTGGCGCCTCATGCCGTCGCCTCCGCCGCGGTGCGGGTACCCGGCGCGGGCAGCGTGCGCCGCCAGCCGAGGAGTCCGACCACGCACAGGGCGAGGAAGCCCACGTAGAGCGCGGAGGTCAGGTAGAGCCCCTTGTGGGCGTAGAGCGGGATGTAGACGAGGTCGGCCGCGATCCACAGCCACCAGGACTCGACGAGCTTGCGGCACTGTCCGTAGGTGGCGAGGAGCGAGAGCCCGGTGGTCAGAGCGTCCCAGAACGGGACGGTGGAGTCGGTGGCCCGGCTCAGCAGCAGGGTGAGCGCGAGCACCCCCACCGCCCCCGCCGCGGCGAGCACGGCCCATTCGGTGCGCGTGGTGCGGCGCACCGGCAGGGCCTCGGCGGATCCTGGTCCACCCCCGTGGGTCCAGGACCACCAGCCGTAGGCGGCGAGGGCGATGAAGACGATCTGGAGCCCGGCGTCGGCGTAGAGGCCGGCCTGGGCGAAGAGCACGATGAAGAAGACGTTGTTGGCGATGCCGATCGGCCAGTTGGCGACGTGCTGCCGGGCGACCAGCCAGACGCACAGGGCGCCGGTGGCGAAGCCGAGCACTTCGGTCCAGCTCATGGTCCAGCTCATTGCCGACCCCCTCACTCCGTTTAATAGTCACATTGACTATAAACAGGGATCGGGGTGTCCGGCAAGCAAAAACCCGCGGCGCCCTGGGGGCACCGCGGGTTTTCGTGGTCGGACCGGCCGCCTGTGCGGCGACCGGCCTGCGTCCTAGAGGCCGACCTCGCGCATCAGCATGCCGACCTCGGTGTTGGTCAGGCGGCGCAGCCATCCGGACTTCTGGTCGCCCAGCTCGATCGGACCGAAGGAGGTCCGCACCAGCTTCTCGACCGGGAAGCCGGCCTCCGCCATCATGCGGCGGACGATGTGCTTGCGGCCCTCGTGGAGGGTGACCTCGACCAGGTAGTTCTTGCCGACCTGGTCGACGACGCGGAAGTGGTCGGCGCGGGCGTACCCGTCCTCCAGCTCGATGCCGTCCTTGAGGCGCTTGCCGATCTCGCGCGGCAGCGGGCCGGTGATCGCGGCGACGTAGGTCTTCTTCACGCCGTACTTCGGGTGCGTGAGGCGGTGGGCCAGCTCGCCGTGGTTGGTGAGCAGGATGATGCCCTCGGTCTCGGTGTCGAGCCGGCCGACGTGGAAGAGACGCGTCTCACGGTTGGTGACGTAGTCGCCCAGGCACTGCCGTCCGTCCGGGTCCTCCATGGTGGAGACGACACCGGCGGGCTTGTTCAGCGCGAAGAAGAGGTACGACTGGGTGGCGACGGTCAGGCCGTCCACCTTGATCTCGTCCTTCGGCAGGACGCGCTTGCCCTGCTCCAGCACGATCTCGCCGTTGACCTCGACGCGGGCCTGCTCGATGAGCTCCTCGCAGGCGCGGCGCGAGCCCATGCCGGCGCGGGCGAGCACCTTCTGCAGGCGCTCCCCCTCCTCCTCGGCACCCGGGAAGGTCTTCGGCGTCTTGATCACGGGCTTGTCCGCGTACCGGTCGCGCACGCGCTCCTCGATCCGCGCGTCCAGCTCACGCGGGCGGGACTGGCCGCTGCGGCTGCCGGGACCGCTGCGCGGGCCGCCGGCCCCGCCGATGCCGGGGGTCTTGGAGGTCTTGGGGCCGCCCTTGGCGCCACCGCGCGCGGCCGCGCCGCGGGCACCGCCGCCGCCGGCCTTGGGGCCGCTGCGGCGGCTGCGCTCGCCCTCGGGGCCCACGTCGTAGCGACGCTCCTCGGGGCGCGGGTTGCGGATGCGCTGGGGCGCCTGGTCGCGGTCGCGCGAGTCGGAGCCGCCACCCTGGTAGCCACCGCCGGAGGAAGAGCCGCCGCGGTAGCCACCGCCGCCGCCGGAGGAGCCGCCACGGGAGCCGCCCCCACCGGAGGAGCCGCCACCCTGGTAGCCGCCGCCGGAGGAAGAGCCGCCGCGGTAACCACCGCCGGAGGAGCCGCCACGGGAGCCGCCGCTGCCGGAGGAGCCGCCGCGGGAGCCGCCCCCACCGGAGGAGGAGCCGCCGCGGTAACCAC
This sequence comes from Streptomyces sp. NPDC056224, assembly GCF_042267665.1. Lineage (NCBI taxonomy): Bacteria > Bacillati > Actinomycetota > Actinomycetes > Kitasatosporales > Streptomycetaceae > Streptomyces > Streptomyces sp. NPDC056224. The sequence continues at coordinate 124,999 of NZ_JBHJTK010000015.1, forward strand.
CGCCGCCGCCGGAGGAGCTGCCGCCGCGGGAGTTGCCGCGCGCGCCACCACCCCCGCCGCCGCTGTTCCTGTTGCCGCCGCCGTTACCGTTGCTTCGCATCAAATGTCCGTCGTCTTGTCGTCGTCTTCATCGGTATCCGGTGAGTCCGGATCGAACGACGGCACACCTTCTTGCGTCTCGGCTTCGATCGCGTCCGCCTCGGGGAGGAAGGGCGCGAGCTCCGGGAGCTCGTCCAGGCCTCTGAGGCCCATCCGCTCCAAAAAGTGGTTCGTCGTCCTGTACAGGATCGCACCTGTTTCGGGTTCCGTCCCCGCCTCCTCCACCAGACCCCGCTGGAGGAGGGTCCGCATGACCCCGTCGCAGTTGACTCCGCGGACCGCCGAGACCCGCGACCGGCTCACCGGCTGGCGGTACGCGACGACCGCCAGGGTCTCCAGTGCCGCCTGGGTGAGACGGGCCTGCTGGCCGTCCAGTACGAAGCCCTCGACGGCCGGGGCGTACTCCGCCCGGGTGTAGAACCGCCAGCCGCCGGCGACCGGGCGCAGCTCGAAACCACGGCCCTGGAGGGTGTACTCGTCGGCGAGTTCGCGCAGGGCGTCCGCCACCTCGCGCGGGGTGCGCTCCAGCACCTTGGCGAGGTGCGCCTCGGTCGCGGGCTCGTCCACGACCATGAGGACGGCCTCCAGGGCCGGCTTCAGCTCCAGCGCGGCCACCGCGCTCACGTCGCTGCTCAATCCTTCGCCTCCACGATCCGGTCGAACTCGTCGGTCACGGCCGGCATGCCGTCGCCGTCCCCGCCGCTCCAGCGCACGGTCAGGGTCTGCAGGGCCTCCTCCTGGTCCAGGGCCACCGCCTTCTCGCGGTAGAGCTCCAGGAGCGCCAGGAAACGCGCGACGACGGTGAGGGTGTCCTCGGCGTCCTCGGTGAGCTCCTGGAAGGTGGCCTCGCCGCGGGTCTTCAGCATCCGTACGACGAGCCCGGCCTGCTCGCGCACGCTGACGAGCGGCGCGTGGATGTGTTCCACGTAGACCTGGGGCCTGGCCTTGGGCTGCATGGCCTTGACGGCGAGGCGGGCGAACCCCTCCGGGCCGATGCTGATGACGACCTCGGGCAGCAGGTCCGCGTGGTGCGGCTCCAGCCCCACGGTCCGCGGGTACCGCCTGCCCTCACCCTCGGCCCGCCGCTCGAAGATCTCGGCGATCTGCTTGTACGCCCGGTACTGCAGGAGGCGCGCGAAGAGCAGGTCGCGGGCCTCCAGCAGGGCGAGGTCGGCCTCGTCCTCGACCTCGGCGGCCGGCAGCAGCCGGGCGGCCTTCAGGTCCAGCAGGGTGGCGGCGACGACGAGGAACTCGGTGGTCTGGTCGAGGTCCCAGTCGGGGCCCATGGCCCGGATGTGGGCCATGAACTCGTCGGTGACCTTCGACAGCGCGACCTCGGTGACGTCGAGCTTGTGCCGTGAGATCAGCTGGAGCAGCAGGTCGAAGGGCCCCTCGAAGTTGGCGAGCCGCAACGTGAACCGCCCGTCGCCTCCGGCGGGGCCCGCCGCGTGCGGGTCCCCGGGCCCCGTCCGGGCCCGGGAACCGACCGGCGTCCCGCCGTCGGCGACGCCCGGCCCGTCGCACAGCCCGGCCGGCGCCGCGACCTCGGCCGTTGCCGGGAGGTCGGCCGGGGCCTCGGCTGTGGTGTGGGCCCCGGCTGAGGCCCTGCGCTTCGCCGGGGCCGGAAGCTCAGCCGCGGCCACGGACTCCGCCGGGGCCGGGGCCGGAGGCTCGGCCACGGTCAGAGACACAGCCGGGCCCTGGGCACGGGCCGGGAGCTCGGCCTGGGTCAGGGATTCAGCCAGAGCCGAGAGCTCGGCCGGGACCGGGGCACCCGGAGCCGGAAGCTCAGCCGCGGTCACGGACTCCGACGGGGCCGGGGCCTCGGCCGGGGCCGGGGCCGGAAACTCGGCCGGGGTCAGGTGATCAACCAGGGCCAAGGGCTCCGCCGGAGCCTGGGCCTCGGCAACGGGCTCCGCCGCGGCCGGGAGCCCGGTCGGGGCCAGCAGATCAGCCGCAGTCACGGACTCCGCCGGGGCCGGGGGCTCGGACGCGGTCGGGGGCTCCGCCGGAGGGCGGGACCCTTCGCGGGCCTCAGGGGCCCCGCCAGCGGGCCCGGGGGGCTCTGGGGGCTCCGCCCCGCCGTCGGGCCGTCCCCGCCGCGCAGCGGGCGACTCAGGGCCGTCCTGCGGCGCACCGGGCCCGCGGCCCAGGAGTCGCCTGGTCGGTCGGCCGGGTACGGCGGGGAAGGGCATGGCGGTCCAGGTGGTGCGGAACGGGGTGGCAGGCGCAGGGGCCCGCGGGGTCACCCGCTGGCCACGAGCAGCCTAAGGGCTGTCCCGCGGTCCCCGGCGGATCAGCGCACGGCGTCAGATGCGCGGCACCGCAGGACGCAGGGGCGCCCCCTACCAGGCGTATCCGGGTGTTCCGACAGCGTCGCGGCCGGCGTCGTGCGCCCGCCGGGGATGTCGCTCACCCACCGGGGACCGCGGGCCGGTCCGGGGGGCGTCCTCCCGCTCCGGCCGGACGAGCCCGCCGGGCCGAGCCGGATCGGGCCCGGCACGACAGGGAGGACGGGGCCGATGCGGCCGGTCAGCGCCCGCGCAGGCGTCGTACGAGAATGCTCGCGTCCCCGCGGGATTCGAGATCGGCGAGGACGACCGCCACCGCCTCGCGGACGATGCGGCCGCGGTCGACGGCCAGGCCGTGCTCCCCGCGCAGCACCAGCCGCGCGTGCTCCAGGTCCATGAGCTCCTCGGCGGAGACGTAGACCGTGATCTTCTCGTCGTGCCGCTCGCGCCCGCTGGGCCGCCGGTTGGCGCCCCGACCCTGTCCCTTGCCCCGCCGGTCCGGCTGGGCCGCCCCGTGGGCGGAGCTGACAGAACCTTCCTGCGGCCGCCGGGGTGCGCCCACCGCGGGCTCCGGGCCGGACTCGGCCTCCCGGCTGCGGCCCTCCCCCGCCGGGCCCTCGGCCGTGGAGGCCGAGTGCTCGGCGGCAGGCGCCTCGTCGGCGCCCCGCCTCGGCGAGGAGGACTGCAGGGCCATCCCGCCGGTCGTACGGAACAGTTCGTCGGCTCCCGGCAGACTCACTCGGCGTGACACCGGGCGAGCACCTCCCTGGCCAGCTGGCGATAGGCGGCGGCGCCGACGGAGTTGGACGCGTACGTCGTGATCGGCTCACCGGCGACCGTGGTCTCCGGGAAGCGCACCGTCCGGCCGATGACCGTGTGGTAGACGTGGTCGTCGAAGGCCTCGACGACGCGCGCCAGCACCTCACGGCTGTGCACCGTCCGGGAGTCGTACATCGTGGCGAGGATGCCGTCGAGCTCCAGCTCGGGGTTGAGCCGCTCCTGCACCTTCTCGATGGTCTCGGTCAGCAGCGCCACGCCGCGCAGCGCGAAGAACTCGCACTCCAGCGGGACGATGACCTTGTGAGCCGCCGTCAGGGCGTTCACGGTCAGCAGACCGAGCGAGGGCTGACAGTCGATCACGATGTAGTCGTAGTCGGGCAACAGGGGCTTCAGGGCCCGCTGCAGGGTGGACTCGCGGGCGACCTCGCTGACCAACTGCACTTCGGCAGCGGACAGGTCGATGTTGCTCGGCAGCAGGTCCATGTTGGGGACCGCCGTCTTGAGCAGCACTTCGTCGGCCGACATGCCCCGCTCCATGAGCAGGTTGTAGACCGTCAGGTCGAGTTCCATCGGGTTCACGCCGAGGCCCACGGACAGCGCGCCCTGCGGGTCGAAGTCGACGAGCAGCACGCGCCGCCCGTACTCGGCGAGGGCGGCACCCAGGTTGATGGTCGACGTGGTCTTGCCCACGCCGCCCTTCTGGTTGCACATCGCGATGATCTTCGCCGGACCGTGGTCGGTCAGCGGACCCGGGATGGGGAAGTACGGGAGCGGGCGTCCGGTCGGGCCGATCCTCTCCCGGCGCTGGCGGGCAGCGTCGGGGGCGAGGGTGGCCGCGTACTCGGGGTCCGGTTCGTACTCCGCGTCCGGGTCGTAGAAGTGCCCTTCGGGCACGTTGTCGTAGTCGGCGAAACCTACGGGCTTTTCGCCGCTCAGGTCGCCGGCCCTGGAGTTCACGTCTAGGCCGTCCATGCTCTTTTGGGGCGTCGTCATGTGCTGGTGGTTTGCGAAGGTGCGGACTGCGACGGAGCCGACAGCCTCGAGCCCGGCGGGGCTTTGGCCCCGCTCCGGCGTCCCTGCTCGACCACCCCCAGGAGCAATTGTCGACTCATTCACAAGTCGTCTTACCTCCTCGGACGTGACCAGGACACTTATCGATAGGTCAGCGTGGCACCATGCCGACGGTTGGCGACTCTATGGCGTGTCACCGCCCAGCGGCAACACAATCCACCGGACCCGGCACGATGTGTCGGCAACCGAACACCACTCTGTCAAGGGCGCGCGAGCTGTCGTCGCGAAATTTCGCGGGTGTGCGAAAGGGTTAAAGGGTTACGTTCGAGGCGAGTTGAGCGGCTCCGCGGCGACCTCCGCAAACGCGTCCGGCCGGACCTTGCGGGCAAGGTCCGGCCGGATACGTGAGATTGACGTCAGTCGTTGACGTTTCAGCCGAGCAGCGTGCTCAGCTCAAGGGTCTGCAGGCCGTGGGCCTCGGCGACCGGACCGTAAACGACCTGGCCGTCATGGGTGTTGAGGCCCAGCGCGAGCGCGGGGTCACGACGCAGCGCCTCGACCCAGCCGAGGTTCGCGAGCTGCACGATGTAGGGCAGCGTGGCGTTCGTCAGCGCGTAGGTGGAGGTGTTCGGCACCGCGCCCGGCATGTTGGCGACGCAGTAGAAGACCGAGTTGTGGACCTTGAAGGTCGGCTCGGCGTGGGTGGTCGGACGGGAGTCCTCGAAGCAGCCGCCCTGGTCGATCGCAATGTCGACAAGGACACTTCCGGGCTTCATCTTGGCGACGAGCTCGTTGGTGACCAGCTTCGGCGCCTTCGCACCCGGGATCAGCACCGCGCCGATGACGAGGTCGGCCTCGACGACGGCCTTCTCCAGCTCGTAGGCGTTGGAGACGATCGTCTTGATCTTCGTGCCGAAGATCTTGTCGGCCTCGCGGAGCTTGTTGATGTCGCGGTCCAGCAGGGTCACGTGGAAGCCCATGCCGATGGCGATCTGCGCGGCGTTCCAGCCGGAGACGCCGCCGCCGATGACCACGCACTCGCCGGCGTGGGTGCCGGGGACGCCGCCGGGGAGCACGCCGCGGCCGCCGGCCGAGCGCATCAGGTGGTAGGCGCCGACCTGCGGGGCCAGGCGGCCCGCGACCTCGGACATCGGGGCGAGCAGCGGCAGCGCGCGGTTGGCGAGCTCGACCGTCTCGTACGCGATGGCGGTGGTGCCGGACTCCAGCAGGGCGTCCGTGCACTCACGGGAGGCCGCGAGGTGCAGGTAGGTGAAGAGGGTCTGGTCCTTGCGGAGACGGTGGTACTCCTCCGCGATGGGCTCCTTGACCTTCAGCAGCAGGTCCGCGGTCGCCCAGACCTCGTCGGCGGTGCCGAGGATCTCGGCTCCGGCGGCGACGTACTCGGCGTCCGTGATCGAGGAGCCGACACCGGCGTTCTGCTCGATGAAGACCTGGTGGCCGTTACGGACCAGCTCATGCACGCCGGCGGGCGTGATGGCGACCCGGAACTCGTTGTTCTTGACCTCGCGGGGGATGCCGACCTTCATCGTCGATCACGGTCCTTGGCTCAGGGGATATTACGGGGTACTTCCATACATACCCGCCCACAAGTACGCGCAACGGGATGCACCACGGGATGCCGCGGTGAAGCCAGTCTAATGAAGGACGACGCGCTGTCTAGCCTTGCAAACAAATAATCTCAGTCGGAATCACTACGGATTTCGCAGGCTGCGGGATCGTCTCCCAGCAATCTGTCGGCTGCGGAGCGGTGCAGCCGGGCGGCCGCGGGGTCCCCCAGCCGGTCGAGCGTGTCGGCCAGCCGGACCTGCAGCGCGGCCTGCAGCCGCTGGTCCCCCGCGCGCCGCGCCAGCTCCACCGCCTCCCGGCAGGTGTGCAGCGACTCCTCGGGGCGGCCGGCGTACTCCTGGACCCGTGCCATCTCGCTCAAGGCCTTTGCCTGACCCGGGACATCGGCCAGGCGGCGGTAGCCCGCGGCGGCGGCCCGCCAGCTGCGCAGCGCGTCCCCGTACCGGCCGGCGTACGTGTGTACGTTTCCGAGCCGCCCATACAGCCGGGCCTCGTCCGAACGCTCCCCCCGCGCGAGGGCATGGGCCAGCGCCCGGCCGAACCAGTCGGAAGCCCGGTGCCAGTCCGCCAGCTCCTGGTAGGCGCCGCCTACGGATTCCATCGCGCGGCCCGTCGCGTACGGGTCGTTCGCGGCCCGTCCGGCCTGCAGCGCGGCCCGGTAGCGGTCGAGGGCCTCCTGGGTCCGCCCGGTCGCGGCGTCCAGGTCCGCCAGGTTCAGCAGTGCGGCGGCCCGCTCCCGGTGCAGCCCCCGCCGCTCGGCCACCCCCAGGACCAGCCGGTGCAGCCCGTACAGCTCGGGGGCGGCCTCGGCGGTGCCGCGGTGCTCCGCGAGGGCCCGCACGAGGGCGGCCACCAGCCTGCGGGCCAGGGTGTCCAGCTCGCCGTCGGCCACGGCCAGGGTGGCCGCCGCCGAGAGCGCGGGCAGCCGGGTGTCGAGCCAGGCGGCGGCGGCCCGCCGGTCGGGGAAGCGCAGGGCGCGCGGCAGCCCCTCCAGCTTCTCCCGTACGTCCAGGCCGTCGTCCTCGGCCTCGGCCATGGCCCGGCAGGAGTGCAGCAGCCGTACGGTGCGCTCCAGCATCCGGGCCCGCGCGAGCTGGACCTCGGCGGGGCGCTCCTTGGTCTCCAGCAGGGCCTGGAGCTGGGGCACGAGGCAGCCGGGCAGCAGGAACAGGCCGTCGGGGGCGTGGCGCAGCAGGCCCAGCCCGGCGAAGTCGTCGAGCGTGGACTGGGCCGCGGCGACGGAGCAGCCGGCGAGGGCGGAGGCGGTGTGCGAGTCGACGAGGCCGGCGGGGGCCAGCGGCAGCAGCCGCAGGGTCCGCTGGGCGGGCTGCGGCAGGGACTCGTAGACGAGGCGGAAGCCCCGGCCGAGCGGGCCGCCGCCGGCGGGCATGTCGTGCAGCTGCTTGGCCACGTCGGAGACGGAGGCCTTGGGCCGGGCGGCGAGCCAGCCGCCGACGAGGGCCAGTGCGGCGGGCTGGCCGCCGCACTCCTCGGCGAGGGTCTCGGCGGCGCGGGGGTCGGCGGTGACGCGGGTGTCGCCGATGCGCTGCGCGAGCATCTCCACGGCGGAGGGGGTGTCCAGTCCGCCGAGGGTGCACGGACGGACATCCGGAATCCCGGTGAGCGGCCCCTCCGCGGTGACCACGACGAGGCACTCGGGGGTGTCCGGCAGCAGGGCGTCGACCTGGTGCGGGTCGGCGGCGTCGTCGACGAGGATGACCACCCGGCGCCCGTCGAGCGCGGTGCGCAGGGCGGAGCTGAGCTCGTCCTCGCCGGCCCCGGGCGGGGTGGACTGTCCCAGCCCCTCCAGAAGGCCCCTCACGGCCCGCTCGGTTTCGACGGTCTCCCCGCCGGGTTCGGTGAGGCGGGTCCGGAGCACCCCGTCGGGGTACTGCCCGGCGACCTCGCGCACGAACTCCTCGGCGAGAGCGGTCCGCCCGGATCCCGGCCGGCCGGCGACCAGCAGCACGCGGGCGCGGGGTGCCTTGGCCTTGCGGCCCGAGAGGGTGTCGAGCCCGGTCCGTGCGATGTCCTCGCGCAGCTCCTTGAGCTCACGCCGCCGCCCGACGAAATCCGCCACGGATCCGCTCCTCTCCCTGCCTTCGGATTGCGAGCGTAGTTCACGCAGAGCGACGGCCCGGGTGGAGCGCGGCGGACAAATCCCCCAATCGGATCAGCCGATGGTCACACCACTGGGCCGGCCGGCTCAGCGGCCCGCCGTCACGCCTCGTAGGGGCGGGCCGGCCACGGGGAGCGGGCCGGGCGGAGGGCGTCGAGGCCGCCCGGGGCGGCCAGGGCCGCGGACAGCGCCAGCACCCCCGTCACCAGGCCCGGATTGCCCAGCCGGCCGTCGAGGACGCCCCGGACCAGGTCCGCGAGCGGAATGCGGGCGACCTCCATGTCCGCTTCCTCGTCCGACATCTTGTACCGCTCCCCCTCCGCCTCGGAGAGGCCCCGCGCGAGGAAGATCCGGATCGCCTCGTCCGATCCGCCGGGGGACGCGAAGAAGTCGGCGAGCACCCACCAGTCCTCCGCCGTGAGGTGCGCCTCCTCGTACAGCTCCCGCTGGGCCGCGTGCAGCGGGTTCTCCCCGGGTACGTCGAGCAGCCCGGCCGGGAGCTCCCACAGCCGGTGCCGTACGGGGTGCCGGTACTGGCGCAGCACGAGCACGCTCCCGTCCCCGTCCAGCGCCAGCACGCACACCGATCCCGGGTGCACCTGGTAGTCCCGGCGCACCACCGCCTGGTCCGGCATGCGTACCTGCTCGGACCGGACCGCCGTCTTCGCGCCCTCGAACGGCGTCCGGGAGGCGACGACCTCCCACGACTCGGCGGTGTCTGCAATGCCCATGGTCATGCCGGGTACCTTTCCGAAAAACGTCGGCAGCCGGGGCAAGATCCTTGCCCCGGCTGCCTACGTTATGCGGTCAGAACCTCACTTGGCCGACTGCTGGCGCTCCACCGCCGCCTTGATCAGGCCCGCGAACAGCGGGTGCGGGCGCGTCGGGCGCGAGCGCAGCTCCGGGTGGGCCTGGGTGGCCACCAGGTAGGGGTGCACCTCGCGCGGGTACTCGACGTACTCGACCAGCTTGTTGTCCGGGGAGGTGCCGGAGAAGACGAGGCCCGCCTTCTTCTCCAGCTCGCCGCGGTAGGCGTTGTTGACCTCGTAGCGGTGCCGGTGGCGCTCGTCCACGTACGCCTGGTCGCCGTAGACCTCGCGCACGATGGATCCCTCGGCGAGCTTCGCCGGGTACATGCCCAGGCGCATGGTGCCGCCCAGGTCGCCCGCGCCCTCGACGAAGGCCAGCTGCTCCTCCATGGTCGAGATGACCGGGTGGGGGGTGGAGGCGTCGAACTCGGTGGAGTTCGCGTCCTCGATGCCCGCCAGGTTGCGCGCGGCCTCGATGACCACGCACTGCAGGCCCAGGCACAGGCCGAGCAGCGGGATCTTGTTCTCGCGGGCGTAGGTGATCGCACCGACCTTGCCGTTGACACCGCGGTCGCCGAAGCCGCCGGGCACGCAGATCGCGTCCACGTCGGCCAGCTGCGCCTCGGCGCCCGCCGGGGTCTTGCAGTCGTCGGAGGTGACCCACTTGATCTGGACGCGGGCCTTGTTGGCGAAACCGCCGGCGCGCAGCGCCTCGGTCACCGACAGGTAGGCGTCGGGCAGGTCGATGTACTTGCCGACGAGCGCGACCTTGACCTCGTGGTCCGGGTTGTGGACGCGGTCCAGCAGGTCCTCCCAGACCGTCCAGTCCACGTCGCGGAACGGCAGGTCCAACTTGCGGACGACGTACGCGTCGAGGCCCTCGGTGTGCAGCACCTTCGGGATGTCGTAGATCGACTTGGCGTCGATCGCCGCGACCACGGCCGCCTCGTCCACGTCGCACATGAGCGAGATCTTGCGCTTGATGGAGGTGGGGACCTCGCGGTCGGCGCGCAGCACGATCGCGTCGGGCTGGATGCCGATGTTGCGCAGCGCCGCGACCGAGTGCTGGGTCGGCTTGGTCTTCAGCTCGCCGGAGGGGCCGATGTAGGGCAGCAGCGAGATGTGCACGACGAAGACGTTGTCGCGGCCGACCTCGTGGCGGACCTGGCGGACGGTCTCCAGGAACGGCAGCGACTCGATGTCGCCGACGGTGCCGCCGACCTCGGTGATGACGACGTCGACGTCCTCGGTCGCCATGCGGCGGATGCGGTGCTTGATCTCGTTGGTGATGTGCGGGATGACCTGCACGGTGTCACCGAGGTACTCGCCGCGCCGCTCCTTGGCGATGACCGTCGAGTAGACCTGGCCCGTCGTGACGTTGGCCGAGCCGTCGAGGTCGACGTCGAGGAAGCGCTCGTAGTGGCCGATGTCCAGGTCGGTCTCGGCGCCGTCGTTGGTGACGAACACCTCGCCGTGCTGGAACGGGTTCATCGTGCCCGGGTCGACGTTCAGGTACGGGTCGAGCTTCTGCATCGTGACCCGCAGGCCGCGCGCCTTCAGCAGCGCACCCAGGCTGGAGGCCGTCAGGCCCTTGCCGAGGGACGAAGCGACACCCCCGGTGACGAAGATGTGCTTGGTCGTCATGGATTTGGGCGGCATCGCCAAGAGGGGGCTCCCGTGGTCGCGAGGTGAGGTGCGTCCGGCGCCGGCCACCGTCGATCCGGAGGGTCTCAGGGGGCGCCGAAGCTGCGGTTTCGGGGCTCCTGATTCGCACAGGCAGACCACCGGTCCACGGGGTACCAGCCTATCAGCGCCCGGGGGCGTCCGCCTCCGGCCACGCTGCGCGCGGGGTCCGTACCAGGGCGCCGAGGGGCCGCCCGGGCGACATCGCCGCAGCTCACCCGTTTGGAGGAGCCGCGTTCTTCAGGCGCTTAAGGGGATCACTAGGGTGCCGTCATATCCTGCTCGGATATTGCACACATCACCGCCGGGCAGTCCGTCGCACGGCTCTCACCGGGCCGACATACGGAATCATGGGCTCGACGCGGGGATCCCCACACACAGGAGACCGCGCAACCAGCGCAATGCAAGCGCCCTTCGGGGTGGACGTGACCGTTCGACTGGAGATGCAACGTGTCCGGGCGCATCGAGGATTACGCACTGATCGGGGACATGCAGACCGCCGCTCTGGTCTGCCGGGACGGGGCGGTGGACTGGCTGTGTCTGCCCCGTTTCGACTCCCATGCCGTTTTCGCGAGCATTCTCGGCACCGAGGATCACGGTTTCTGGCGGATCGGCCCGGCGTTCGCGGCCGGTTCCGAGGCCCCGCGCGCCAGCCGCCGCCGCTACCGCGGCGATTCACTGGTGCTCGAATCGGAGTGGGACACCCCGCGCGGGACGGTGCGCGTGATCGACTTCATGCCGCCCCGCGAGGACCACGCGCCGCAGCTCATCCGCATCGTCGAGGGCGTCAGCGGGCGCGTGAAGATGCGCTCCGCACTGCGCATGCGGTTCAGCTACGGGCGGGTCGTGCCCTGGGTGCACAAGGTCGACGGGCGCACCGTCGCCGTCGCCGGCCCCGACTCCGTGTGGCTGGACACCGACGCGCAGACGTACGGCAAGGACCTCACCACCTACTCCGACTTCACCGTCGGGCCGGGCGACCGGATGGCCTTCAGCATCAGCTGGGAGCGCTCGCACCGCGGCGCGCCCGAGGCCCCGGACGCCGAGGCGGCCCTCGACTCGACCACCGAGTTCTGGCGCGAGTGGGTCGAGCAGTGCACCTACCACGGGCCCTACCGGGAGGCCGTGGTCCGCTCCCTGATCACCCTCAAGGCCCTCACCTACGGCCCGACCGGCGGGATCGTCGCCGCGCCGACCACCTCCCTGCCGGAGGAGATCGGCGGGGTCCGCAACTGGGACTACCGCTACACGTGGCTCCGCGACGCCGCCATCACCCTGTCCTCGCTGCTGCGCACCGGCTACCGCGAGGAGGCCCGCGCCTGGCGCGAGTGGCTGCTGCGCGCGGTGGCCGGGGACCCCGAGAACCTGCAGATCATGTACGGGATCGCGGGCGAACGGGAACTCGGCGAGACCGAGCTGGACTGGCTGCCGGGTTACGAGAACTCCCGCCCGGTCCGCGTCGGCAACGGCGCCGCCGGGCAGCTCCAGCTCGACGTGTACGGCGAGGTCACCGAGGCCCTGCACCTGGGCCACATGACCGGACTGGCCCGCAGCGACTACGCCTCGCTGCTCCAGCTCAAGCTGATCCGCTACCTGGAGGCCCACTGGGACCAGCCCGACGAGGGCATCTGGGAGGTGCGCGGCCCGCGCCGCCACTTCGTGCACTCGAAGGTGATGGCTTGGGTGGCCGTGGACCGCACGATCAAGCTGATCGAGAGCGGGGACGCGGACGGCCCGCTGGACCGGTGGCGCGAGCTGCGCGACGAGATCCACCAGGACGTGTGCGAGAAGGGCTACGACAAGGAACGCAACACCTTCACCCAGTCGTACGGGTCGCAGGAACTGGACGCCTCCCTGCTGCTGATTCCGCAGATGGGCTTCCTGCCGCCGGACGACAAGCGGGTCATCGGGACCATCGAGGCGATCCAGCGCGAGCTGTCCACGCCCGACGGTTTCATCCTGCGCTACCCGACGGCGGGCGAGGAGGCCGGGGTGGACGGCCTGGAGGGCGACGAGGGCGCCTTCCTCGCCTGCTCGTTCTGGATGGCCGACGACCTGGCGATGATCGGGCGGGTGGACGAGGCGCGGCGGCTCTTCGAGAGGCTCCTCTCGCTCCGCAACGACCTCGGGCTGCTGGCCGAGGAGTGGGACCCGCGGCTGCAGCGCCAGGTCGGGAACTTCCCGCAGGCCTTCAGTCACGTTCCGCTGATCGACACCGCGCTGCGGCTCACCGCGAGCGGGGCCTACGGGGGGTAGCGCCGGACCGGGGCACGGTCACGGAACTCCGCCGCCGCGCCCCGGTGATCGCCTCCGCCTACGCTGGAAGGGTTTCCCACGCCCTTCTCGGAAGGGGGAGGCCATGTCGCCCCTCTCGAAGGCGGGCACGGCACTCGCCGCGCTCCGCGAGGATCTGGCCGGTGACGTCTTCGCCCCGGACGATCCGGGCTACGACGAGGCCCGGACGCTCTTCAACGCGATGATCGACCGCAGGCCCGCCGTCATCGCCCAGTGCGAGAGCACGGCGGACGTGGTCACCGCCGTCCGGTTCGCGAGGGACCTGGACCTGAAGATCGCGGTGCGCGGCGGCGGGCACAGCGTCGCCGGGATGTCCCTCAACGACGGCGGCCTCGTCGTGGACCTGCGGCGGATGCACGAGGTGACGGTCCATCCCGCGGCCATGGCGGCCCACATCGGGGGCGGGGCGACGATGAGCCACCTGGACCGGGCCTGCGAGCCGTACGGGCTGGCGACCACCGGCGGCCGGGCCTCCACGACGGGCGTCGGCGGCTTCGTCCTGGGCGGTGGCACCGGCTGGCTGGACCGGAAGTTCGGCCTGGCGGTGGACAATCTGCTGGGCGTGGACCTGGTCACGTCGGAGGGCGAGCTGCTCCAGGTGACGGCGGAGGACCATCCGGACCTGTTCTGGGGGCTGCACGGCGGCGGCGGGAACTTCGGCATCGCCACCTCGCTGACCCTGCGGCTGCACGAACTGCCCGCCATGTCGATCGCGTTCGTGCTGTACCTGCCGGAGCGCGGGCCCGAGGTGGTGCGCACCTACCGGGACGTCATCGAGGCGGGACCGCCCGAGGCGGGCGGCGGCGCCATCTACCTGACCGGCCCGCCGGAGGAGTTCGTCCCGCCGCACCTGGTCGGCCGGCTGCTGGCCGCGGTGCTGCTGACGTACGCGGGTCCCGAGGAGGAGATGCGCCGGCTCGCCGCACCGCTGCTGGCGATTCCGCACGAGGCCGAGATCGTCACGGCCCTCCCGTACGCCGACCTGCAGTGCATGATCGACGACCCGCCGGGCATGCGGAACTACTGGTCGGCGGAGTACCTCACGGGAGTCCCGGACGACTTCGTCGACGTCTTCTGCGCCCGCGCCGAGACGATGCCGGTGCCGACCGGCACCCAGCACGTGGTCTGGCCGCAGGGCGGCGCCGTCGCCTCCGGCCCGGCCGACTACCCGGTGCCGTTCCGTGACGCGCCCTGGGCGGTGCACCCGTTCGGGGTCTGGGAGGCTCCCGAGGACGACGAGCGGGTGCGGCAGTGGGTCAAGGACGTCCGCGCCGACGTCCAGCCGTGGAGCACCGGCGCGGTCTACCTCAACTTCACCGGGGAGGAGGGCCGCGACCGGGTGGTCTCGGGCCTCGGCCCGGAGAACATGCGGCGGCTGGGCGAGCTGAAGCGGCGGTACGACCCGGACAACGTCTTCCGCTTCAACCACAACATCCTGCCGACGTGACTGGGGGCCGGGGTCAGACCAGGGCGGCGATCACCTCGCGCGCCGCGCGCTCCCCCTCGGTGGCGCCGCCCTCCATGAAGCCCTGGAAGTCGTAGCTGCAGTGTTCGCCGCCGATGTGGATGTTGCCCTGCGCGGTGCCCTCGTACTTGGCGTAGCGGTGGAGGTAGCCGGTGGGCCAGTACGAGTAGGCGCCCAGGGAGTACGGGTTGCGGTGCCACGCGGAGAGCTGGGCCCGCCCGTTCCAGACCGCCTTGGTGCCCGGGAAGAAGGAGTCGACGCCGGTCAGCACACGGCCCGCGAGGTCGCGCACGTACGGATCGGTCTCGGTCGCGAAGGGGGTCGCGGGGGTGAGCGCCCCGGCCAGGGTGCCGCCGCCGTACTGGAGCAGGATCCCGCCGGTGCCGGGCTGCACCTTGGTGGTGTCCCAGGTCTGCTGGACGGCCGAGTCGGTGAAGCAGTCGCCCGCGGAGACGCCCGGCCAGGGTCCCGTGCCGCGCCAGGGGCGGGCGGTGAACTGCATGTTGAGCTTGGTGCAGTGGCCCATCCTGGCGTCCCTGAGCAGGTTGCGCATGAGGGGGTCGAAGCCGGCCCCGGAGGTGTCGACGCGCTGGAGGACCGGCAGCGGCAGGCACAGGACGGTGTGGTCGGCGACGACGGTCCGGGTCGCGCCGGAGTCGTTGAAGGTGAGGGTCTGGGTGCCGTCGGCGTCGGCGCGCACGGCGACCAGCTCGCGGCCCATCACCAGGGTGCCGGCGGGCAGCGCGGCGGCGATGGCGTTCGGCAGCCGGTCGTTGCCGCCGGTGATGTGGTAGCGCTCGTTGGACAGGCCCCAGACGTTGAAGTTGCCGGGGTTCGGCTGATAACCCATCAGGAGGACCAGGGCGAGGGCGGACTGCTGGTCGGTGTCGGCGCCGTACTCGACGTTGTAGGCCACGTCGAGGAAGCGGCCGAGCTGCGAGTGGTGGCCGCCGGGTACCCGCGTCTCGATCCACTCGTACAGGGTCATGTTGTCCAGAGCGGTGCCGGTGGGGGTGGTGGTGTTCCACGAAACCTCCCCGGCCTCCGAGAGGTCCCGGTGCAGGGCCTGGTAGACGGCCTTGAAGTCCTCGTCGGCCTGGGTACGGGAGTAGTACTGACCGTTGAACCAGAGCACTTCCTCGGCCCCGTTGGGACCACCGCCGAGGAAGTCCTCGGTGGGCAGGCCGAAGCGGCGGCAGAGCTCCAGGATCTTCTTGTGGCTGGTGTCGATCAGCTCGCCGCCGATCTCGGAGGTCTGCCCGTACGCCCAGTGGTCGCGCTGGGTCCACATGCGGCCGCCGACGCGGGCGGGGTCGGCCTCGTACAGGGTGCAGGGGACCCCGGCGTCCCTCAGGGTGAGGGCGGCGGTCAGGCCGGAGATGCCCGCGCCGACCACGGCGACGCGGGCGGGGCCCACGGGCTTCTTGGCGGGGACGGGCCCGGCGGCGTACGCGGCCCGGGAGGAGGCGAGGACGGTACCGAGGCCGAGGGCGGCGGCGCGGCCGAGGAGTTCGCGGCGGGTGGAGCCGCGGACCTCGGCGACGGGCAGGCCGAGGCGGCGGGCGGCGGCGTGTTCGGCGGCGAGCCGCCGCAGTGCGTGCATCAGGGGCGTACGGGCCATGGCGGGGCTCCTCAGGCGTTCGCGGCGGCGGTGGACGGGGACGGGGACGGGGCGTCCTGGCGCTCGGCGGCGTCCTCCAGGACGATCCGGCCGATGATCTCGTAGCGCGCGGGGGCCTTGGCCTTGAGCCAGAGGCCGAGGCCGAGGCCCCCGAGGAAGACGGCGCCGACGATCCACGGGATCAGCTTGAAGAACAGCGAGCCGGCCGCGGCGCCCGCGGCGGTCTCCATGTTGAGCACGAGCAGCACGACGACGGCGGTCATGCCGACCCCGCCGAGCAGCGGCGCGGTCATGGTCTTGAACCAGTGCCGGTCCTCCGGGTGGTTCTTGCGGAAGTACCCGATGACGGCGAAGGAACAGAGTGTCTGGACGATCAGGATCGCCATGGTGCCGAGGATCGCGAGCAGGGTGTACAGGTGCAGGTACGGGTCCTGCCCGGTGAGCCAGAATCCGGCGACGAGGGCGGTGGCGATGGCCGTCTGCACGACGGAGGCCAGGTGGGGCGAGCCGTGCCTGGGGTGGGTGCGGCCGAGCTTCGGGGAGAGGAAGCCTTCTCGGCCGATGGCGTAGAGGTAGCGGGCGGCGCACTGGTGGAAGGCCATCCCGCAGGCGAACGAGCCGGTGAGCAGCAGCCATTGGAAGGCGTCGACGGCCCATGCACCGATGAAGGTCTGGGTGGGGGCGAAGAACAGGTCGAGCGGGCTGGTGGAGGCTGACAGCTCCACGGACTTGGCCAGGCCGTTGCCCGCGATGGTCATCCAGGACACGTAGATGTAGAAGAGGCCGACGCCGACCACGGAGATGAGGGTGGCCTTGGGGATGACCCGCTTGGGGTCGCGGGACTCCTCCCCGTACATGGCGGTGGACTCGAAGCCGACCCAGGACCAGAACGCGAAGAAGAGCCCGAGTCCGGCGGAGGTGCCGGTGAAGGCGTTCTTCGGGTTGACGGGCTCGACCGGGATCCCGTCCGGGCCGCCGCCGGCGACCAGGACCGCGGTGGCGACGGCGAACAGCACGGCGATCTCGGCGACCAGCATGACGCCGAGGGCCTTGGCGGTGAGGTTGATGTCGAAGTGGGCGAGGGCGGCGGTGACGGCGAGCATCCCGGCCGCGTACAGCACCCAGGGCAGGTCGACGCCGAGCTGGTCGTGGACGGTGGTCTTGGCGAAGTACGAGAAGACGCCGACGATCGAGGCCTCGAAGACGATGTAGGCGAGGACGGCGAGCATCCCGGACGCCATGCCGGCGATGCGGCCGAGGCCGTGCGAGATGTACCCGTAGAAGGCGCCGGCGGCCGTGATCCGCTTGGCCATCGCCACGTAGCCGACCGCGAAGACCGTGAGCACGAGCGTCGCGAAGAGGTATCCGGCCGGGGCTCCGACGCCGTTCCCGAACCCGACCGCGATGGGCAGGTTGCCGGTCATGGCGGTGATCGGTGCGGCGGTGGCGACGGCCATGAACACGACGCCGACCAGCCCGACCGAGTTGGCCTTCAGGCGATGGACCTGCGGGGGTGCGGGCGTCTGCGGCGACCCGCCGGTGATGTCTCTGCTCATGGCGTCCTCTTCCGTGTGGAGGGCGCCCACTCTCGCCCCGCGTGACGCACACCACAATCGGCACGTGGTCCGATAATCTCCTTGCAGGCGCGACGAGTTGTCGGGCCGGATGGGGGCAAACGGCTGCCTGTGACCGGGAGGTGATGTGCTCGCAACGGGCCTGCCGGTAGCGTCCCGCGCTATGGACGACCAGGGCGGGATCACGGTTCAGCGGGCACTGGAGCTGCCGGGGCTGCGCAGCGGGCTGCCGGAGGTGATGGCCTGCGCCGACCGCCTGGGCCGGACCGTCCGCTGGGTGCACGCGGGCGAGGTCCCGAACATCGCCTCGCTGCTCAAGGGCGGCGAGCTGCTGCTGACCACGGGTCTCGGCCTCGGCACCCGGCCCGCCGAGCAGCGCGCCTTCGTACGCCGGCTCGCGGACCGGGGGATCGCCGCGCTGGTGGTCGAACTGGGCCCGCGCTTCACCCGGCTTCCGGCGACGATCGTGGAGACCGCGCGCACGGCGGGCCTGCCGCTGGTCCAGCTCCACCGGGAGGTCCCCTTCGTCACCGTCACGGAGGAGGTCCACACCGAGATCGTCAACCACCACTACGCGCTGCTCCAGCGGGCGGAGGAGGTCCACCGCCGTTGCACGGAGGCCCTGTTGGGCGGCGGCGGCATCCCGCAGGTGCTGCGGATCCTGGCCGACTTCACGGGCAATCCGGTCTTCCTGGAGACGCCCGACGGGCAGTTGCTGTACGCGGCCGGCAGCTCTGGCGGGGACGCGGGCGCCGACCCGCTCCAGGTGTGGGAGGGCCTGCGGGGCCAGCGCGAGGCCGAGCCGTCCGCGAACACCGTGGTGGTCGACGTGCCGGGCGGGGGCCACGGCACGGGCTCGGTCCGGGCCCGGGTGGTCCTGGTCGGGGTCTCGGCGCCGCTGCTCCCGGTGCACCGGATGGCGGCCGAACGCACGGCGGGCGTGCTGGCCGTCGTCCTGATGCAGGCGCGGCAGGAGGAGGAGCTGGCGGCGCGCGGCCGCGGCGACTTCCTGACGGACCTCGCCGAGGGCCGCATCCCGGCGGAGGACGCCCCGGCGCAGGCCCGCGTACTGGGCTTCAAGCCGGGCGCCGGCCCGCTGCTGCCGGTCGTCATGCGGCTGTCCTCGGAACTGGGCCCGTCGGGCAACTGGGCGGTCCTGGCCCGCGCGGTGCTGGAGGAGCTGTCGTCCGTCGGGGTCCCGGTCCTGCTGGGCGTCCGCCCGGTGGAGGGCCGCGTCCCCCTCCTGGTGTCCCTGCGCGCCGAATCGGAGCGTACGGCGGTGGCGGACCGGGTCTCGGCCGCGCTGCGGGCGGGGGTGGAGCGGGCCGGGCTGGACCGGGCCGCCGCCCCGCCGGCCGTGGTCGTCGGGGTCGCGGGCGGCTGGGCGGCCGCCTCCGCGGGCCTGCGCCACGCGGCGGAGACCGCCACGGCGGCCCACGGCCTGCCGGCCCGCCCCTGGTACGACGCCCGCCGCCTGGACATCGACCTGCTGCTGTGGCGGCTGCGCGAACACCCCGACCTGGCCGCGTTCGTGGACCGCGCGATCGGCCCGCTCCGCACCCACGACACGACCTCCCGCCCGCCGCTCCTGCCCACCCTGGAGACGTACCTGGCCCACGCGGGCCGCAAGGCGGAGACGGCCCGCGAGCTCCACCTGAACCGCCAGACCCTGTACAACCGCCTGGCCCGCATCGCGGAACTCCTGGGCACGGACCTGGACGACCCGGAAACGGTCCTCTCCCTGAGCCTGGCCCTGCGCGCCCGCCGCCACGTTCCTTCCTGACGCGCCGCCCGCACGGCCGCTCCGGCTACCGCCGCCCGCGCTCCATCAGCTCGTCGTAGACGGACAGCACCTGCGCCACCGTGTCGTCCTCCGACGGCCACGTCGCGGCCTGGGCCCGGCCGGCGGCGGCCAGCTCCGCCCGCCGCTCCGGGTCCGCCAGCAGCCCGCGCACGGCCGCCGCCAGCGCCCCGGGGTCCCCGTCGGGAACCAGCACCGCGCCCTCCCCCACCAGCTCCGGGACACCGCCCACCGCCGTGGCGACCAGCGGGACCCCCACCCGCAGCGCCTCCTGCGCCGGCAGGGCCCGTTCCTCCCACCGGCTGGGCAGCACCGCCACGTCCGCCGCCGCCAGCAGCTGCGCCGCGTCCCGGCGCCTGCCCAGCAGGCGTACCGGGAGTCCCTCGGCCTCGATCCGCCGGGACAGCTCGGCCCGCAGCGGCCCCTCGCCCGCGATCACCAGCAACGGCAGGGGCTCCAGCGTCCGCCACTCCCGCGCCGCGTCGAGCAGTACGGAGTACCCGCGGTGCGGCACCAGGCTCCCGACCGCGATCACCAACGGCCGCTCCACCACCCCGAGTTCCGCCTGCACCTTGCCGGGATCGCTCTCCGCCCCGGCCACCGGCACGGCCACCGGCGCCAGTCGCGCGTCCCGGGCGCCCCGCAGCCGCGCGAGGTCCACCTGGTCCGAGGAGGCCCCGAGCACCACCGCCGCGGCCCGCGCCACGTGCCGTTCCAGGATCCGGCCCAGCCTCCCGAGCGCACCGGCGACCGGGCCGTCGCCGTGCCAGCTCACCACCAGCGGCACCCGGCGCCCCCGCAGGGCCAGTGCGGCCCGCATGCCCGCCCGTACCCCGTGCGCGTGCACGACGTCGGCTCCGGCGCAGGCGGCCCGCAGCGCGCTCCCCGCGTCGGGCGCGAACTGCGCGCCCGCGCCGGTGAAGTCGTACTCCCCCTCCGCCTCGGCGGACGCGCACACCGTGACCCGTACGCCGCGCGCGGCGAGCCCGGTCGCGAGCGACCGCACGTGCGCGCCGCTGCCCGCCCCCGCGGCGCCGCCGAGCACGTGGACGGTACGCAGGGGCGGCCGCCCGTAGGGCTGTGCCGGGACGGACGTGGAGACCGGGGAGCTGCTCACGGGCCGAAGCTCCAGGGTGAGGGGAAGTCAGAGACGTCGCCCAGGATGCCAGCCCGCACGCACGTTCCGGGACCATATGGGTGCGTATCCCGTAAGAGATACCGCGGGGCGCCCCCCAGCCTCACCCACACGGGCTACCGGGGCCTCACGTCGCCGCGTCCGCGCGCGCCGCCGCGAGGAGCTCCTCGGCGTGCGCCCGGGCCGAGGCCGAGTCCTCGTGACCGGCCAGCATGCGCGACAGTTCGCGGATGCGGTCCTCGCCCTCCAGGACGGTGACCCCGCTGCGCGTCACGGAGCCGTCGTTGGTCTTCTCGACGAGCAGCTGGCGGTCCGCGAAGGCGGCCACCTGCGGCAGGTGCGTGACGACGACGACCTGCGCCGACTTGGCGAGCTTCGCGAGCCGCCGGCCCACCTCCACGGCCGCCTTGCCGCCGACGCCCGCGTCGACCTCGTCGAAGAGGTACGTGGGCACCGGGTCGGAGCCCGCGAAGACGACCTCCACGGCCAGCATCACCCGGGACAGCTCACCGCCCGAGGCGCCCTTGGCGATCGGCCGCGGCTGGGCCCCGGGGTGCGGGGCGAGCAGCAGTTCGACCTCGTCCGCGCCCGAGGCGCCGTAGGCGACCGCGCGGCCGTCCACCTCCACCCCCTCGGCGTCCTCGGTCTGCCGGATGTCGATGGTCACCCGTGCGTGCGGCATCGCCAGCGAGGCCAGTTCCTCCGTCACGGCCGAGGCGAACCGGGTCGCCGCCTCCACCCGCGCGTCCGTCAGGGCCTGGGCCAGGGCCGACAGTTCGGAGCGCAGTCCGTCCCGCTCGGCGGTCAGCTCGGTGATCCGCTCGTCGTCGCCGTCCAGTTCCAGCAGCCGCGAGGCACCCCGCTCGGCCCACTCCAGCACCGCGTCCACGGTGCCTTCGGTGCCGTACTTGCGCGTCAGCTGCGTCAGGGCCGCCCGCCGTTCCTCCACCGCGGCCAGCCGCAGCGGGTCGGCGTCGAGGTCGTCGGCGTAGCCCGCCAGCTCCCCGGCCACGTCACCCAGCAGGATGCCCAGCTCGCCGATCCGCTCGGCGAGCGCGCCGAGCACCGGGTCGTGCGAGCGTACGGACTCCAGGGCCCGGTGGGCGCCCGCGACGAGGGTGTTGGCGTCGATGCCCTCCGGGTCCTCCGGATTGCCGGCGAGCGCGGCGTGCGCCACCTGCGCCGCCGAGGCCAGCGACTCGGCGTGCCCGAGCCGCTCCGCCTCCGCCGCCAGCTCGGCGTCCTCGCCGGCCACCGGTTCCACGGCCGCGATCTCGTCCAGTCCGAAGCGCAGCAGGTCGGCCTCCTGGGCCCGCTCCCGGGCCCGGGTGGTGATCTCGTCCAGCTCGACGGCGACCGCGCGGAGCCTGCGGTAGGCCGAGCCGTACTTCTCCAGCGGGACGGCGACGGCGTCCCCTGCGTACCGGTCCAGGGCCTGGCGCTGCCGGGCGGGCCGCAGCAGGCCCTGCTGGTCGGTCTGCCCGTGTACGGCGACCAGGTCGTCCGCGAGCTCGCCGAGCAGTCCGACGGGCACGGAGCGGCCGCCTACGTGGGCGCGCGAGCGCCCCTCGGCGGACACGGTCCGGCTGATCAGCAGGGCGCCGTCGTCGAGCTCGGCACCCGCCTCCTCGGCGCGTACGGCCGCGGGGGCGTCGGGGCGCATGACGATGCGGCCCTCGACGACCGCGGCCTTGGCCCCGATCCGCACCAGGGCCGGGTCGGCGCGCCCGCCGAGCAACAGCCCGAGGCTGGTGACGACCATCGTCTTGCCCGCGCCGGTCTCGCCGGTCACCGCGGTGAAACCGGGCGACAGCTCGACCACCGCGTCGTCGATGACCCCGAGCGACCGTATCCGCATCTCCTCAAGCACGGGACGACGATACCGAGGTTTCACGGGTGCCATGTGACGTCACCCGTCGCGAGTCTCTCGAACGGATGTGCTATTTAGACGCAGGTTGGACACATGGGCGGACATCTCTC
Organism: Streptomyces sp. NPDC056224; assembly: GCF_042267665.1. Taxonomy (NCBI): domain Bacteria; kingdom Bacillati; phylum Actinomycetota; class Actinomycetes; order Kitasatosporales; family Streptomycetaceae; genus Streptomyces; species Streptomyces sp. NPDC056224. Next base: position 147,249 of record NZ_JBHJTK010000015.1, read on the forward strand.
AGTGCGGCGCCCCGCGCCATCCGGAGACCGGCAGCGCGAACTTCGCGACGAGGCGGTCCGTGAAGGACGCGTGGTGCAGCCGGGCGAGCCGCACGGGCACCGCCCCGCGCCGGACCTCCACCCGGGCCCCGGCCGGAAGCTCCAGCATCCGCCGGCCGTCGCACCACAGCACCCCGTGCGGGGTCCCGGTCTGCACCTCCACCGCCAGCACCGAGTCCGGCGAGGTCACCAGCGGCTTCGCGAACAGCGCGTGCGCGCTGATCGGCACCATCAGCAGCGCCTCCACCTCCGGCCAGACCACCGGCCCGCCCGCGGAGAAGGCGTACGCCGTCGAGCCCGTCGGGGTCGCGCAGACGATCCCGTCACAGCCGAAGCCCGACACCGGGCGCCCGTCGATCTCCAGGACCACCTCCAGCATCCGCTCCGGGGACACCTTCTGGACCGCGGCCTCGTTCAGCGCCCAGTCCTGGTGGACCACGTCGCCGTTCGTGCGCACGATCACATCGAGGGTCATCCGCTCCTCGACCTCGTACTCGCGCGTCACCACCCGGTCCACGACCTTGTCCAGGTCGTCGCGCTCGGCCTCGGCGAGGAACCCCACCCGCCCCAGGTTGACGCCCAGCATCGGCACCCCCGAGGCGCGCGCGAACTCCGCACCCCGCAGCAGGGTCCCGTCCCCGCCCAGCACGATCAGCAGCTCACAGCCGTCGAGCACCCCCGGGGTGGACTCGGTGACCAGATCCACCTCCGGCGGCAACGGCAGGTCGGCGGCCTCGTGCGCGAAGACCCGCACGCCCAGGCCGCACCGCAGCAGGCCCTTCACGACCAGCTCGGCGCTGCGGATGGCCGCCGGCCGCCCGGTGTGCGCGAGCAGGAACACGGTCCGCCCCACAGCCGAAGCCGTCGAGCCGGCCGGACCCCCCGAACGCGCCGAACCTTCCGGCCCCTCTGAGCCTTCCGTACCTTTTGAACCCTCTGAACCCGATGTAGCTGATGAATCTGTCACTGCGGCCCCTCCGCCACTGCACGGTCAACATCCGCCGGGTCGAGTGCCGGTGCCCCCGCCCGCAGCCACAGAAAGTACTCGACGTTTCCCGACGGCCCCGGCAGCGGACTCGCGGTCACACCGAGAACGCCCAGGCCCAGCTTCGCCGCCTGCGCCGCGACCTCGCGCACCGCCTCCGCCCGCAGCTCCGGGCTGCGCACCACACCGCCGCTCCCCAGCCTGTCCTTGCCGACCTCGAACTGCGGCTTGACCATCAGCACCAGGTCCGCGTCCGGCGCCGTGCACCGCACCAGCGCGGGCAGCACCAGGCCGATCGAGATGAAGGACAGGTCGCCGACGACGAGGTCGGCCGGAACGCCGTCGATCTGCTCGACCGTCAGCTCGCGGACGTTCGTACGGTCCTTGACGGTCACCCGGTCGTCGCTCTGCAGCGACCAGGCGAGCTGCCCGTAGCCGACGTCGACGGCCACCACGTGGGCCACGCCCGCGCGCAGCAGCACGTCCGTGAATCCCCCGGTCGAGGCCCCCGCGTCCAGCGCCCGACGGCCCTCGACGACCAGCCCCTGCGGCCGGAACGCCGCGAGCGCGCCTGCCAGCTTGTGGCCGCCCCGCGAGACGTAATCGGGATCGCTGTCGTCCTTGAGGACCACCAGAGCCGCGCTGGTCTCCACCTGGGTGGCGGCCTTGGTCGCGGTGGTACCGCCCACGGTCACCCGGCCCGCGGCGATCAGCTGCGCGGCGTGCTCGCGCGAGCGGGCCATGCTGCGGCGTACCAGTTCGGCGTCCAGGCGGCGGCGTGCCACTCCTGCCACGTTCGGTTCAGCTCCTGTTTTCGTACGGACCGGGGACGGGCGGTGCGTCCAGCGCCGTCAGCGCCTCGCGCAGCCCCCTGTGGACATCCTCGTACACCGCGGGGTGTCCGTCCGCCGTGAGGTCGTCGGCGTCCGCCAGCCGCGCCAGGTGCGCGTCCACGCCGTCGTGACCGGTGGGCGTGCGTACGACGCCCAGCGCGGCGGGCCCGGCGGGCCCGGCGGGCCCCACGGGCCCGGCGGCGGCTTCGCCCAGGGCTTCGGCAGCTTCGTCGCTCATGCCCCGACGCTACCTCGTAGCGCCCTTCGACCACGCACGGCTCTGCGGTACGGTCGTGATCACGATGGCTACGATCGAGGAGTGCCGCGAAGCACTCGACCAACTCTCCGGCAACCTGGCACGGGCCGAAAGCGGCGTGCGCGGCGCTGCCGCGTTCGACCGCTCCCTGAGCTGCCACATCACGGACCTGGACCGGACGTTCACCGGCCGCTTGCAGGACGGCCGGATCCGGGTGGACGCCCTCGTCCCCGGCCCGCCCGCCGAAAAGGCCCAGATCCGGCTCGCGATGACCGGCGACGACCTGGTCGCCCTGGTCTCGGGCGACCTGAAGTTCGCGAAGGCCTGGGCATCCGGCCGCGTCAGGCTGGAGGCCGGCGTCCGCGACCTCCTGCGCCTGAAGAGCCTGCTCTAGGGCTGCTTCGAAAGTCCCGCAGGACGCCGCGGTCAGCGCCGTGCGGGCGCCCGGCGCCACTTTCGAAACCCGCCCCGGCGAAGCCCCCTCCACCGGCACCGCGAGAGCCGGCCCCCGAGAACCGGCCCCGCGAGCCCGGAGCGCTGGAACCGCGCGCGGGGTGCCGGGCAGTGGATCCGCGCCCGCTACCCGGCGGCGACCCGGGCTCCGCTACGGGACCTGCGCGCCGCCGGAATCACCAGCGGCGTCCCGGTCTCCGGATCGGAGATCACCTGACACCGCAGACCGAACACCTCCTCCACCAGCTCCGCGGTGACCACCTCCGCCGGCGGCCCCTCCGCGACGACCCTCCCGCCGCGCATCGCGATCAGATGCGTCGCGTACCGGGCCGCGTGGTTCAGGTCGTGCAGCACCGCGACCAGCGTCCGCCCCTGGTCCTCGTGGAGCTCCGCGCACAGGTCCAGCACGTCGATCTGGTGCTGGATGTCCAGATAGGTCGTCGGCTCGTCGAGCAGCAGCAGCGGGGTCTGCTGCGCCAGCGCCATCGCGATCCACACGCGCTGCCGCTGCCCGCCCGACAGCTCGTCCACCGCCCGGTCGGCGAGTTCCGCGACCCCGGTCGAGGCCATCGACTCGCCGACGATCCGCTCGTCCTCCTGCGACCACTGCCGCAGCAGCCCCTGGTGCGGGTACCGGCCGCGCGAGACCAGGTCGGCCACCGTGATGCCGTCCGGCGCGATCGAGGACTGCGGGAGCAGGCCCAGGGTCTTGGCGACCTTCTTCGCCGGCATCGACCCGATGGCCTGCCCGTCCAGCAGCACCCGCCCGGCGGACGGCTTCAGCATCCGCGACAGGGCGCGCAGCAGCGTGGACTTGCCGCAGGCGTTGGGACCGACGATCACGGTGAAGGAGTTGTCGGGGATCTCCACCGACAGGTTCTCGGCGATGACCCGCTGGTCGTAGCCGAGGGTCACGTTCTGCGCGGTGAGCCGCTGCACTGGGTCGCTCCTGAGGTTCATATACGTCCTGCCTTGCGCTCGGTGACGAGCAGCCAGAGCAGATAGACACCGCCGACGAGCCCGGTCACCACACCCACCGGCAGCTGGTCGGCGCCGAAGGCCCGCTGCGAGGCCCAGTCGGACACCAGCAGCAGCACCGAGCCCATGAGGGTGGCGGTCAGCAGGCTCCCCCCGGGCGAACGGGTCAGCCGCCGGGCCAGCTGCGGGGCGGCCAGCGCGACGAAGCTGATCGGCCCGGCCGCGGCGCTCGCGGCGGTGGTGAGCAGGATGGCCGCGAGCATCAGCAGCAGCCGCGTGCGCTCCACCCGTACCCCGAGGGCGTACGCGGCGTCGTCGCCCATCTCCATCATCCGCAGGGCCCGGCCCTGCCCGAGGACCACCGGGAAGAGCACGGCGCACAGCGCCAGCAGCGGCCACACCTGCGCCCAGTCCCGGCCCGCCAGCGAACCGGTCAGCCAGACCATTGCGCGGGTGGCCTCGGCCATCTGGGCCTTCGTGATCAGGTACTGGATCACGGCGATGAGCATGGCGGAGGCGCCGATGCCGACCAGCACCAGCCGGTAGCCCTGGATCCCCCGCCTGTACGCCAGCAGGTAGACGGCGAGGCCGGCCAGCACGCCGCCGAGCAGCGCGCCGACGGCCACCTCGGTGGCGCCGCCCTTGAACAGGATGATGACGACGAGCGCGCCCACCGCCGAGCCGTAGCCGAAGCCGAGCAGGTCCGGGGAGCCCAGCGGATTGCGGGAGACGGACTGGAAGACGGCCCCGGACATCCCGAGGGCCGCGCCGACCAGCAGGGCGACCAGCACCCGCGGCAGCCTCAGGTCGTTGACGATGAAGTCGTCGGCGGGGGTGCCGTTGCCCAGCAGGGTCTGCACGACGTCCCACGGCGCGATCGGGTAGTCCCCGGTGCCGATGAGCAGGACGGCCAGCGCGAGCGCCACGGCGGCGAGCAGCGCCCCGACGGCCAGGGCGCGCCGCTCGACCCGCAGCGAGATCCCGCCGGGAAGGTTCAGCCGACGGGCTTTGGCGGTCACGGTCACAGCTGGGCCATCCTCTTGCGTCGAACGAGGTGGATGAAGACGGGGCCGCCGATGAGCGCGGTGACGATGCCGACCTGGAGCTCGGCGGGCCGGGTCACGACCCGCCCGACGACGTCTGCGCCGAGCAGCAGCACCGGGGACAGGACGGCGGAGTACGCGAGCACCCAGCGCATGTCCGGCCCGGTGAACGCCCGTACGAGGTGCGGGATCATCAGCCCGATGAAGACGATGGGCCCGCAGGCGGCGGTCGCCGCGCCACACAGCAGGGTGATGGCGAGCATGGCGGCGATCCGGGTCCGCGTCAGGTGGGCGCCGAGCGCCCGCGCGATGTCCTCGCCCATGGCCATCGCGTTGAGCGGACGGCCCAGCGACAGCGCGAGCACCGCGCCGACCAGCAGGAAGGGTGCGACCTGCCCGACGGTGTCCATGCTGGCCGAGGCCAGCGAACCCACCGTCCAGAAGCGCAGCTTGTCCAGTGCCTTGCTGTCCATCAGCTGTACGGCGTTGATGTAGCCGACCAGGGCCGCGCTGGCCGCCGTGCCCGCGAGCGCGAGGCGTACCGGCGTGGCGCTGCGGCTGCCTCCGAGCACGTAGACGACGACGGAGACGACGGCGGCGCCGAGGAAGGCCCACCACACGAACTCGGTCAGGGAGCTCGCGCCGAGGAAGCTGATCGCGGACACCACGGCGGCCGCGGCCCCGGCGTTGACGCCGAGGATGCCGGGCTCGGCCAGGGGGTTGCGGGTCAGCGCCTGCATGACCGCCCCGGACAGGCCGAGCCCGAGCCCGACCATCAGCCCGAGGAGCGTGCGGGGCACCCGCAGGTCCCGTACCACCACGTCGGAGGGCGTCCCCGAGTACGCGAACAGCCCGTGCCAGACCTCGTCGAGGGGCATCTGCTTGGCGCCGACGGCGATGCTCAGCACGGCGATCAGCGCCAGCACCGCCAGGGCGCCCAGCAGACCGGCGGCGCGCGCGCCGTGGCGCGGCCGGACGGCGGCGACCGGCGCCGTGCTCTGTTCGGGGGGACTCTCGACCAACACGGAGGTTAGGTTAGCCTACCCTCCGCCCCGTCGATCAACCGAACGGCCCCGGCCGCCGCCCCCTACAGGCCGAGCCTGGCCAGCGCCTTCTCCGCGTCGAGCGTGCAGGCCCCGTCCCCGGCCGCCGTCCAGGCCGCCGCGCAGAGCGCCCGCAGCCCGTCGACCGGGTCCCCGCCCTCCCCGCGGAGCTCCAGCACCCCGGCGTTCAACGCGACCGCGGTCCATCCGCCGCAGCGGAATCCCCCCTCGGCCGGCTCCACTTCGGGCTGCCCGGTCAACAGCCCCCGCAGGTCCCGGTCCACGTACGTCGGCCGGTGCCTCGGCTCGGCCCGCACGAGCTGCTTCGCGTCCGTCACCCCGGTCAGCACGAGCAGCGAGTCCACCTCCCCGTTGAAGGCGCCCTCGATGTCGGTGTCCAGTCGGTCCCCCACCACCAGCGGCCGCTCCGCCCCGGTCCGCAGCACCGTCTCCCGGTGCATGGGGGGCAACGGCTTGCCCGCCACCTGCGGTTCCGCGCCCGTCGCGATCCGTACGACCTCCACGGCCGCCCCGTTGCCCGGCGCGATGCCGCGCGCCCCGGGGATCGTCAGGTCGGTGTTGGAGGCGTACCAGGGCACCCCGCGGTTGATCGCGTACGAGGCCTCCGCGAACCGCCCCCACGCCAGGTCCGGACCCCCGTAGCCCTGCACGACGGCCGCGAGCCCCTCCTCGTCGGCCGAATCCACCGGCATCAGCCCGCGCTCGCGCAACGCGACCCGCAGCCCCTCCCCGCCGATCACCAGCACCTTCGCCGCCGGCTCCACCTGCTCCGCGATCAGCCGCGCCACCGCCTGCGCCGAGGTGATCACCTCGGCCGCCTCGGTCGGAATGCCCAGCTCGCCCAGGTGCTCCGCGACGGCGTCCGGAGTCCGCAGCGCGTTGTTCGTGACGTACGCGAGGTGCATCCCGTCGGCACGGGCCGCGGCGAGGGAGTCCACGGCGTGCTCGATGGCGTGCCCGCCCGCGTACACGACACCGTCGAGATCCAGCAGGGCGGTGTCGTACGCCTGGTGCAGACTCTGCTCACTGGCCGCGGGACTGGTCCTGGTCTGCCGGGTCATCCTGGTCGCTCCTCCTGGGGGCCCTCCCAGCGGCAGCTGGGGGAGATCGATCATGTCCGATTACGTACTCCCCCGATCATCCCGCATGGCGAGACGCGTCTTACCATGCACCAATGACCACATCTGGTACCGCGGACCAAGGGCTGCGCCTGATCCCGTTCCATGGCCTGCGCTATGTCCCGGAGCGTGTCGGCAGCCTCGCCGCCGTCACCTCTCCGCCGTACGACGTGGTCGTACGCCCGGACGGAGTCGACCACCTCGAATCCGCCGACCCGCACAACATCGTCCGCCTGATCCTTCCTCAGGCCGGCACCGCCGCCGCGCGCAACGAGCAGGCCGCGCGCACGCTGCACCACTGGCTGTCAGAAGGCGTCCTCAGCGCCGACCCGGAGCCCGCGCTCTACGTGTACGAGCAGCGCCGGGCGGGCCTCCTCCAGCGCGGCGTCATCGGCGCCCTCGCGCTGTCGACCGCCGACGCCGGCGTCGTCCTGCCCCACGAGGACGTCATGCCGGACGTGGTCACCGACCGGGCCGGCCTGATGCGGGCCACCTCGGCCAATCTCGAACCCCTCCTCCTCACCTACCGCGGCGACGACCCCGGCGCGGGCGCGGCCGCCGTCGTCGAGCGGACGGCCCGGCGCGCGCCCCTGCTGTCGACGACCACCGAGGACGGCTTCCACCACCGCCTCTGGGCCATCACGGACCCGGACGAGCTCGCGACCGTGACGGCCGATCTCAGCCACCGCCAGGCCCTCATCGCCGACGGGCACCACCGCTGGGCGACGTACCTGCGCCTCCAGGAGGAGCACGGCTCCCCCACGGAGTGGGACTTCGGCCTGGTGCTCCTCGTGGACACCGCCCGGTACCCGCTCCAGGTCCGCGCCATCCACCGGATGCTGCGCCGCCTCCCGGTGGCGGACGCGCTCGCCGCCCTGGAGGGCCGTTTCCGGGTCCGCGAGGTCGAGGGGCCGCTGCCGCTGGCTCTGGAAGTACTCGCGGACGCCGCGGAGCGGGGCAACGCCTTCCTCCTCACCGGTGACGGCACCTTCCACCTGGTCACCGACCCGGATCCGGCGCTCCTGGAGAGCACGGTCCGCCGCGACCGGCCCGAGGCCTGGCGCCGGCTGGACGCCACGGTCCTGCACGCCACCCTCCTCGACGCGCTGTGGCACGTCCCCGACACCCCCGACCAGATCACGTACATCCACGACGCCGCCGCCACCGTGGAGATGGCCGAGCGCCACGGGGGCACCGCGGTCCTGCTGCATCCCGTACGGGAGGAAGTCGTACGGGACCTGGCCCGCCAGGGCGTCACGATGCCCCGCAAGTCCACGTCCTTCGGGCCGAAACCGGCCACCGGCCTGGTACTGCGCGGCCTGGCCTGACACTTCCCGGACATGCAGAAGGGCGGTACCCCGACCGGGGTACCGCCCTTCCTCACTTCACCACGCCTCAGGCGTTGTCGCGGCCCGCGGCCCGCTCGTCGTCCTCGTCCTCGTCCTCGTCCTCGACGACGATTTCGTCGGTGACGTCGAGGTCGGCCTCGGACTGCTCCAGCGGCTCGTACTCGTCGTCGTCCTCGTCGTAGTACTCGGCGACGTCGGAGGCGCGCTCGGCCGCGGCGACCTCGGCCGCGTCCTCGTCGTCCTCGTCTTCGTCCACGTCGTCGGCGATGTCATCGGCGACGTCGACGGCGGCGTCGACGAACTCGACACCGTCGAGCTCGGCAAGGCGGTCGGAGGCGTCGGTGGCCCCGTCCTTGTCCGCTTCGAGGGTCTTGGCGAACCACTCGCGCGCCTCGTCCTCGCGGCCGGCCGCCAGGAGGGCGTCGGCGTAGGCGTACCGCAGGCGCGCGGTCCACGGCTGGACGGAGCTGGAGGCCAGCTCCGGGCTCTGCAGGGTCACGATGGCGGCTTCGAGCTGCCCCTGGTCCCGCCGGGCACCGGCGGCGACCAGCCGCATCTCGACCTGGCCGGCCTTGTCCAGCTTCTGCACCTCGGGCTCGCCGGCCATCGCCAGCGCCCGCTCCGGACGGCCGAGGCCGCGCTCGCAGTCGGCCATGACGGGCCACAACTCGACGGAGCCGGTCATGCGCTTGGCGGCGCGGAACTCCGCGAGCGCCTCGCTGTACTTCTGCGTGGCGTACGCGGCGAAGCCGGCGGCCTCACGGACAGCGGCGACGCGAGAGGCCAGTCGCAGGGCGATGCGCGAGTACGCGTACGCCTGCTCGGGGTCCTCGTCGATCAGCCGCGCGACCATGACCAGGTTCTTCGAGACTTCCTCGGCCAGGCCCTTGGGCAGGCTCAGCAGCTCCTGGCGCACATCGGCGTCGATCTCAAGGCCGGTGACGTCCTCGTCGATCGGAAGCCGCTTGACCGGGTCCCGGTCGCGGTCCGCGCGGAAGTCGCGGTCGCCGCCACGGTCATCGCGGCCACGGTAGCCACCACGGTCGCCACCGCGATCATCACGGCCGCCACGGAACCCGCCACGGTCGCCACCACGGTCGTCGCGACGGGGGTACGACGGACGCTCGCCACCACGGTCGTCGCGACGGGGGTACGACGGACGCTCGCCACCACGGTCGTCACGACGGGGGTACGACGGACGCTCGCCACCACGGTCGTCACGACGGGGGTACGACGGACGCTCGCCGCCACGGTCGTCACGACGGAAACCGCCGCCACCACCCGTGGGACGGTCACCACGGTCATCACGACGTGGGAAGGACGGACGGTCCCCGCCACGGTCGTCACGACGGAAACCGCCGCCACCACCCGTGGGACGGTCACCACGGTCATCACGACGTGGGAAGGA
>NZ_JBHJTK010000016.1:0-155835 GCF_042267665.1 Streptomyces sp. NPDC056224
GGCCGGACCACCGGCCGCCGCCCCCTGCGGCGTTCTCCGGCGTCCCCCGCGCCGCTGCGGAGGCCGTCCCGGGACCGTCCCGGCTCGCAGCCGATCTTTCTTTTCCGTACCGCCCACGGGGGACGGGCGTCCGGCGTAGGCTCGGCCCCATGCCGATCCGCGCCGTTCTGTGGGACATCGACGACACCCTCTTCGACTACACGGGGGCCGATGCCGCCGGGCTCGCGCGGCAGCTGGAGGCCGACGGGATCGCGGAGCGCTACGGGACCCCGGCGCAGGCGCTGGCGCTGTGGCGGCAGATCACCGACCGGCACTGGGCGCGCTTCGCGGCCGGCGAGGGCACCTTCCAGGGGCAGCGCCGGGAGCGGGTGCGGGAGTTCCTCGGGATGCCCGGGATGACGGCGGACGAGGCGGACGCCTGGTTCGCCCGGTACGTCGAGCACTACAAGACCTACTGGGCCGTCTTCCCCGACGTGGTGCCCGCGCTGGACGCCCTCGCCGGCGACTACCGGCACGGGGTGCTCTCCAACTCCTCCACGGCCAACCAGGACCCCAAGCTGCGTGACCTCGGCCTGCGCGACCGCTTCGAAGTGCTGGTCTGCGCCGTCGACCTCGGGGTCAGCAAGCCCGACGCGGGGGCCTTCCTGGCCGCCTGCGAGGCGATGGCGCTGGCTCCGGACGAGGTGGCGTACGTGGGTGACCAGCCGGAGATCGACGCGCGCGGGGCGCGGGACGCCGGGCTGCTGGCGATCTGGCTCGACCGCGACGGCGGCCGCGGGGACGGTCCCGACGGCGTGCACCGCCTCGCCGGTCTTGAGGGGCTGCCGGAGCTGCTGGCAGGGGATACCCGTTTTGGAGCACGGTCAGGCATCCGGTAATGTTCTTTCTGCGCCGCCGGAGCGGGCCGAAAGGCCGGACGGAGGCGCCACCAAAGAAGGAAAACCCCGCAGGGGGTTGACTTTTGGTGGGGTATAGTGTAATTGGCAACACGAGGGTTTCTGGTTCCCTTATTCTAGGTTCGAGTCCTGGTACCCCAGCGCAGTGCAGCAGTAACGCAGTGCTTTGCCCCCGTTGTGTAGCGGCCTAGCACGCCGCCCTCTCAAGGCGGTAGCGCCGGTTCGAATCCGGTCGGGGGTACAGATCCTTCCCGCGAGATCTCCAGGGTCGCACCCGGACGTCTTGATGCAGGATCGCTAGGGCCCCCGTTGTGTAGCGGCCTAGCACGCCGCCCTCTCAAGGCGGTAGCGCCGGTTCGAATCCGGTCGGGGGTACTGTTGGTCTGGTCTAGACCACTTTGGGCTATAGTGTAATTGGCAACACGAGGGTTTCTGGTTCCCTTATTCTAGGTTCGAGTCCTGGTAGCCCAGCGCAGTAACAGCAGCACCAGCTAGCCCCCGTTGTGTAGCGGCCTAGCACGCCGCCCTCTCAAGGCGGTAGCGCCGGTTCGAATCCGGTCGGGGGTACGCATCGAAGAGGCCCTCCGCGTCCATCGCGGAGGGCCTCTTCGTCGTTCGCCGCCACCGTGTGCGCCGGTGCGGGCCTCCGGCGGGACGCAAGTACGGGCCCGACGGCGCGTGTTCGGACGTGTGCGGCGTCTCACGCGCCCCCGGGCCCGGGGGTGGACGAAAGGGTCGGGGCGGGTCAGCCGGAGCGGCGCAGCGCCTCCGTGAGGCGGGCGGCCGCGTCGATGACGGCCTGGGCGTGCATCCGGCCGGGGTGGCGGGTCAGGCGCTCGATCGGCCCGGAGACCGACACCGAGGCCACCACACGGTTCGACGGCCCGCGCACCGGCGCCGAGACGGAGGCCACGCCGGGCTCCCGCTCGCCGATCGACTGCGCCCAGCCGCGGCGCCGTACGCCCGAGAGGGCCGTCGCCGTGAAGCGCGCGCCCTGCAGGCCGCGGTGGAGCCGCTCGGGCTCCTCCCAGGCCATCAGGATCTGCGCGGCCGAGCCCGCCTTCATGGGCAGGGTCGAGCCCACCGGGACGGTGTCCCTGAGGCCCGACAGCCGCTCCGCGGCCGCCACGCAGATGCGCATGTCTCCCTGACGGCGGTAGAGCTGCGCGCTCTCGCCCGTCACGTCGCGGAGGTGGGTGAGCACCGGTCCGGCCGTGGCCAGCAGGCGGTCCTCGCCGGCCGCGGCGGCGAGCTCCGCCAGCCGCGGACCGAGGATGAACCGGCCCTGCATGTCCCTCGCCACCATCCGGTGGTGTTCCAGTGCCACGGCGAGGCGATGTGCCGTGGGTCGTGCGAGCCCTGTCGCCGCGACCAGCCCGGCGAGGGTGGCCGGACCGGACTCCAGTGCGCTCAGTACCAGAGCTGCCTTGTCGAGAACGCCGACGCCGCTAGAGTTGTCCATGAAACGATATTCACGTCTCACACTGTGAAACGCAAGTTCAATTTTTCCAAGAACCAGCGAGTCTGTATGTACGGGTCCACGAACCACTGGGTCCGGGACGGTGAGCCGGAGGGAAAGCGATGGGTAGGACACTCGCGGAGAAGGTCTGGGACGACCATGTCGTCCGGCGCGCCGAAGGCGAGCCCGACCTCCTCTTCATCGATCTGCACCTGCTGCACGAGGTGACCAGCCCCCAGGCCTTCGAAGGCCTGCGCCAGGCCGGCCGCAAGGTCCGACGCCTCGACCTCACCATCGCGACCGAGGACCACAACACCCCCACCCTGGACATCGACAAGCCGATCGCGGACCCGGTCTCCCGGGCCCAGCTGGAGACGCTGCGCAAGAACTGCTCCGAGTTCGGCGTCCGGCTGCACTCGCTCGGTGACGTCGAGCAGGGCGTCGTCCACGTCGTGGGACCGCAGCTGGGCCTGACCCAGCCCGGCACCACCGTGGTCTGCGGTGACTCCCACACCTCCACGCACGGCGCCTTCGGCGCGCTGGCCTTCGGTATCGGCACCAGCCAGGTCGAGCACGTGCTGGCCACCCAGACGCTGCCGCTGGCCCGCCCGAAGACGATGGCGATCACCGTCACCGGCGCGCTGGCCGAGGGCGTCACCGCCAAGGACCTGATCCTGGCGATCATCGCCAGGATCGGCACCGGCGGCGGTCAGGGCTACATCCTGGAATACCGCGGCGAGGCCATCGAGAAGCTGTCGATGGAAGCCCGCATGACCATCTGCAACATGTCGATCGAGGCCGGCGCCCGCGCGGGCATGATCGCCCCCGACCAGACCACCTTCGACTACCTGGAGGGCCGCGACCACGCCCCGCGGGGCGAGGAGTGGGACGCGGCGGTCGCGTACTGGAAGACGCTGCGCACCGACGACGACGCGGTATTCGACGCCGAGGTCGTCATCGACGGCACGAAGCTTGCCCCGTTCGTCACCTGGGGCACCAACCCGGGCCAGGGCGCGCCGCTGTCGGCCAGCGTCCCCGACCCCGCTTCGTACGAGGACGCTTCGGAGCGCCACGCCGCCGAAAAGGCCCTGGAGTACATGGGGTTGACCGCCGGACAGCCGCTGCGCGACATCAAGGTCGACACCGTCTTCGTAGGTTCCTGCACCAACGGCCGCATCGAGGACCTGCGCGCCGTCGCCGGGATCATCGAGGGCCGCAAAGTCGCCGACGGCGTACGGATGCTGGTCGTCCCCGGCTCGGTCCGGGTCGCCCTGCAGGCCGTGGAGGAGGGCCTGGACAAGGTCTTCAAGGAGGCCGGCGCCGAATGGCGGCACGCGGGATGCTCGATGTGCCTGGGCATGAACCCCGACCAACTGGCCCCCGGTGAGCGCTCCGCGTCCACCTCCAACCGCAACTTCGAGGGCCGCCAGGGCAAGGGCGGGCGCACGCACCTGGTCTCCCCGCAGGTGGCCGCCGCCACCGCGGTACTGGGCCATCTGGCCTCGCCCGCCGACCTGTCCGACGCCCACGCGACCGCCGGAGTCTGAGAACCATGGAAGCCTTCACCACCCACACCGGCCGGGCCGTTCCGCTGCGCCGCAGCAACGTCGACACCGACCAGATCATCCCGGCCCACTGGCTGAAGAAGATCACCCGCGACGGGTTCGAGGACGGGCTCTTCGAGGCCTGGCGCAAGGACCCGGAGTTCATCACCAACCGTCCGGAGCGCGCCGGCGCCACCGTGCTGGTCGCCGGACCCGACTTCGGCACCGGCTCCTCGCGCGAGCACGCCGTCTGGGCCCTGCAGAACTTCGGCTTCAAGACGGTCATCTCCTCCCGCTTCGCCGACATCTTCCGCGGGAACTCGCTCAAGAACGGCCTGCTGACCGTCGTCCTGCCCCAGGAGACCGTCGACCGGCTGTGGCAGCTGACCGAGGCCGACCCCACCGCCGAGATCACCGTCGACCTGGTCGACCGCCAGGTGCGGGCGGAAGGCGTCGAGGCGGAGTTCGAACTCGACGACAACGCCCGGTGGAGGCTGCTGGAGGGGCTGGACGACATCTCGCTCACCCTTCAGAACGAAGCGGACATCGCCACGTACGAAAGCGCCAGGCCGCCCTACAAGCCGCGTACGATTCAGGCCTGATTCCTGCCTGATCAGCGCTTATTCACCTTTGGGTGATCACATCGACAACACTGTGCCCCCCACCGGACGGTGGGGGGCACAGCTGTGTGTTGAGGCCCCGTGAGGCGACAACTCGCCCCAGATGGCACAATCTGTGCATGGAACGCGACAGTCAACTTGAGCTCTACGAGCTCGTCGCGGACCGGTTGAAAGAAGCACACACAAGGGTTCGCTCACTGCAAGTCCCGGAGGGCGTAAGGATGGCGCTGTCCCGGAAGCTGTTGGTCGTCACGGCCGCGGCGAAGCATGATCTCGCCGATGCGGCAAGGCGCCTGGACAGGTTGATGAAGGACCTCGACGAGGGTCGATTCCCTGAAGGCGACTGATGCGAAGGAACTCCGTAACGGCCTACAGCGTTGCGGCACTAGGGTGATTAGCCCGTTTCGTGTTTGATTTGCGGTATATATCCGCCTAACGTGCGAAATAAGCTTGAACACATTCGTTCTGGCGAAGTCTCCGAAGGGGAAGACGTTGAACAAGGCGCAGCTCGTAGAAGCGATTGCCGACAAGCTGGGCGGCCGCCAGCAGGCCGCGGACGCTGTCGACGCGGTACTGGACGCCATCGTCCGCGCTACCGTCGCGGGCGACCGGGTCTCGGTCACGGGCTTCGGCTCGTTCGAGAAGGTCGACCGTCCGGCCCGTTACGCCCGCAACCCGCAGACCGGAGAACGTGTCCGGGTCAAGAAGACCTCGGTGCCCCGCTTCCGTGCGGGCCAGGGGTTCAAGGACCTGGTCAGCGGCACCAAGAAGCTGCCCAAGGGCGGCGAGGTGTCGGTGAAGAAGGCGCCCAAGGGCAGCCTCACGGGTGGTGCCTCCGCGACGGTCAAGAAGGCCGCCGCGAAGAAGGCCACCACCGCCAAGAAGGCGGCGGCGAAGACCACGGTCGCGAAGACGGCCGCCGCCAAGAAGACCACCGCGACCGCGAAGAAGGCGGCGGTGAAGAGCACGGCCACCGCGAAGAAGGCGACGGCCACGGCGAAGAAGGCCGCAGCCGCCAAGAAGGCCGCCCCGGCCGCGAAGAAGACCGCCACCGCCGCGAAGAAGACCGCTCCGGCCGCCAAGAAGGCCACCGCGGCGACGAAGGCGCCCGCCAAGAAGACGACGACGCGCAAGGCCACCGCGAAGAAGACCACCGCCCGCAACAAGTAAGGGCACGAGTCACACACGCCGGGCCGGTTTCCCGTCGGGGAAGCCGGCCCGCGGTGCGTCTTCGCAGGTCAGAACGTCTGCAGAGTGACCAGGACGATCCGCAGGGCGGCGCCCTCGCCGTCCGTCTCGATCCGCACCCGCTGCCCGGGCCGCAGCAGCCGCAGACCGCCCGCGTCGAAGGCCGTCGCCTCGAAGGGCACCGGGGTGCCGTCGTCCAGCAGCACACTGCCGCTGCGGGTCTGGGAGTCGTACGTGTACGCGGTCGCCTGCATACCGGCACTGTATCGGGCCGTGTGGGGGCCCACACCGAGGGCGAGCGCCGTCCGCAGGTCCCGTGCCGTGTCCACGTCCCGGCGCACGCTGTCCACTCCCGACAGGGCGATTTCCACCGCCCCCGAGGCCGAATGCCTGGCCCGCGAGGGACCGCCGAACGCGGGTGCCAATTCCACGTCCGGCGCAGCGGAAAGCAACGTCGTGCCGATTCCGGCCGCATCCGCCAGAAATGCCCGGGGAAATACCGAGGCGGTTTCGAGCACGCGTAGCAATTCGGGCGGCCGCAGCGCCGGCAGATCGGCGTTCATCGCGGCCACGGCCGCCCCGGGCCGGGCCGCCCGTACCGCCCGCGCCCCGTGGGCCAGCGCCGCGTTGAGCCCGGCCCCCGGGGTGTCCGCGACGATCCGCGCGCCGAGGCGGGCCAGTTCCGTACGGGCCTGCGCGTCGTCCGTGACGACCACCACATCCGCGACCGCGGCGCAGGCCAGCGCCCCCACCACGGTGTCCTGGGCGAAGGCGAGCGCGAGCCCCGGGCGGGACCCGCCGACGGCCGCCGCGAGACGGCTCTTGGCCACCGCCAGAGGCTTCAGCGGGACCACCAGGCTCCAGACGGCGTTCGTGACCGACCCCTTCCCTCCGGTGAGCTCCGGCACAACCACGGCCCATGGTCAGGTCATGGCCGGGTCATGTGTCGGCCCATTGTCCCCTCCGCCCCTGCGGCCCGGGGGTCCGGTGGCGTGAGCGGGGCGTACGGTGTTCTCGACAGAGACTGGGCCTGGGGCGACACTTGTCCGGCCGACGAGGTGCCCAAGCTCCCCCAGCCACCGCTGGGAGGTACCCCACCACCGGTCCAGAGGAAAGGTGTCCGAGTGTCCCGCCGCAGAATCGGCTTCTGGTACCGCCTGGCGGCGGTCATCGCAAAACCGCCGCTGGTAGTGCTCTTCAAGCGGGACTGGCGGGGAATGGAGCACATTCCGGCCGAGGGCGGATTTATCACCGCCGTCAATCACAACTCGTATCTGGATCCGCTCTCCTACGCGCACTTCCAGTACAACACCGGCCGGGTGCCCCGATTGCTCGCCAAGGCGGCCCTCTTCAAGGTCCCCATTGTCGGCGCGATCCTGCGGGGCAGCGGGCAGATCCCCGTCTACCGGGAGAGCACCAACGCCCTGGACGCATTCCGGGCCGCCGTGGAAGCGATCGAGCGCGGCGAATGCGTGGCCTTTTACCCGGAGGGCACTCTCACCCGTGACCCCGACATGTGGCCGATGGCCGGCAAGACCGGCGCCGCCCGCGTCGCGCTGATCACCAGGGCTCCCGTCATTCCGGTGGCCCAGTGGGGCGCGAACCTCGCGATGCCGCCCTACGCGCGGGAGAACAAGGTCCGGCTCTTCCCGCGCAAGACCCTCCAGGTGCTGGCCGGACCGCCCGTCGACCTTTCCGCCTTCTACGACCGGGAACCCACCCCGGAAGTGCTCAAGGAGGTCACCGAGGTCATCATGGCGGCCATCACCGCGCTGCTGGAGGAGGTGCGGGGAGAGACCGCGCCCGAGCAGCCGTACGACCATCGCAATGCCAGGGCGGAACAGCGGCGCAAGGCCGCGGGGGAGGGCAAGAAGTGACACGTCCCGTGAAGGCAGCCGTATTCGGAACCGGCTCCTGGGGCACGGCCTTCGGCATGGTGCTCGCCGACGCCGGCTGCGAGGTGACCCTGTGGGGCCGCCGCCAGGAGCTGGCCGACGCCGTCAACACCGGCCGGACCAACCCCGACTACCTCCCGGGGATCGAACTCCCCGCGAACCTCCGCGCCACCACCGACCCGGCCGAGGCCGCGCGCGGCGCCGACTTCACCGTCCTCGCCGTCCCCTCCCAGACCCTGCGCGGCAACCTCGCCGAATGGGCGCCGCTGCTGGCCCCCGACACCGTGCTCGTCTCCCTGATGAAGGGCATCGAACTCGGCACCGCCAAGCGGATGAGCGAGGTCATCGAAGAGGTGGCCAAGGTCCCCCCGGCGCGCGTCGCCGTCGTCACCGGCCCCAACCTGGCCCGTGAGATCGCCGCCCGGCAGCCCGCCGCCTCCGTCGTCGCCTGCGTGGACGAGGCCGTCGCCCAGCGGCTCCAGGCCGCCTGCCACACCCCGTACTTCCGCCCGTACACCAACACCGACGTCGTCGGCTGCGAGCTCGGCGGCGCCGTCAAGAACGTCATCGGCCTCGCCGTCGGCATCGCGGACGGCATGGGCCTGGGCGACAACACCAAGGGCTCGCTCATCACCCGCGGCCTCGCCGAAACGACCCGGCTGGGCCTGGCGATGGGCGCCGACCCGCTGACCTTCTCCGGCCTCGCGGGCCTCGGCGACCTGGTCGCCACCTGCTCCTCGCCGCTCTCCCGGAACCACACCTTCGGCACCAACCTCGGCCGCGGAATGACCCTGGAGGAGACCATCGCGGTCACCAGGCAGACCGCCGAGGGAGTCAAGTCCTGCCAGTCCGTGGCCGATCTGGCCCACCGGTACGGAGTGGACATGCCCATCACCGAGACGGTCGTGGACATCGTCCACCACGGCAAGCCGACCCTGGTCGCGCTGAAGGAACTGATGGGACGCAGTGCCAAACCGGAACGGCGCTGACTCCATTCCGGACGTCTGAGCGGGTACCCTCGTGGCGATATGAGCAGCGAGAACCTCCCCCAGACCCCTGAGCAGCAGGGCCGCAAGCCCCGCGTGGCCGTCGTGTTCGGCGGCCGCAGCTCGGAACACGCCATCTCGGTCGTCACGGCGGGCGCGGTGCTGCGCTCCATCGACCGCACCAAGTACGAGGTGCTGCCCATCGGCATCACCACGGACGGCCGGTGGGCACTGACCGCCGACGAGCCCGCGCGGATGGCCATCGCCGACCGCAAGCTCCCGAGCGTCGAGGAGCTGGCCGACTCCGAGGACGGCGCCGTCGTGCTCTCGGTCGACCCCGCCAGCCGCGAGGTCGTCTACACCGAGCCGGGCGCCGTCCCCAAGGCCCTGGGCGAGGTCGACGTCGTCTTCCCCGTACTGCACGGCCCGTACGGCGAGGACGGCACCCTGCAGGGCCTCCTGGAGCTCTCCGGGGTCCCGTACGTCGGCTCGGGCGTCCTCGCCTCGGCCGTCGGCCAGGACAAGGACTACATGAAGCGGGTCTTCACGTCCTTCGGCCTGCGCGTCGGCCCGTACGTGACCATCCGCCCCCGCGAGTGGGAAGCCGACCGGGACGCCGCCGAGGCGAAGATCCTGGACTTCGCCGCCGAGCACGGCTGGCCCCTGTTCATCAAGCCCGCCCGGGCCGGCTCCTCCATCGGCATCACCAAGGTCGACGACGCCTCCGGGCTGGAGGAGGCGATCCTGGAGGCCCGCCGCCACGACCCGAAGATCATCGTGGAGGCGCTGCTGCGCGGCCGCGAGATCGAGTGCGGCGTCCTGGAGTTCGAGGACGGTCCGCGCGCGAGCGCGCCCGCCGAGATCCCGCCGGTCTCCAGCCACGACTTCTACGACTTCGAGGCGAAGTACATCGACTCCGCCTCCGGGATCGTCCCCGCCCCGCTCACCCCGGAGCAGACCGCCGAGGTGCAGCGGCTCGCGATCGAGGCCTTCGAGGCCGCGTCCTGCGAGGGCCTGGTGCGCGCCGACTTCTTCCTCACCGAGGACGGCGAGTTCGTCATCAACGAGATCAACACGATGCCGGGCTTCACCCCGATCTCCATGTACCCGCGGATGTGGCAGGAGTCGGGCATCGAGTACCAGGAGCTCGTGGACCTCCTGATCCAGGCCGCGCTCCGCCGCTCCACCGGGCTGCGCTAGCCGCCCGGGACGCCCGTAGCCGACCGCCCGCCGAGCCCGCTCTCAAGAGCAGGGTTCGGCGGGCGGCGGTGTGCTCAGTAGGACGAGATGCCCTCGGGCACGGTCTTGGCGATGACGTCGGACAGCCCGACAAGCATCCCCGCGTCCGTGGCATGCTCCTTGTCGACCCGCACCTCCGTGTACGCCTTCCGCAGCCCGGTGGTGAACCGGAACCCGCCTCCCGGGAGCTTCTCCAGCAGCCAGGCCACCTCGTTCACGTGGACGCCCTCCTGCTTCGGATCGGCCATCTCGGGGGGTTTGGGGATACCGCACCGCAGTACGATCGCCGAGCCGCCCCACGCGGCCGTCAGACCGGACTGCGGCTCGGTCGGGGTCCGCGCCAGGCCGGCCACCGTCTCGGGGAGCTCCTCGTGCAGTGCTGCACAGAACCCCGCGATGTCGGCGGGCGGCGTGGGCGGCGGATCGACCCGGGCCTGTGAACCGCCCGGGGAACAAGCCACGAGGGCCAGCAGGACCGACACGGCGGGCACGGCGGACAAGGCCGACGGAACACGGACGCGGACGGGCCGGCGGTGGAGGGTCATCACCGGCCAAGAGTAGACGGGGGCTACAGATGGACCACCGGGCAGGTCAAGGTGCGGGTGATCCCCTCCACCTGCTGGACCTTGGCCACGACCAGGCGGCCGAGGTCGTCCACGGTGTCGGCCTGGGCGCGCACGATCACGTCGTACGGGCCCGTCACGTCCTCGGCCTGGATCACCCCCGGGATCTGGCCGATGGACTCGGCGACGAACGACGCCTTGCCCACCTCGGTCTGGATAAGGATGTACGCCTGTACCACGGAACCTCCAGGGCGGCCACGAGGATCATTTCCCCTAACCTTCGGGTGGGCCCCACACGATCGCAAGGGCCGGGGGAAGAAGGGACGCCACGGTACCGCGTCGCCGTGCGCCGCGGGGAGACCTGCGGGCCCGGCGCCACGCACAGCGGGGCGTACGGAGAGCAGAAGTTGACGTATCTGTTGACGGTACCCAGAGCTGTGACGGCTCGCGACCGCAAGCGGACTGGGCAAGAAGGGGCACAGCGATGAAGGGCACTGTGGGCGAGCTGGGGGAGTTCGGGCTCATTCGGGAGCTCACCTCACGGCTCACCACCACCCCGGCGGTCCGGCTCGGTCCGGGCGACGACGCCGCGGTGGTGTCGGCCCCCGACCGGCGGGTCGTGGCGAGCACCGACCTCCTGCTGGAGGGCAGGCACTTCCGGCGCGACTGGTCCACGGCCTACGACGTCGGCCGCAAGGCCGCCGCCCAGAACCTCGCCGACATCGCCGCCATGGGCGCGGTGCCGACCGCGCTGCTGCTCGGCCTCGTCGTCCCGGCCGAGCTGCCGGTCACCTGGCCCACCGAGCTGATGGACGGCATCCGCGACGAGTGCCAGGTCGCCGGCGCGGCCGTGGTCGGCGGAGACGTGGTGCGCGGCGACACCATCACCGTCGCCATCACCGCCCTCGGCGACCTGCGCAACCACGAGCCCGTCCTGCGCTCCGGCGCCCAGCCCGGCGACGTCGTCGCCGTCACCGGCTGGCTGGGCTGGTCCGCGGCGGGCTTCGCCGTGCTCTCGCGGGGCTTCCGCTCCCCGCGGGCCTTCGTGGAGGCCCACCGGCGCCCCGAGCCGCCGTACCACGCGGGTCCCGCGGCCGCTGGGCTCGGCGCCACCGCCATGACCGACGTCAGCGACGGCCTGATCGCCGACCTCGGGCACATCGCCGAGGCCAGCAAGGTCCGGATCGACCTGCGCTCGGCGGCCGTCGACATCCCGACCCAGATGCACGACATCGGGCAGGCCGTCGGCGTGGACCCGCTGCAGTGGGTGCTCACCGGGGGAGAGGACCACGCGATCGTGGCCACCTTCCCGCCGGACGTGAAGCTCCCCGCGCGCTGGAAGGTCATCGGGGAGGTGCTGAACCGCTCCGCGCTGCCCCAGGTGACCGTGGACGGCGCCCCGTGGACGAGCACCGGCGGCTGGGACCACTTCGGGGCCGACCCGGCCGCCGAGGACGGCGCACCGTGACCGGCGCCCCGCCGCGGTGCCTGACCGTCGCCGGATCCGACTCCGGCGGCGGCGCCGGCATCCAGGCCGACCTCAAGACCATGCTGGCGCTCGGCGTGCACGGGATGAGCGTGGTGACCGCTGTGACCGCGCAGAACTCCCTCGGGGTACGCGGGGTCTGGGAGCTGTCCGCCGAGGCCGTGACGGCCCAGTACCGGGCCGTGGTGGACGACATCGGCGTGCAGGCCGTGAAGACCGGGATGCTGTCCTCGGCCGTGCTGGTGGAGACGGTGGCCGCGCTGCTGGCCGCCACCCCCGCCCCGGTCGTCGTCGACCCCGTGGGCGTCTCCAAACACGGGGACGCCCTGCTGGCCGCCTCGGCGCTGGACGCCGTGCGCACGGAGCTCCTCCCGGCGGCCACCGTGGCCACGCCCAACCTGGACGAGGTGACGCAGCTCACTGGGGTCGTGGTGGAGACCGAGGACGACATGCGGCGGGCCGCCGACGCGATCCTCGGCCACGGGCCCCGCTGGGTGCTGATCAAGGGCGGACACCTCGCGGCACACGGGGGCGAGGCCGTGGACCTGCTGACCGACGGAACCGGCGAACGGTGGCTGCGGGCCCCCCGGCACGCCGGCGCGCACACCCACGGCACGGGCTGCACGCTGGCGAGCGCCGTCGCGGCGGGGCTGGCGAAGGGGTGGTCCGTCCCGGAGGCGGTCACGGCCGCCAAGGAGTACGTCACGGGCGCCATCGCCGGCGGGTTCGCGCTCGGCCGGGGCATCGGCCCGGTGGATCACGCCTGGCGGTGGCGCTGAGCCCCACCCGGTCCGGGAAAGGCAGAAGGCCGGTTCACCAGAGGTGAACCGGCCTTCCTTTTGGCAACCGAGAAGGGCTGCGCTACGACGTGAGGCGTCAGCGCGAGACCTTGCCGGCCTTGATGCACGAGGTGCAGGCGTTGAGGCGCTTCGGCGTCCCATTGACCACGGCACGGACGCGCTGGATGTTCGGGTTCCAGCGACGCGAGGTGCGGCGGTGCGAGTGGGAGATGTTGTTGCCGAAGCTCGGCCCCTTGGCGCAAACGTCGCAGTTGGCAGCCACAGGTCACTCCAAAGACTTCAGATGCAATTACAGTGAAACCGGCGCACCGGAATCAGAGAGTCTGAAGTGGTTTGCCGGGGGAATGGCCCGACTCGCATCGGGCAACCGGAGCAGCATACAACGACTGCGTCCGTCCAAGAAAACTACCATGACCGCCGCTGCCCCCGCCCCGTGGTCCGGACGCCCGGGCAGTCCTTGGTTACCCTGCGGTGAACCCCGGCCCGCACAAGGAGGAACGCCCGGTGCCCCACGAGCCGCAGCCGCAGCCCCCTGACGAGCTCGACGCCGAAGCGGTGCGCACCTGGAGCTCGCTGGCCCTGGCCGCACTGGGCCGGGCCCGCGAGGACATCGACGCGATCAACGTCTACCCCGTGGCCGACGCGGACACCGGCACCAACCTCTACCTCACCGCCGAATCGGCCGCCCGCGCCCTGGCGGCGGCCTTCGAGGACGAGGCCCACGCCGAGGCCGGGACCTCCCGGGCCCGGGCCGTACGGGCCTTCGCGCACGGGGCGCTCATCGGGGCCCGGGGGAACTCCGGGACGATCCTGGCGCAGCTCCTGCGCGGAGTGGCCGACGTACTCGGTGACGAGCCTGCGGGGCGGGAGCCCGGCAGGCTGCTGGCCGAGGCGCTGACCCGGGCTGCCCAGGAGGCGTACGCGGCCGTCGCCCACCCGGTGGAGGGCACCATGCTGACCGTCGCCGCCGCGGCCGCGCGGGCCGCCGAGCAGGCCGCCGAGCAGGCCGCCGGGACCGCCGCCGACGTGGCCGGGGCCGCCTACGACGCGGCCCGCGACGCCCTGGCCGAGACGCCCGGGCAGCTGGCCGTGCTGGGCCGGGCAGGGGTGGTCGACGCCGGGGGCTGCGGCCTCGTCGCCGTACTCGGGGCCCTGTGGCAGGCGCTCTCCGGCCGGGAGCCGGCCGCCGAGCCGGTGCGCGGCCGGGCCGTACCCCTACCGCAGCCGCCCGAGCCCTGCGCGCAGGAGCAGGACGGGCCGGCGTACGAGGTGATCTACCTGCTGGAGGCCTCCGACGCGGCCGTCGCGGAGCTGCGCGCACGGCTCGACGGGCTCGGCGACTCCCTGGTCGTGGTCGGCGGCGACGGGTTGTGGAACGTCCACGTCCACGTCGACGACCCGGGCGCGGCCGTGGAGGCCGGGGTCGTCGCCGGTCGGCCGTACCGGATACGCATCACGCACTTCGGCGACGAGCGGCGCCGGGGCCGGGGCGAGCGCGCCCAGCGGGCCGTGGTCGCCGTCGTCCCCGGCGAGGGGCTGGCCGTGCTGTGCGGGGAGGCGGGGGCGACCACCGTGCTGGTGCCGCCCGGCGAGGTCCCTGCCGTCGCGGAGCTGGTCGACGCCGTCCGGCGCGCCCACGCCCGCGAGGTGGTCCTCCTGCCGGGCGGCGCCGAACTGCGCGCCGTCGCGGCCGCGGCGGCCGAACAGGCCCGCGCCGACGGCGTACGGGTGGCCGTGATCCCCACCCGGTCCGCGGTACAGGGCCTGGCGGCCCTCGCCGTGCACGACCCGGACGGCAGCTTCGACGAGGACGTCGTCGCCATGACGGCGGCGGCCGGCGCCACCCGCTACGCGGAACTGGCCGTCGCCGAACGGCAGTCCTTCACCTCGGCCGGCATCTGCCAGGCCGGCGACGTGCTCGGCCTCATCGACGGCGACGTCGCCGTCATCGGCGTGGGACTCACCGAGACCGCCGAGGCCGTACTGGAGCGGATGCTGGGCTCCGGCGGCGAACTCGTCACCCTGGTCCTGGGGCCCGAGGTGCCGGACGCCCTCGCGGAGCGCCTGGAGGCGTACGTACAGCACGGGCACCTGGCCGTGGACACCGTCACCTACCGGGGCGGGCGCCATTCGGCGCCGCTCCTCATCGGCGTGGAGTGAGGGCCGAACCGCGGTCCTGTCAGCGGCATGGTGTGCAATGGAAGACGTGCCCGCGCTCGACGAAGACCTCAAGAAGACGCTCGGCCCCGCCACCGCCAAGGTGCTGGCCGAGCAGCTCGGCCTGCACACGGCCCTGGACCTGCTGCACCACTACCCCCGGCGGTACGCCGAGCGCGGCGAGCTGACCTCGCTGGCCGAGCTCGCCGACCAGATCGACGAGCACGTGACCGTCGTCGCCCAGGTCGCCGACGCCCGGATCCTGACCTTCAACGGGGGCCGCGGCAAACGGCTGGAGGTGACCATCACCGACGGCAGCGGCCGGCTCCAGCTGGTCTTCTTCGGCGCCGGGGTGCACAAGCCGCACAAGGACCTGCTGCCCGGCAGCCGTGCGATGTTCGCCGGCAAGGTCTCGAAGTTCAACCACAAGCTCCAGCTGGCGCACCCCGCGTACGAGCCGCTCGGCGCGGACGCCTCCGACCGTGACGCCGCCACCGCCTTCGCCGGCCAGCTCATCCCGATCTACCCGGCGTGCGCGAAGCTGGAGTCCTGGAAGATCGCCAAGTGTGTGGACGCGGTGCTGCCCGGCGTCCAGGAGGCCGTGGACCCGCTGCCCGCGGCCCTGCGCGAGGGCCGCGGACTGGTCCCGCTCACCGAGGCCCTGCTGAAGATCCACCGGCCGGCCACCAAGGCCGACATCGAGGACGCCCGCCAGCGCCTGAAGTGGGACGAGGCCTTCGTCCTGCAAGTGGCCCTCGCCCGCCGTCGGCACGCCGACTCCCAGCTCCCGGCCGTCCCCCGCCGCCCCGCCCCCGGCGGCCTGCTCGACTCCTTCGACGCCAAGCTGCCCTTCACACTCACCGAGGGCCAGCGCACCGTCTCGAAGGAGATCTTCGACGACCTCTCCACCAGCCACCCCATGCACCGCCTCCTCCAGGGCGAGGTCGGATCGGGGAAGACCCTGGTCGCGCTGCGGGCCATGCTCGCCGTCGTGGACTCCGGCGGGCAGGCCGCGATGCTCGCGCCCACCGAAGTGCTCGCCCAGCAGCACCACCGCTCCATCACCGAGATGATGGGCGAGCTCGCCGAGGGCGGCATGCTCGGCGGCTCCGACCAGGGCACCAAGGTCGTCCTGCTCACCGGGTCCATGGGGATGCCCGCGCGGCGCCGGGCACTGCTCGACCTCGTCACCGGCGAGGCCGGGATCGTGATCGGCACGCACGCGCTGATCGAGGACAAGGTGCAGTTCCACGACCTCGGTCTGGTCGTCGTCGACGAACAGCACCGCTTCGGCGTCGAGCAGCGCGACGCACTGCGGTCCAAGGGGAAGCAGCCGCCGCACCTGCTGGTGATGACCGCGACCCCGATCCCGCGCACCGTCGCCATGACCGTCTTCGGCGACCTGGAGACCTCCGTCCTCGACCAGCTCCCCGCCGGGCGCTCCCCGATCGCCACCCACGTGGTGCCCGCCAAGGACAAGCCGCACTTCCTCGCCCGCGCCTGGGAGCGGGTCCGCGAGGAGGTCGGGAACGGCCACCAGGCGTATGTGGTCTGCCCGCGGATCGGCGACGCCGAGGACGACCCGAAGAAGAAGGCCTCCGCCGAGGACGACGCCGAGAAGCGGCCCCCGCTCGCCGTCCTGGACATCGCCGAGCAGCTCACGCGCGGACCGCTCGCCGGGCTGTCGGTGGAGGTGCTGCACGGCCGGATGGACCCGGCCGACAAGGACGCCGTGATGCGCCGGTTCGCCGCGGGCGAGGTCAAGGTGCTGGTGGCCACGACCGTCATCGAGGTCGGCGTGAACGTGCCGAACTCCACCGTCATGGTGATCATGGACGCGGACCGCTTCGGCGTCTCCCAGCTCCACCAGCTGCGCGGCCGCGTGGGCCGTGGCTCCGCGCCCGGCCTGTGCCTGCTGGTCAGCGAGATGCACGAGGCGAGCCCCGCCCGGGCCCGGCTGGCCGCCGTCGCCGCCACCCTCGACGGCTTCGAGCTCTCCCGGATCGACCTGGAGCAGCGCCGCGAGGGCGACGTGCTCGGCCAGGCCCAGTCGGGGGTGCGCTCCTCGCTGCGGATGCTCGCCGTCATCGAGGACGAGGAGGTCATCGCCCAGGCCCGGGAGGAGGCCACCCGCGTCGTCGCCGACGATCCCGAGCTGGAGCGGCTGCCCGGCCTGCGGACGGCTCTGGACGCCCTGCTGGACACCGAGCGGGAGCAGTACCTGGAGAAGGGCTGACAATGGGGGTGCCCGATCCCTCCGACGATTGAAGGACCCCCCAGATGACCCGCGTGATCGCCGGCAGCGCCGGCGGGCGACGGCTGACCGTGCCCCCGGGCACCGGGACCCGGCCGACCTCGGACCGGATGCGCGAAGGGCTCTTCTCCACCTGGGAGTCGCTGCACGGCGTCGAAGGGGCCCGGGTGCTCGACCTGTACGGGGGCTCCGGAGCCGTCGGCCTGGAGGCCCTCTCGCGGGGCGCGGCCCACGCCCTGCTGGTCGAGGCCGACGCCAAGGCCGCCAAGGCGATCCGGGACAACATCAGGACGCTGGGCCTGCCCGGCGCCGAATTCCGGTCGGGCAAGGCCGAGCAGGTCGTGGCGGCCACCGCGGCCGGGGAGCCGTACGACATCGTCTTCCTGGACCCGCCGTACGCCGTGGACCACGGGGATCTGCGCGAGATCCTCCTCACACTCCGGTCCAATGGCTGGCTCACCGGCGATGCGCTCGTCACCGTGGAGCGCAGCACCAGGAGCGGTGCCTTCCCGTGGCCCGAGGGCTTCGAGCCGCTCCGGTCGCGGAAGTACGGCGAGGGCACCCTTTGGTACGGTCGCGCCGCCTTCACCAGCGAAGACTCATGAACGAGGGAGTTCAGTTGCGCCGCGCCGTCTGTCCGGGATCCTTCGACCCCATCACCAACGGACACCTCGACATCATCGGACGCGCCTCCCGGCTCTACGACGTGGTCCACGTCGCCGTGATGATCAACCAGTCCAAGCAGGGTCTGTTCACCGTCGAGGAGCGGATCGAGCTGATCCGCGAGGCGACGGCCGACTACGGGAACGTCCAGGTCGAGTCCTTCCACGGCCTGCTCGTCGACTTCTGCAAGCAGCGGGACATCCCGGCCATCGTCAAGGGCCTGCGCGCCGTCAGCGACTTCGACTACGAGCTCCAGATGGCCCAGATGAACATGGGGCTGTCGGGCGTCGAGACGCTCTTCGTGCCGACCAACCCCACCTACAGCTTCCTGTCGTCCTCGCTGGTCAAGGAGGTCGCCGCCTGGGGCGGCGACGTGGCCCACCTGTTGCCGGCGCACGTGCACACGGCGCTGATGGAGCGGCTGCGCGACCGCTGAGCAGCTGACGGTCCGTCAGCCAGTGTCGGGGGCCCGCCCGCTGGCCTTAAAGTCGACCCGTCCGTCTCAGGAACCGCCCGAGGCCGAGAGAGTGCGAGCCCCCATGGACGTGCAGAAGAAGCTCGACGAGATCGTCGCGGCCGTCGGCGGCGCCCGGTCCATGCCGATGTCGGCCTCCTGCGTGATCAACCGCGCCGAGCTGCTCGCCCGGCTCGAAGAGGTCCGCCAGGCGCTCCCCGGCTCGCTCGCGCAGGCGCAGGAGCTCATCGGCGGCCGGGAGCAGATGGTCGAGGAGGCCCGCCGGGAGGCGGAGCGGATCATCGAGTCCGCCCACAGCCAGCGCGGTTCGCTGATCTCCGACACCGAGATCGCGCGGCGCTCCCGGGCCGAGGCGGACCGGATCCTCGACGAGGCCCGCCGCGAGGCCGAGGAGATCCGGGCCGAGGCCGACGACTACGTCGACAGCAAGCTCGCCAACTTCGAGGTCGTGCTGACCAAGACCATCGGTTCGGTGGACCGGGGCCGCGAGAAGCTGCTGGGCCGCGGCCCCGGGCTGGACGACCAGGGCTACCCCGACGCGGACGCGCCCGAGCGCAGCCACGACCCCGAGACGCAGCGGCAGCAGGCGGACGCGTACGTGGACACCAAGCTGGCGACCTTCGAGGCGGTGCTCTCCAAGACCCTGGAGGCCGTCGGGCGGGGCCGGCAGAAGCTGCTGGGCCGGGTGCCCACGGACGACCTCGGCGCGCACATGGCCGCCCAGGACGCGGCGGGCGCGCAGCAGGCCCGCTCGTCGAGCGACGCGGACTTCCTGGCCGGACTGGCCGAGCCCCAGCAGCCCCAGGCGCCGGTCCCGGCGCAGCCGGAGCCGGTGTACGACCCGTACCCCGGTGCAGGCACCGGCTCCACCGGAGCGGGCTACGCCGCGCCGTATGCCGGGCAGCTTCAGCAGCAGGACGGCTACGCCTACCAGGGCCACCAGGACCCCTACGCGGGCTACCAGCAGCAGCCCGACCCGTACTCCGGTGCAGGCACCGGCTCCACCGGAGAGGCTTACGCCGCGCACTACGATGCGCAGCAGCCGGATCCGTATGCCGCGTACCAGGAGCCGCAGGGCCGGCAGCCCTCGCTCGACGAGACCAGCCTCTTCGACACGAGCATGATCAACCTGGACCAGCTGCGCCAGTACGAGCAGGGGCGCTAGGGCCGGATTGGGCGCAGAGCGCGGCGCCGGGTATCCTGGCTGTTCGGTCGCGCGTATGCACCGCGGTCCATGCTGCCCGCGCGCGGCGGAAATTTTGATCTTTAGCAATCCGTGAAAGCAGGAACGGCCCTGAATACCCGCCTCGACCACCGCAACCCCCTCGTGTTCGACACGCACGAGCTGGGTCGGCGTCCTGGTGCCATGCAGCGGCTGTCCCGTGAGATCGCGGCACCGGCGGACCTCGGTCTCGCCGGGGTCATCGGGGTACCGGAAGGCAGCCCGCTGAAGCTCAAGCTCCGCCTGGAGTCGGTCATGGAAGGGGTGCTTGTCACAGGCACCGCCCGTGCATCGGCCGTAGGGGAGTGCGTAAGGTGTCTGGAGTCCGTCGAGCGCGAGCTCAAGGCGGATTTCCAGGAGATGTTCTCGTACCCTGACGCCGACGACCGGAGCCGCTCCAAGGCGGAACCGGCCGACGACGCCGAGGACGACGAGGACACGCTTTTCCTCGAGGACGGTTTGTTCGACCTCGAACCCGTGCTGCGCGACGTGGTGGTGCTCGCACTGCCGCTGCAGCCGGTGTGCCGGGAGGACTGTCTCGGACTGTGCCCCGATTGCGGGCTCAGCCTGAACGACGACCCGGACCACCACCATGACGCCGTCGACATCCGTTGGGCGGCATTGCAAGGACTCGTCGTGACCGATCAGGACGGCGAGAAGGACAACATGAGCGGCACTGCCTCTGACGGAGTTCAGGGCGCCGCCGAGAAGCAGGAGAAGTAGCCGTGGCTGTTCCGAAGCGGAAGATGTCGCGCAGCAACACGCGCCACCGCCGGTCGCAGTGGAAGGCTGCGGTCCCCACCCTGGTTTCGTGTGAGCGTTGCCAGGAGCCGAAGCTCCAGCACATCGCGTGCCCGAGCTGCGGCACCTACAACAAGCGCCAGGTCCTCGAGGTCTGAGCGGCTGGTGAGAGGCGCAATGTCTGAGCTGTCCAGCGCTGAGAAGCAGGCAGACAGTAACAACGCGGCCTCGTCCCACACGCTTCTGGAAGGGCGGCTCGGGTATCGACTCGAGTCCGCCCTTCTGGTGCGTGCACTGACCCACCGCTCGTACGCGTACGAGAACGGCGGTCTGCCCACCAACGAGCGCCTGGAGTTCCTCGGGGACTCCGTGCTCGGCCTGGTGGTCACGGACACGCTGTACACGACCCACCCGGATCTTCCCGAAGGCCAGCTGGCCAAGCTTCGGGCCGCGGTGGTCAACTCGCGCGCACTGGCGGAGGTCGGGCGCGGCCTCGAACTCGGCTCCTTCATCCGGCTCGGCCGGGGCGAAGAGGGCACGGGTGGCCGGGACAAGGCCTCCATCCTCGCCGACACCCTTGAAGCGGTGATCGGCGCGGTCTACCTCGACCAGGGCCTCGACGCGGCCTCGGAGCTGGTTCACCGGCTCTTCGACCCGCTCATCGAGAAGTCCTCGAACCTCGGGGCCGGCCTGGACTGGAAGACCAGTCTCCAGGAACTCACGGCGGCCGAAGGTCTTGGCGTACCGGAATACCTGGTCACCGAGACCGGTCCGGACCACGAGAAGACCTTCACTGCTGCCGCCCGCGTCGGTGGTGTCTCGTACGGCACCGGCACCGGCCGCAGCAAGAAGGAAGCGGAACAGCAGGCGGCGGAATCCGCCTGGCGCGGTATCCGTACCGCGGCGGACGAGCGGATCGCGGCCGAGGCCGCTGCCGCCGCCGCTCCTGCGGTCGAGGTCCCGGCTTCGGCCGCGGCGGAGACCGGTGCCGAGGACGGCGGGGCGCCGAAGCCCGCCGGCACGGCGCAGGACGCCTGACCCTTCCTTCGGGATTCCCCCGCCCCGCCCTTGCCCCGCAAGGGCGGGGCGGTCCCGTTTCCCGGGGGCCGGGGCGGGGCCGGTAGGCTCGGCGGCAGCGCCCAGACCGCATCGCCACCGGAGGAACACCGTGCCCGAGCTGCCCGAGGTCGAAGTCGTGCGGCGGGGGCTGGAGCGCTGGGTGGCCGGGCGGACCGTCGCGGCCGTGGAGGTCCTGCACCCGCGGGCCGTACGGCGCCACCCGGGCGGCGGGGCCGACTTCGCGGCCCGCCTCGGCGGGCAGACCTTCGGGGTGCCGCAGCGGCGCGGGAAGTACCTGTGGCTGCCCCTGCTGGAGCGGGACCTGTCCGTCCTGGGGCATCTGGGGATGAGCGGACAGCTGCTCGTGCAGCCGCAAGGGGCACCGGACGAGAAGCACCTGCGGATCAGGGTGCGCTTCGGCGACGGCGCCGGGACCGAGCTGCGCTTCGTGGACCAGCGGACCTTCGGCGGACTCTCGTTGCACGAGAACACCCCCGACGGGCTGCCCGACGTCATCGCGCACATCGCGCGCGACCCCCTGGACCCGCTGTTCGACGAGGGCGCCTACCACCTGGCGCTGCGCGCCAAGCGGACCACGGTCAAGCGGGCGCTGCTGGACCAGTCCCTGATCAGCGGGGTCGGCAACATCTACGCGGACGAGGCGCTGTGGCGCGCCAAGCTGCACTACGAGCGCCCGACCGCCACCCTCACGCGCCCCCGGAGCGCGGAACTCCTCGGCCATGTCCGGGACGTCATGAAGGCCGCCCTCGACGTGGGCGGCACCAGCTTCGACAGCCTCTACGTCAACGTGAACGGCGAGTCCGGCTACTTCGACCGTTCGCTCGACGCCTACGGGCGCGAGGACGAGCCCTGCCGGCGCTGCGGCACGCCGATGCGCCGCCGCCCCTGGATGAACAGGTCCAGCTACTTCTGTCCGCGGTGTCAGCGGGCTCCGCGCGCGTCGTCGTAGGTCTGCCGGGCGGTCAGCACCTCCGGCATGCTCCCCTCCAGGAAGTGGATGAGGGAGAGCAGACGGTCCGCCACCTCGACGCCGAGCGGGGTCAGTTCGTAGTCCACGCGGGGCGGGTTGGTCGGCTGCGCCTCGCGGTTGACGATGCCGTCGCGCTCCAGCGCGTGCAGGGTCTGGGAGAGCATCTTCTCGCTCACGCCCTCCACCCGGCGGCGCAGCTCGTTGAAGCGGCACGGGCCCTCGCGCAGCGCGCCCACGGTGAGACTGCCCCAGCGGCCGGTGACGTGCTCCAGGGTCTCGCGGGACGGGCAGGTGCGCGCGAAAGCGTCGAACGGCAGTTCGGATCCGCTGGCCTCGGTGCAGAACGCTGGTGTGTCCATGAGTAGAGCGTACCCTCGGGCAGCGCTATCCAGTGGGTTGCGCTTTCTAAAAGTTAGTGATTGTCTTTCCTTCGTCGCACCACGCCCCGTGTGCGGCGAGAACTTCCCTGAGGGAGAGATCCGCCTTGTCCGCAACCACGCACACCCCCGTTGTCTCGATCGCCTACCACTCCGGCTACGGCCACACCGCCGTCGTCGCCGAGGCGGTCCGCAACGGCGCCGCCGAGGCGGGCGCGACGGTCCACCTGATCAAGGTCGACGAGATCGACGACGCGCAGTGGGCGCTGCTCGACGCGTCCGACGCCATCGTCTTCGGCTCCCCGACCTACATGGGCACGGCCTCCGGCGCCTTCCACGTCTTCGCCGAGGCCACCTCGAAGCGCTGGTTCGGCGACGTCTGGCAGGACAAGGTGGCGGCCGGCTTCACCAACTCGGCCTCCAAGAGCGGCGACAAGCTGCACACCCTGCAGTTCTTCCAGATCCTGGCCGCGCAGCACGGCATGAGCTGGGTCAACCTCGGCCTGAAGCCGGGCTGGAACTCCAGCACCGCCTCGGAGAACGACCTCAATCGCCTCGGCGTCTTCGCCGGCGCGGCCGCGCAGTCCAACTCGGACGAGGGCGCGGACGCGGTCCACAAGGCGGACATCGCGACCGCCGAGCACCTGGGCCGGCGCGTCGCGGAGCACACCCGCGTCGTCGTCGCGGGCCGCGCGGCGCTGGCCGCGCTCTGATCCCCCTCCGGCCGTAGGCCCCGTCGTCACAGCGGGCGGGCGGGGCCCTGACGCCAGGACCTGGTCAGAAGCCGAAGTCCTGCGTCCACCAGGGGCCGCCGGCGGCGAAGTGGGCGCCGACGCCCAGGGTGCGGAACTCGCAGTTGAGGATGTTCGCCTTGTGGCCCGGGCTGTTCATCCAGGCCTTCATCACGGCCTCGGC
Source organism: Streptomyces sp. NPDC056224 (assembly GCF_042267665.1). Classification (NCBI taxonomy): domain Bacteria; kingdom Bacillati; phylum Actinomycetota; class Actinomycetes; order Kitasatosporales; family Streptomycetaceae; genus Streptomyces; species Streptomyces sp. NPDC056224. The sequence goes on from NZ_JBHJTK010000016.1 coordinate 23,531, forward strand.
GTCGCCCTGGCCGCGGGCTATGTTCTCGCCGCCGAGGCCCGAGAGGCCGGCCTTGGCCGCGCGGTCCCAGGGGGTGTTGCCGTCCGGGTCCGTGTGGTCGAAGAAGCCGCGGACGGCCATGTCCTTGCTGAAGGATCCGGCCAGCGCCGCGAGCGGCGGGTTCGCCCGGACCGGACCGCATCCGGCCTGAGCGCGCTCCTGGTTCACCAGGGCCACCACCGCCGCTTCCTCGGCGGAGTGACCGTCAGAGGGTGCCGGCGCGGCGGCCGGCACCTGGACGGGCGGCTTCGACGGCACGGGAGCGGGCTTCGCCGGGGCCTTGGAGGGCGGGGCGGAGGGCTTCGGCGTGGGCTTCGGCGTGGGCTTCGCAACGGGCTTCGCAGCGGGCTTCGCCGGGGCCGAGGCGGTCGGCGAGGGCGAGGGCGAGGCGGAAGCCGACGCGGAGGCCGACGCGGACGGGCTCGGCGAGGCGGACGGGATGACGGAAGGGGAAGGGGAGGGGGAGGCCGACGGGCCGGAGGTGGTACCCGTGCCCGCGGAGGCGCGACCGGACAGGTTGGCGAGGCCCCCCTGCTGATCCGGCGTGCTGCGGACGCGGCTCGGCGAGGGCTTCGCCACCGCCTCCGTCTTGTCGGCGGAACCCGGGCCGGCGATTCCCACATAGGGGAAGGAACTGCCGACCGGCACCATGCCGGTGGTCACGGCCGCCGTCCCGAGGGCCACGGCCACCGAGACGCCCAGCAGGCCGGTGCGCAGGGCGGTGCCGCGCTTGCCGCCGCGGTTCGGTGCGGCGTGGAGTCGGTGGCGTCCCATCGGCGTCGTGCCTTCCTTACCAGGTCAAGATCGTCCTAACTCACCCAAACGGGTGAGTTCATTGGTGCGCGACTGTACGGCATGGGGCCGGGGGGCGATGTGACCCAAAAGTGTTTGCCCCGTTAGCGTTCACGCATGAATGAAGACGTCCGCCTGATCGCCTGGGTGCGGGGCCGTGTGCAGGGAGTGGGCTTCCGCTGGTTCACCAGGGAGAACGCGCTGGAGATCGGCGGGATCGTCGGCTTCGCGCTCAATCTCGACGACGGGCGGGTGCAGGTGGTGGCGGAAGGTCAACGTGAGAATTGCCACCGGCTGCTCGACTGGCTGCAGTCGGCCGACACGCCCGGCCAGGTCGACGGAGTGACAGAGATCTGGGGCACACCGCGCGGTGGCTACGACGGGTTCGCGATGCGATGACGGATCGCCTGATCATGTACTGATCACACCCTGAGATCGTCCGCACACGGTCGGATCTGCGCATTCTCCGCCGACGCGTTGCCGGCGCGGCCGATCCGTGGAAGGCTCGGAGATGAGGATGATCTCCACGCCCCTTGCGGGGCCCGGGCTGCCCGCCGATACGGGGCGTGATCGTGTTGACCGTCAAACTTTTTGGTGAGACGCTGGAAGCCCCGCGCACCTGAGCTGTTTGGCAGTGTTGGCAGTAGTAAGCGCAGTGACTGTCAGTCGCTGCCGGACATCCGCGGGTGCGATTCCCTCACGACCCACACCGCTTCGGTCGGTCACTCAGTGTGGAGGACCATCCATCATGGCAAAGGCGCTTCTCGGTTACGTCGGCGGTTCCGATCCGCGACTCCTCGCCGAGATGCGACGGCTTCAGCAGCGCGTCCAGGACCTCGAGTCCGAGCTCGTACGGATTCAGTCCGAAAATGACGCGCTGAACGCGGCCGCCGCTCAGCACGACGGAGACTCGCTGCTCGACAGCATCGGGATCGACGTACCCCAGGCGGAGCCTGCGCTCACCTGATCCGCTCAATTCGTCGCTCGACTCCAGCCCCGCATGATCTGCAAGGGACGCTCCGGCGTCCCTTCTTTCTTTCGACGCCGCGCCTCGCGGCGTGAGGCCAGGTGGGGCTGATTCCTTTTAAGGTCGGTTGTGCCCTGCACCTTCATGGGTGAAACCGAACGCGAAAGGTAGAGTCCGGCGGCGTGCACCTCAAGTCCCTGACCCTGCGCGGCTTCAAATCCTTTGCATCCGCCACCACCCTGCGCTTCGAACCCGGCATCACCTGTGTCGTGGGTCCGAACGGCTCCGGCAAGTCCAATGTGGTGGACGCGCTGTCCTGGGTCATGGGTGAACAAGGGGCCAAGTCCCTGCGCGGCGGGAAGATGGAAGACGTCATCTTCGCCGGGACCACCGGACGTCCGCCGCTCGGCCGCGCCGAGGTCTCCCTCACGATCGACAACTCCGACGGCGCGCTGCCCATCGACTACGCCGAAGTCACCATCACCCGGATCATGTTCCGCGGCGGCAGCAGCGAGTACCAGATCAACGGTGACACCTGCCGCCTGCTCGACATCCAGGAGCTGCTCTCCGACTCAGGCATCGGCCGCGAGATGCACGTCATCGTCGGACAGGGCCAGCTGGACTCCGTCCTGCACGCCGATCCCATGGGGCGCCGCGCCTTCATCGAGGAAGCGGCCGGCGTACTGAAGCACCGCAAGCGCAAGGAGAAGGCGCTGCGGAAGCTGGACGCGATGAAGGCCAACCTCGCACGCGTGCAGGACTTGAACGAAGAGCTGCGGCGCCAGCTGAAGCCCCTCGGACGGCAGGCCGCGGTGGCCCGCCGGGCGGCCGTCATCCAGGCGGACCTGCGGGACGCGCGGCTGCGGCTGCTCGCCGACGACCTGGTCACGCTCCGCCGCGCGCTCGACGCGGAGATCGCGGACGAGACGGCGCTGAAGGAGCGCAAGGAGGCCGCCGAGGCCCGGCTCGCCGAGGCGCTGCGGCGCGAGGCGGAGCTGGAGGTGGCCGTACGGGAGCTCGCGCCGCGGCTCCAGCGGGCGCAGCAGACCTGGTACGAGCTCTCGCAGCTCGCCGAGCGGGTACGGGGGACCGCGTCCCTGGCCGACGCTCGGGTCAAGAGCGCGACCGCCCCCGTGGAGGAGGAGCGGCGGGGGCAGCGGGACCCCGAAAGCATGGAGAGGGAAGCCGTCCGGATCCGCGAGCAGGAGGCGGAACTGGCGGCGGCGCTGGAAGCGGCCTCCCACGCGCTGGAGGACACGGCCGCGCACCGGGCGGAGCTGGAACGGGCACTGGCCGCGGAGGAGCGGCGGCTGCGGGACGCCGCGCGGGCCATCGCGGACCGGCGCGAGGCGTTGGCCCGGCTGACGGGGCGGCTCGGCGCGGCCCGCTCCCGGGCGGGCGCCGCGCAGGCCGAGATCGGCCGGCTCGTCGAGGCGCGGGACGGGGCGGCGGCCCGGGCGGTGGCCGCGCAGGAGGAGTACGAGGCCCTGGCGGATGAGGTCGGCGGCCTCGACGACGCCTCGGTGGAGGGCGACCACGAGGCCGCCCGGACCGCACTCGCGGCGACGGAGGCCGAACTGACGGCGGCGCGGGACGCGCTGACGGCGGCGGAGCGCTCGCGCGCGGCGGTGTCGGCGCGGCGGGACGCGCTGGCGCTCGGGTTGCGGCGCAAGGACGGTACGGGCGCGCTGCTCGCGGCGCGGGAACAGCTGGCCGGGCTGCTGGGTCCGGCGGCGGAGCGGCTGTCGGTGACCCCGGGGTACGAGACCGCGGTGGCCGCCGCGCTGGGCTCGGCGGCGGATGCGCTGGCCGTGGCCTCGCCGGGGGCGGCGGCCGCGGCGATCCGCCACCTGCGCGGTGCGGACGCCGGCCGCGCCACCCTCCTGATCACCCCGCCGCCCGCCCTTCCGGCCCAGAGCCAGGCCCCGGGCGATCCGTCGGCCCCGCTCCCGCCCCTGCCGGGCCAGGTCCCGGGCCAGGCCTCGGGCCAGGCCCCGGCCGATCCGCCGACCCTGCTTCCGCCCCTGCCGGACCAGGCCTCGGGCCCGGGCGCGGCCGTCCCCGGCCGGGCCGCGGCTGCGGCCGAGGCGGCGGGAGTCTCCTCCCACCCCGCCGTTTCCCGGCACCGGGTTCTGCCCGGACCCGAAGACCGGCCCGAAGACCGGCCCGACGGCCAATCCGCCGCCGGGCTGGTCGGAGGCGATGCAGAGGCGCGGCGTGCCGTGGCATGGGTCCTGCGGGACCACTTCGTCGTCGGGACGCTCGACGAGGCCGAGGCCCTGGTGGCCGCGCGGCCGGACGCGGTGGCCGTGACCGTGGACGGGGACGTCCTCGGCGCGCACCTCGCCCACGGCGGCTCCGTCGGTGCGCCCAGCCTGATCGAGGTGCAGGCGGCCGTCGACGAGGCCGCGGCGGAGCTGGCCCGGCTGGACGAGCGGTGCCTGGAGCTCGGCGGGGTACAGGAGGCAGCCCGGGCACGGCGGGAGGACGCGGCGGCCCTGGTCGAGGAGCTGGCCGAGCGCCGGCGGGCCGGGGAGCAGGCCCGCGCCGGGGTCGCGCAGCAGCTCGGACGGCTCGCCGGGCAGGCGAAGGGGGCCGCGGGTGAGGCCGAGCGCAGCGCCGCCGCCGCGGCCAAGGCCCAGGACGCGCTGGAACAGGCGCTGATGGACGTGGAGGAGTGCGCGGAGCAGCTCGCGACGGCCGAGGAGATGCCGGTCGAGGAGGAGCCCGACTCCGCGGTGCGCGACCGGCTCGCCGCCGACGGGGCCAACGCCCGCCAGACCGAGATGGAAGCCCGGCTGCAGCTGCGGACCCACGAGGAGCGGGTCAAGGGGCTGGCCGGAAGGGCCGACGCGCTCGACCGGGCGGCCTGCGCGGAACGCGAGGCCCGCGCCCGCGCCGAGCGTCGCCGGGCCCGGCTGCGGCACGAGGCGGAAGTGGCGCGGGCGGTCGCCGACGGGGCCCGGCAGCTGCTCGCGCACGTGGAGGTGTCGCTGCGCAGGGCCGACGAGGAGCGCGCCGGGGCCGAGTACGCCAAAGGTCTGCGCGAGCAGGAACTCGCCGCGGCCAGGAACGGCGGCCGGGACCTGAAGGACGAGCTCGACAAGCTCACCGACTCCGTGCACCGCGGGGAGGTGCTGGGCGCCGAGAAGCGGCTGCGCATCGAGGCGGTGGAGGCCAAGGCGCTGGAGGAGTTCGGCATGGAGGCCGTCGGCCTCGTCGCCGAGTACGGTCCCGACCAGCCGGTGCCGCCGTCCCCTCCCGCCGAGGGCGAGACGCTGCCCCAGGACGCCGAGCACCCGCGGAACCTGCCCGGCCCCTTCGTCCGCGCCCAGCAGGAGAAGCGGCTGAAGGCGGCCGAACGCGCCTACCAGCAGCTCGGCAAGATCAACCCGCTCGCGCTGGAGGAGTTCGCGGCGCTGGAGGAGCGCCACCAGTTCCTCAGCGAGCAGCTGGAGGACCTGCGCAAGACGCGCGCCGACCTCCTTCAAGTGGTGAAGGAGGTCGACGAGCGCGTCGAACAGGTATTCACCGAGGCGTACCGGGACACGGCCCGGGAGTTCGAGGGCGTCTTCTCGCGGCTGTTCCCCGGCGGCGAGGGCCGGCTCGTCCTCACCGACCCCGACAACATGCTGACCACGGGGGTCGACGTCGAGGCCCGCCCGCCGGGCAAGAGGGTCAAGCGGCTGTCGCTGCTCTCGGGCGGCGAGCGCTCGCTGACGGCCGTGGCCCTGCTGGTGTCCATCTTCAAGGCGCGCCCCAGCCCCTTCTACGTGATGGACGAGGTCGAGGCCGCGCTCGACGACACCAACCTGCAGCGGCTGATCCGGATCATGGAAGAGCTCCAGGAGAGTTCCCAGCTGATCGTCATCACGCACCAGAAGCGGACGATGGAGGTCGCCGACGCGCTGTACGGCGTCTCGATGCAGGGCGACGGGGTCTCCAAGGTCATCAGCCAACGGCTGCGCTGACCAGTTCAGTTCAGGAAGTGAACGCCGTGTCTCTCTTCACTCGTCTGAGACGGGTTCTTTTTCGGTATTGACTTCAGAAAGTGAAGCCATAGGCTCTGCTGTGCCGTGTCCGACGTTCAGGTGGTGGTGAGCAGTTTGCTGTGCGCCACTGGAGGAACACGCGCACAGACGCACACCCCCACACCGCCCGCCGTCGGCGCCGGGCCCAGGAGCGCATCTTGACCAGCACAGCGAACGCACCCGCGTCGGGCGGTGGCCGGGCGGCCCGCCCCGACCATCTCGGGCACGTCATCTTCATCGCCGCGGCCGCGGCGATGGGCGGCTTCCTCTTCGGCTACGACAGTTCCGTCATCAACGGCGCGGTCGTCGCCGTCCGCGAACGGTTCGACGTCGGGTCCGCGGCCCTCGCCCAGGTGATCGCCGCCGCGCTGATCGGCTGCGCCATCGGCGCCGCCACGGCCGGCCGCATCGCCGACCGGATCGGCCGCATCCGCTGCATGCAGATCGCCGCCGTCCTGTTCACCGCGAGCGCCATCGGCTCCGCCCTTCCGTTCGCCCTGTGGGACCTGGCCATGTGGCGCGTCATCGGCGGCTTCGGCATCGGCATGGCCTCCGTCATCGGCCCCGCCTACATCGCCGAGGTGTCCCCGGCCGCCTACCGCGGCCGGCTCGCCTCCTTCCAGCAGGCCGCCATCGTCATCGGCATCGCCGTCTCCCAGCTCGTCAACTGGGGCCTGCTGAACCTGGCGGACGGCGACCAGCGCGGTGAGATCGCCGGCCTGGAGGCCTGGCAGTGGATGCTCGGCGTCATGGTCGTCCCGGCCGTGGTCTACGGGCTGATGTCCTTCGTCATCCCGGAGTCCCCCCGCTACCTGATCTCCGTCGGGCGCACCGAGCAGGCCAAGGAGGTGCTGCGCGAGGTCGAGGGCACGAAGATCGACATCGACGCGCGGGCCGCCGAGATCGAGCAGGCGATGCACTCCGAGCACAAGTCCACCTTCAGGGACCTGCTGGGCGGCCGCTTCTACTTCCTGCCCATCGTCTGGATCGGCATCGGCCTCTCCGTCTTCCAGCAGCTCGTCGGCATCAACGTGATCTTCTACTACAGCTCCTCGCTGTGGCAGTCCGTGGGCATCGACCCGACCAGCTCGTTCCTCTACTCCTTCACCACGTCGATCATCAACATCATCGGCACGGTGATCGCGATGGTCCTCGTCGACCGGATCGGCCGCAAGCCGCTCGCCCTCATCGGCTCGGCGGGCATGGCCGTCTCCCTGGGCCTCTGCGCGTGGGCGTTCTCCTACAAGGAGGAGATCGGCGGCACCATCTCGATCCCCAGCGCCCAGGGCACGATCGCGCTGATCGCCGCCCACGCCTTCGTCCTCTTCTTCGCCCTCTCCTGGGGCGTGGTGGTCTGGGTGCTGCTCGGCGAGATGTTCCCCAACCGCATCCGGGCAGCGGCCCTCGGCGTCGCCGCCGCGGCCCAGTGGGTCGCCAACTGGGTCATCACCGTGTCGTTCCCGAGCCTGTCGGACTGGAGCCTGTCCGGCGCGTACGTCATCTACACCGTCTTCGCCCTGCTCTCGATCCCCTTCATCCTCAAGTGGGTGCCGGAGACCAAGGGCAAGGCGCTGGAGGAGATGGGGTAACCACCCCCGCCAACGCCCCCTCTCCTCGATGCTGCCCCGGCTCAGCCCTTGAGCCGGGGCAGTACCTGTTCACACAGCAGGTACAGACTTCGCCAGCCCTCGTCCAGCGGCATCCCGCCGCACAGCGGGTGCAGCACCAGGTTCCCCGCCTCGCCCGCGCCCCGGGCGTACGAGAGCGCCTCGTCCGGCGTGAGGACCCGGTACACGCCCTCGGCGCGCAGCTCCGCCACCGAGCGCGCGGCCGACCGTACGGCGCTGCGGATGTCCTCGGACTGCCAGGACGCGTACGTGGCCGCCTCGTGCAGGAAGCACTCGCCGTACTCGGCCCAGACCCGGTCGGGGTCCTCGGCGATGTGCAGCAGCGGGGTCTCGGCCGCCGGCATCATGCAGAAGCCCTCCGTGCCGTACTCCGCCAGCCGCGCGTTGTAGTAGGCCTCCAGCTCCGGCAGGTGGGCGCTCGGGAAGAACGGCAGCCCGAGCCGGGCCGCGCGCCGGGCGGCCGCCTGCGAACTCCCGCCGACCAGGAGCATCGGGTGCGGCCGGGTGAAGGGCCGCGGGGTGACCCGTACCGTGCGGCCGCGGAACTCGAACGGCTCGCCCGTCCACGCCTTCAGCAGCGTCTCCAGCAACTCGTCCTGGAGCCGGCCGCGCCGGCCCCACTCCACGCCGTGCTGCTCGTACTCCTCGCGCCGGTAGCCGATGCCGGCGACGGTGACCAGGCGCCCGCCGCTCAGCAGGTCCAGGACGGCGACGTCCTCGGCCACCTTGAGCGGGTCGTACAGCGGGCCGATGATCGCCGAAACGGTCACCGCGATCCGGCGGGTCGCGCCGAAGACCGCGCCCGCGAAGGCGAACGGGGAGGGCAGCCAGTTGTTGCCGGCGCCGTGGTGCTCCTCGGTCTGGACGGTGTCGATCCCGCGGTCGTCCGCGTACCGCGCCATCTCCAGCGCCTCCCTGTACCGGGCGGAGAGGGACTGGGGGGTGCCGTCGGGGTCGACGAGATTGAACCGGGCCACGGTGATGGGCATGGAGGGGTCCCCCTTCGCCGGAGGTGGGTGAGCGGGCGCAGGGGGACGTTAGCTGACGTGGCGTCAGTTGGACAGGGATCCCGCCGGCACGCGCTCCTCGGTGGCCTCCGCCGCGGGGGCCCGGGGGCGGTGCGCGGCAGCGCGCGGACCCGGCCTCCGCGCTCGCCGTCCGGGACGGGCTCCAGGCCGCGGGTCTCGATCGCGGTCTCTTCGGCAGGCATGCGGTACTCCGTGGGGAGGGCGTGGAGGGAAGTCGCCCATCATCATCGATTTGCAGCTAAAAGCACAAATTGCGGCTTACCGTCTGATGCCACCCTCCAAGGTCCGGGCTTCGGGGCGGCTGTGGCCGATACTGGGTGGGTTATGGACATCCTCATCCTTGCTGTAGTCATCGCCCTGGTCGCGGTCGGCGTGATCAGCGGGCTCGTGGTCAGCAGCCGCAAGAAGAAGCAGCTGCCGCCCCCGGCACCGCCGAGCACGCCGACCATCACTGCTCCGCCCGCCGAACCGCAGGTGGGGGAGGACGCCGTAGAGACGGCGGAAGAGCCGCGCCGCACCGTCGAGGAGGTCGATCTTCCCGACGCGGGGACCGCCCTCGAATCGCCGGTCGCGGTCGAGGACCCGCTCGTCGAGGCGCCGCCCGCGCCCCGGATCGAGATCCCCGAACCCACCGCCGGCCGCCTGGTCCGGTTGCGCGCGCGCCTCGCCCGGTCGCAGAACACCCTCGGCAAGGGGCTGCTCACGCTGCTCTCCCGGGAGCACCTCGACGAGGACACCTGGGAGGAGATCGAGGAGACCCTCCTCATCGCCGACGTCGGTGTCGCACCCACCCAGGAGCTGGTCGACCGGCTCCGCGAGCGGGTCAAGGTGCTCGGCACCCGCACCCCCGCGGACCTGCGCGCCCTGCTCAAGGAGGAGCTGCTGACCCTGGTCGGCACCGACTTCGACCGCGCCGTGAAGACCGAGAGCGGCGTCGACACCCCGGCCGTCGTGATGGTCGTCGGCGTCAACGGCACCGGCAAGACCACCACCACCGGCAAGCTGGCCCGGGTGCTCGTCGCCGACGGCCGCAGCGTGGTGCTCGGCGCGGCCGACACCTTCCGCGCCGCGGCCGCCGACCAGCTCCAGACCTGGGGCGAGCGCGTGGGGGCCCGTACCGTACGCGGCCCCGAGGGCGGCGACCCCGCCTCGATCGCCTACGACGCGGTCAAGGAGGGCATCGCCGAGGGCGCCGACGTGGTGCTCATCGACACCGCGGGCCGCCTGCACACCAAGACCGGCCTCATGGACGAGCTCGGCAAGGTCAAGCGCGTCGTGGAGAAGCACGGCCCGCTGGACGAGGTCCTCCTGGTACTGGACGCCACCACCGGACAGAACGGCCTGACCCAGGCCCGCGTCTTCGCGGAGGTCGTGGACATCACCGGCATCGTGCTGACCAAGCTCGACGGCACCGCCAAGGGCGGCATCGTCGTCGCCGTCCAGCGCGCCCTCGGCGTCCCGGTCAAGCTCGTCGGCCTCGGCGAGGGTGCGGACGACCTGGCGCCCTTCGAGCCGGAGGCGTTCGTGGACGCCCTGATCGGCGACTGAGCGCGGTCCCCGCCGTACGGACACCGCGCCCGTGCCCCCGTCCTCCGGCTGGAGGGCGGGGGCACGGGCCTGTACGGGGTGCCGGCGGGCCTATCCGCGGAAGCGGTGGCAGATGTAGGCGAGGGTGCCCAGCAGCAGCCGGGCCTGCGGCGGGCTCGCGGCGCAGTCGAGCGCCGGCGGGCGCAGCCATCCGACCTGGCCCGGACCGGCCCGGCCGGAGGACGGGGCCGTGACGTACGCCCCGTGGCCCAGCGCCCGCAGGTCGAGGTCGGCGTCGTCCCAGCCCATCCGGTACAGCAGCTGGGGCAGTTCGGCCGCCGCGCCCGGCGCCACGAAGAACTGCGCCCGGCGGTCCGCGGTCACGACGACCGGTCCGAGCGGCAGGCCCATCCGCTCCAGCCGGACCAGCGCGCGCCGCCCGGCCCCCTCCGAGACCTCGATGACGTCGAAGGACCGGCCCACGGGCAGCAGCACCGCCGCGCCCGGGTACTCGCCCCAGGCCTCGGTGACCTCGTCCAGGGTCGCCCCCGCTCTGACGGTGGGGGCGAGGGGCAGCGGGTGCGCCCCGGGGGCGGTGCACCCGGTGTCCCCGCAGGAGCAGTCACCGGCGGACGCGGCGGCGCGGGCGCCGGGGACCACGTCCCAGCCCCACAGTCCCGTGTACTCCGCGACCGCCGTGCATTCCCACGTCCGGCCGCGGCGCCGGGCGCCTGAGCGGAATTCCTTGGTGCCGCGGCTGCCGCCGATCGTGAAGCCCATGCCCATGCCCCCTCCAACGGGTCGGACGCGCCGGTGGTTACGACGTCGGCGCGACCGGCTGCCGGCGGTCCGCCGCGGGGGTTCCTCTGCCGCTGCCCGGCGCACTCCTCGCCGCGCGCGCCCCTGGCGCACTCCAGTCCACCCGATCTCTTTTCGCCTTGTGTCAAGTGAATCGCGCCTGGCAGGTGGCGAGTTCATTCGAAGGGGTGGCGAATGGTGGCGATTCCCGGATCTGCCTCGCGGGAGGGGTGATCGTAGGATTACTTTCGGTACACGAACCCCCAAGGCAGGCCCGTCCGTGGGTATGCCGGAGGCAATGCGTGAAGGACTCGTGAAGGTCCGTGGCGGCGCTCGCCGCTCCCGCCAGGGTTTCGTGTGGAAGATGCTGAGCGGATGGGGGCGTTCCAGTGAGCGGCAACGACGCAAGCGGAACGAGCGACGAATGTGCTGACCGCAATGATCAGCTGACGTCGTGGTTCGTCCGCAGCGGCTGGTCGAAGGGCGAGCTCGCCCGCCAGGTCAACCGTCGTGCCCGCCAGATGGGCGCCCACCACATCAGCACGGACACCTCCCGGGTGCGCCGCTGGCTCGACGGCGAACAGCCCCGCGAGCCCGTGCCGCGGATCCTCTCCGAGCTGTTCTCGGAGCGCTTCGGCTCCGTGGTCGCCATCGAGCAGCTCGGCCTGCGCACCGCCCACCAGACGCCCTCCGTCTCCGGCGTCGACCTGCCCTGGGCGGGCCCCCAGACCGTCGAACTGCTCGGCGAGTTCTCCCGCAGCGACCTGATGCTGGCCCGCCGGGGCTTCCTCGGGACCTCACTCGCCCTGTCCGCCGGCCCCGCCCTGATCGAGCCCATGCAGCGGTGGCTCGTCCCGGCCCCGGCCGCCGACCCGGGACCGCGCGCGGTGGGGGTCCCCCCAGCGGAGCGAGGGGGAGGGACGGCGGGCGCCCTCGGTGGCCACCGGCCGCCCCGGCTCTCCGAGCCCGAGCTCGCCCTCCTCGACGCCACCACCGTGATGTTCCGCCAGTGGGACGCCCAGTGCGGCGGCGGACTGCGCCGCAAGGCCGTCGTGGGCCAGCTCCACGAGGTCACCGACCTGCTCCAGGAGAACCACCCGGCCCGGGTCATGAGGCGGCTCTTCAAGGTCGCGGCGGAGCTCGCCGAACTCGCCGGCTGGATGAGCTACGACATCGGCCTGCACCCCACCGCGCAGAAGTACTTCGTCCTCGCGCTGCACGCCGCGAAGGAGGCCGGGGACAAGCCGCTCGGCTCGTACATCCTCTCCGGCATGAGCCGCCAGATGATCCACCTCGGCCGCCCCGAGGACGCGCTGGAACTCATCCACCTCGCGCAGTACGGCAGCCGCGACTGCGCCGGCCCGCGCACCCAGGCCATGCTGTATGCGATGGAGGCCCGTGCCTACGCCAACATGGGCCAGCCCAGCCGCTGCAAGCGGGCCGTGCGGATGGCCGAGGACACCTTCTCCGACGTCGGCTTCGCGGGCGAGCCGGAACCGGACTGGATCCGCTTCTTCTCCGAGGCCGAGCTCAATGGCGAGAACTCGCACTCGTACCGCGATCTGGCCTACGTCGCCGGGCGCAGCCCCACGTACGCCTCCCTCGCCGAACCCGTCATGGCGAAGGCCGTCGCACTCTTCGAGAAGGACGAGGAGCACCAGCGCTCCTACGCCCTCAACCTGATCGGCATGGCCACCGTGCACCTGCTCCAGCGCGAGCCCGAGCAGGCCACCGTCCTCGTCGGCCGGGCCATCGACGTGGCGGGAAAGGTTCGGTCCGAACGGGTGAACACGCGACTGCGCAAGACCGTCGACACCGCCGCCCGTGAGTACGGTGACGTCGATGACGTGGTCCGGATCACCGACCTCCTCGCCGCCCGCCTCCCCGAAGCCGCGGAGGCCGTGTAGCGGCCCGGGCGGCCGCCCCCAGGAACCCCGGCCGCGGCAGTCACCCCGTGAAGCCCGATCAGGCTCCCCCAGCCAGGACATCCGGGTCACCGCCGCGGCCGGCCCCTCCCTTGCGGCGGGGCCTCCCCCGGCTACCGCCGGGAGGTGCCCCCAGCCGCTCTCGCGGAGGCGGTGGCCCGCCGTCGCGGAGCCTCACGCGGGGGATCGCCGTGTTCATCGGGCTGTAACAGCCCGGACGCCTTCGTCATCGGCGCGAAACACCGAGCGGCGCCGCCGGAAACCGGCCTGCGCGAATCTCAGGGGCATTAACCGGCCAGTCCCGGCCAGCCCCCCGGCCGGACCCCTTAACGCCGCTCAGGTTTTCACGATCGCCCGCACGCGAACGTACCGACGACGAGGAGACGCCGATGGCATCAGCCATCACGACCCTCGCGGCAGACGCCCCGACGCTGTCTGCCGCGAACACCGGGTTCATGCTCATCTGCTCCGCCCTGGTCATGCTGATGACCCCGGGACTCGCCTTCTTCTACGGAGGCATGGTCCGCGTCAAGAGCAGCCTCAACATGCTGATGATGAGCTTCATCAGCCTCGGGATCGTCACGATCCTGTGGGTCCTCTACGGCTTCAGCCTCGCCTTCGGCACCGACTCGGGCTCCCTCATCGGCTGGAACTCCGACTACGTGGGCCTCAGCGGCATCGGCATCACCGAGCTGTGGGACGGCTACACCATCCCGGTCTACGTCTTCGCCGTCTTCCAGCTGATGTTCGCCGTCATCACCCCGGCCCTGATCAGCGGCGCCCTCGCCGACCGCGTGAAGTTCAGCGCCTGGGTCCTGTTCACCGCCCTGTGGGTCACCGTCGTCTACTTCCCCGTCGCCCACTGGGTGTGGGGCGCGGGCGGCTGGCTCTTCGAGCTCGGCGTCATCGACTTCGCGGGCGGCACCGCCGTCCACATCAACGCCGGCGCCGCAGCCCTCGGCGTGATCCTGGTCATCGGCAAGCGCGTCGGCTTCAAGAAGGACCCGATGCGCCCGCACAGCCTCCCCCTCGTGATGCTCGGCGCCGGTCTGCTCTGGTTCGGCTGGTTCGGCTTCAACGCGGGCTCGTGGCTCGGCAACGACGACGGCGTCGGCGCGGTCATGTTCGTCAACACCCAGGTCGCCACCGCCGCCGCCATGCTCGCCTGGCTCGGCTACGAGAAGCTGCGCCACGGCTCCTTCACCACCCTCGGCGCCGCCTCCGGCGCGGTCGCCGGCCTCGTGGCGATCACCCCCTCCGGCGGTGCGGTCAGCCCGCTCGGCGCGATCGCCGTCGGCGCCATCGCCGGTCTGCTCTGCGCCATGGCCGTGGGCCTCAAGTACAAGTTCGGCTACGACGACTCCCTCGACGTCGTCGGCGTCCACCTCGTCGGCGGTGTCGTCGGCTCCCTGCTCGTGGGTCTCTTCGCCACCGGCGGGGTCCAGTCCGACGTCGCCGGCCTCTTCTACGGCGGCGGCCTGGAGCAGCTCGGCAAGCAGGCCATCGGAGTCTTCTCGGTCCTGGCCTACTCTCTCGTGGCGTCCGCGATCCTCGCCTTCCTGCTCGACAAGACGATCGGGATGCGGGTCCCCGAGGACGACGAGGTCTCCGGCATCGACCAGGTCGAGCACGCCGAGACCGCCTACGACTTCAGCGGGGCCGGCGGCGGATCCTCCTCACGCAGCACCGCCCCCGCCCCCGCCGCCGCGAGCAAGAAGGTTGACGCATGAAGCTGATCACCGCGATCGTCAAGCCCCACAAGCTGGACGAGATCAAGGAAGCCCTCCAGACCTTCGGAGTCCAGGGGCTCACGGTCACCGAGGCCAGCGGCTACGGTCGCCAGCGCGGTCACACCGAGGTGTACCGCGGCGCCGAGTACACCGTGGACCTCGTACCCAAGATCCGCATCGAGGTGCTCGTCGACGACGCCGACGCCGAAGAGGTGATCCGGGTCATCGTGAGCGCCGCCGCCACCGGCAAGATCGGTGACGGCAAGGTGTGGAGCGTCCCCGTGGACTCGGTCGTCCGGGTCCGCACCGGCGAGCGCGGCGCTGACGCGCTCTAGGTGACGGGAGCTCCTGGGTGACGAGCGTCGACAAGACCACGGACCACACGGCCGACTCGGGACCCAGCGGATACGCCGCGGCCCGGCTGCGACTCCTCCAGGAGGAGTCGCGGTCCGGGCCTTCGCGGCGTTCCGCCCTGGCCGGGCTGACCGACGAATGGCTGAGCGCCCTGTTCACGACCGCCGTACGGGAGACGGGCGTGCGCGGCGCCGCCCTGGTGGCCGTCGGCGGCTACGGCCGGAGTGAACTGTCCCCGCGCAGCGACCTCGACCTGGTGCTGCTGCACGACGGCAAGGCCGAGCCGCGGGCCCTCGGCGCGCTGGCCGACCGCCTCTGGTACCCGGTGTGGGACCTGGGCGTGGCCCTCGACCACTCGGTGCGGACCCCGGGGGAGGCCCGCAAGACCGCCGCCGAAGACCTCAAGGTGCACCTCGGACTGCTGGACGCGAGGCCCGTCGCGGGCGACGCCGGCCTCCTCGCCGGCCTGCGGACCTCCGTACTGGCCGACTGGCGCAACCAGGCGGCCAAACGGCTCCCGGAACTGCACGCCCTGTGCCGGGAACGGGCCGAACGGGCCGGGGAGCTGCGCTTCCTGCTCGAACCCGACCTCAAGGAGGCCCGCGGCGGGCTCCGGGACGTCACCGCGCTGCGGGCGGTGGCGGCGTCCTGGCTCGCCGACGCCCCGCGCGAGGGCCTCGCCGAGGCCCGGCGCCGGCTCCTGGACGCCCGGGACGCCCTCCACCTGGTGACGGGCCGCGCCACCGACCGGCTCTCGCTCCAGGAACAGGACCAGGTCGCGGCCCAGCTCGGGCTGCTCGACGCGGACGCGCTGCTGCGCGAGGTGTACGAGGCCGCGCGGGTCGTCGCGTACGCCGGAGACGTGACCTGGCGGGAAGTCGGCCGGGTCCTGCGGGCCCGCGCGGCCAGGCCGAGGCTGCGGGGGCTCCTCGGCACCCGCGGGGCCCCCGCCGTCGAACGGGCACCCCTGGCCGAGGGCGTCGTGGAGTCGGACGGCGAAGCCGTGCTGGCGCTCGCCGCGCGCCCCGACCGGGACCCCGTGCTGCCCCTGCGGTTCGGCGCGGCCGCCGCGCAGGCCGGGCTCCCCGTCTCCCTGCACGCCCTGCGCAGGCTCGCCGTCCAGGCGAAGGCGCTCCCGGTGCCGTGGCCGGCCGAGGCCCGGGAGCAGCTCCTGACCCTGCTGGGCGCCGGTGAGCCGACCATCGCAGTCTGGGAGGCCATGGAGGCGGAGGGCCTGATCACCCGGCTGCTGCCCGACTGGGAACGGGTGCGGTGCCGCCCGCAGCGCAACCCCGTCCACACCTGGACGGTGGACCGGCACCTCATCGAGACGGCCGTGCGGGCCTCGGCCCTCACCCGCCGGGTCGGCCGCCCCGACCTGCTCCTGATGGCGGCCCTCCTGCACGACATCGGCAAGGGCTGGCCCGGGGACCACTCCGTGGCGGGGGAGACCATCGCGCGCGACGTCGCCGCGCGGGTCGGCTTCGACGCGCGGGACACCGGCGTCCTGGGCACGCTCGTACGGCACCACCTGCTGCTGATCGACACCGCGACCCGGCGCGACCTGGACGACCCGGCGACCGTCCGCGCGGTCGCCGAGGCCGTGGGGTCCGTGGGCACGCTGGAGATACTGCACGCCCTGACGGAGGCGGACGCCCTCGCCACCGGGCCCGCGGCCTGGAGCGCATGGCGGGGATCGCTGGTCGCGGACCTCGTCCTGCGGGTCGCCGCCGTGCTGCGCGGCACGCCCCCGGCGGAGCGCGAGCCGGAGATCGCCTCGACCGAACAGGAACGCCTGGCGGTGGAGGCGCTGCGCACCGGGGAGCCGGTGCTCGCGCTCCACACCCGGCACGAGGAGGACGCGGTCGGCGTGGAACTCGTCGTGGCCGTCCCCGACCAGCCCGGGGTCCTTCCGGCCGTGGCGGGGGTGCTGGCCCTGCACCGGCTCACCGTGCGGGCGGCCGACCTGCGCTCCGTGGAGCTCCCGGACCGGCTGGGCGAGGTCCTGGTGCTGCGCTGGCGGGTGGCGGCCGAGTACGGCTCGCTGCCGGAGGCCGCGCGGCTGCGCACCGACCTGGTCCGCGCCCTGGACGGCTCGCTCGACGTACCGGCCAGGCTGGCGGACCGCGAGGCGGCCTACCCGCGCCGCCGCGGGGTCGTCCCGCCGCCGCCCCGGGTCGCGGTGGTCCCGGACGTCTCCGCGCTGGCCACGGTCCTGGAGGTCCGCGCCCCCGACGCGGTGGGCCTGCTGCACCGGATCGGGCGGGCGCTGGAGTCCGGCGGGGTCCGGGTCCGCAGCGCGCACGTCTCGACCCTCGGCGCCAATGCCGTGGACACGCTGTACGTGACCACCCCGGAGGGCAAGCCGCTGGAACCCGTGCAGGCGGCGGCGCTGGCCGGATCGGTGCAGGAGGCGCTGGCATAGCGACGGGGCCGGATCGCCCCCACGGCGATTGCGGCCCCATCGGCGTTCCGGGCCCCGGATCCGGGGGCGGAGCCCCGGGAAAAGCTGCCCGCAGGGCCGGGCCGGTGGCGCGGCCCGATACCCTGGGGGACGACCACAACGCCCCCGACCCGAGGAATCGCGACCACCGTGTTCGATACGCTCTCCGACCGCTTGGCGAATACCTTCAAGGGCCTGCGCGGCAAAGGCCGGCTGTCCGAGGCTGACATCGACTCCGCGGCCCGGGAAATCCGTATCGCCCTCCTCGAGGCCGACGTCGCCCTGCCGGTCGTCCGCTCCTTCATCGCGAACGTCAAGGAGAGGGCCCGCGGCGAGGAGGTCAGCAAGGCGCTGAACCCCGGCCAGCAGGTCCTCAAGATCGTCAACGACGAGCTCGTGACGATCCTCGGCGGCGAGACCCGGCGGCTGCGCTTCGCCAAGACCGCCCCCACCGTGATCATGCTGGCCGGTCTCCAGGGTGCCGGTAAGACCACCCTCGCCGGCAAGCTCGGCCTCTGGCTCAAGGGGCAGGGCCACACCCCGCTCCTCGTCGCCTGCGACCTCCAGCGGCCCAACGCCGTCAACCAGCTCTCCGTCGTCGCCGACCGCGCGGGCGTGGCCTTCTACGGCCCCCAGCCCGGCAACGGCGTCGGCGACCCGGTCCAGGTCGCGAAGGACTCCGTCGAGTACGCGCGGACCAAGCAGCACGACATCGTCATCGTCGACACCGCCGGCCGCCTCGGCATCGACGCCGAGCTGATGCAGCAGGCCGCGGACATCCGTGACGCCGTCAGCCCCGACGAGATCCTCTTCGTCGTCGACGCCATGATCGGCCAGGACGCGGTCAACACCGCCGAGGCCTTCCGCGACGGCGTCGGCTTCGACGGCGTCGTGCTCTCCAAGCTCGACGGCGACGCCCGCGGTGGTGCCGCGCTCTCCATCGCGCACGTCACCGGCAAGCAGATCATGTTCGCCTCGAACGGCGAGAAGCTCGACGAGTTCGACGCCTTCCACCCGGACCGCATGGCCGGCCGGATCCTCGACATGGGTGACATGCTCACCCTCATCGAGCAGGCCGAGAAGACCTTCTCGCAGGCCGAGGCCGAGAAGATGGCGGCCAAGCTCGCCAAGGGCCCCAAGGAGTTCACGCTCGACGACTTCCTGGCCCAGATGGAGCAGGTCCGCAAGATGGGCTCCATCTCCAAGCTGCTCGGCATGCTGCCCGGCATGGGGCAGATCAAGGACCAGATCAACAACATCGACGAGCGCGACGTGGACCGCACCGCCGCGATCATCAAGTCGATGACCCCGGCCGAGCGCCAGGACCCGACGATCATCAACGGCTCGCGCCGTGCCCGTATCGCCAAGGGCTCCGGCACCGAGGTCAGCGCCGTCAAGTCGCTCGTGGAGCGGTTCTTCGACGCCCGCAAGATGATGTCCCGTATGGCTCAGGGCGGCGGCATGCCCGGGATGCCCGGCATCCCCGGGATGGGCGGTGGCCCCGGCCGGCAGAAGAAGCAGGTCAAGCAGGCCAAGGGCAAGCGCAAGAGCGGTAACCCGATGAAGCGCAAGGAAGAGGAGGCCGCGGCCGCGGCCCGCCGCGAGCAGGGCCCGCAGGCGATCGAGCCCGCGGCCGGCGCCAACCCCTTCGGGCTTCCCGCGGGCGGCGGTCAGCAGGGTCGGTCCGCCGATGAGTTCGACCTTCCGGACGAGTTCAAGAAGTTCATGAAGTAAGACGCGCGCGGGTACGCGGGCGTGGGCCCCGGCTGTGTTCGCACAGCCGGGGCCTTCTGCTTCCTGCGGGGGCAACGTACGGGTTTGTCGCTTATGGTCGGCCGGGAGGACGGCAGAAGGAGACGCCCGTGCCCAGCCCCAGCTCCGTACCGCCGCGCGACCGGGCCGACACGCCCTGGCGCTCGGAGGGCGCGCCGCCCGCCCCCGCCCCGAAGAAGCGGATGCCGGGCTGGCGGTGGCTGATCCTCGCCGCCCTGATCGTCTACCTGATCACCAACCTGGTGCTGTCCTTCTTCAACGAGGGCGACGAGCCGACGATCTCGTACACCGAGTTCAGCAAGCAGGTCGCCAACGGCAACGTCTCGAAGATCTACGCCAAGGGCGACGCCATCCAGGGCCAGCTGAAGGCCGCGCAGCCGCTGCCCGACGGGGACAAGGGCGACTACACCAAGTTCGTCAGTCAGCGGCCGGCCTTCGCCGACGACGACCTGTGGGCCGAGCTCACCAGGCAGAACGTGACCGTGACGGCCTCCCCGGTAGTGGAGCAGCGCAGCTTCCTGGCCAATCTGCTGCTCTCCCTCGCCCCGATACTGCTGCTCGTCCTGCTGTGGGTCTACTTCTCCCGCCGCATGAGCGCGGGGCCGGGCGGCATGGGCGGGCTGGGCCGCAAGGCCCCGCCCAGGCCGGTGGAGCACGTGGAGGGCGCCAAGCGCACCACCTTCGAGGACGTGGCCGGCATCGACGAGGTCGCGGGGGAGCTGAACGACGTCGTCGACTTCCTCAAGAACCCGCAGAACTACCGGAGGATGGGTGCCCGGATGCCCGGCGGCGTCCTGCTGTCCGGACCACCCGGCACCGGGAAGACCCTGCTGGCGCGTGCGGTCGCGGGCGAGGCCGGGGTCCCGTTCTTCTCCGCCTCGGCCTCCGAGTTCGTCGAGATGATCGTCGGCGTGGGAGCCTCCCGGGTCCGCGAGCTGTTCACGGAGGCGCGCAAAGTGGCCCCCGCGATCATCTTCATCGACGAGATCGACACCATCGGCCGGGTGCGGGGCGGCGGCGCGGCGATGGGCGGCCACGACGAGCGCGAGCAGACCCTCAACCAGATCCTCACCGAGATGGACGGCTTCTCGGGTTCGGAGGGCGTCGTCGTACTGGCCGCCACCAACCGGGCCGACGTCCTGGACCCCGCCCTGACCCGCCCCGGCCGCTTCGACCGCACGGTGGTCGTCTCACCGCCCGACCGGGGCGGCCGCGAGGCCATCCTGCGCATCCACACGCGGGACATCCCGCTCGCCGAGGGCGTCGACCTGGCCCAGGTGGCCCGCACCACCCCCGGAATGACCGGCGCCGAACTGGCCAACCTGGCCAACGAGGCCGCGCTGCTGGCCGTCAAACGGCAGCAGGACCAGGTCACCCAGTCCGACCTGTCGGACGCTCTGGAGAAGGTCCAGCTCGGCGCGGAACGGTCCCTGGTGATGCCGCTGGAGGAGCGCCGCCGTACGGCCTACCACGAGAGCGGCCACGCCCTGCTGGGCATGCTCCAGCCCGGCGCCGACCCCGTCCGCAAGATCACCATCGTCCCCCGCGGCCGCGCGCTCGGCGTCACCCTCTCGACTCCGGACGCGGACCGGTACGCGTACACCGAGGAGTACCTCCGCGGCCGCATCATCGGCGCCCTGGGCGGCATGGCGGCCGAGCACACCGTCTACGACGTGATCACCACGGGCGCGGAGAACGACCTCGAACAGGTCACCAACATCGTCCGCGGCATGGTGGGCCGCTGGGGCATGAGCGACCGCGTCGGAAAGCTCACCGCGATCCCCTCCGACGGCCAGGGCCCGTACGGCCTGTCCGCGGCGCCCGCCACCCTCGACGTGGTCGACCACGAGATGCGGCGGATCGTGGACGAGTGCTACGAGGAGGCCTGCCGGCTGCTGCGCGAGCACCGGCCGCAGCTCGACGCCCTGGCCGAGGCCCTGCTCGCCGCCGAGACCCTGGACGAAGCGGCCGCCTACGCCGCCGCCGGGATCCCGCGCCCGGCCAAGGGGCACGGCCCGGAGTGAAGGGCCCCGGTCACGCCACCCGGGCGATCACGTACCGGAAGATGTTCGGCAGCCACACCGCCCCGTCGGGTCGCTCGAACGGGTGAAGGGCCTCGGCGAGTTCCTTCTCCGCGAGCGCGGGATCGGCCGCGCCGTCGAAGAGCCCCGTCGACAGCAGCCCGCGCACGGCGCTGTCCACATCCGCGTACCCGAACGGGCAGAACACCCGCCCCGACCCGTCCGGCCGCATCCCGGCCCGTTCCACGAGCGCGTCCAGGTCCTGGGGCGCGGGTCCGCCGCCCAGGACCGCCGGCACCGTGCACCGCTCCGCCGGACCCCAGTCGGCCAGCACCACCGCCCCGCCGCGCCGGACCGCGGGCAGCGCCCGGGCCAGCTCCGCCGGGGCCGGCGAGAAGGCCAGCAGGGCGTCGTACGGGCCGGCCGCGACCGGTACCGCAGGCGGAGCCGCCAGCACCTCCAGCAGCCGTTCACGGGCCAGTGCCCGCCGTGCCGGATCCGCCTCCACCCCCGTGGCCACGGCTCCCCTCCCGGCTGCGAGCAGCAGGGGCAGCCCGGCCCCGCAGCCGAGGTTCAGCAGCCGGTCCCCCGGCCCGATCTCCAGCCGGTCGTAGACCGCCTCGTACAGCGGTACCAGCATCCGTTCCTGGATCTCCGCCCAGTCCCGGGCGACGAGTGTCGGCGTCGGCGTCGGTGTCATCGAAAGAGCGCTCCTGATTCCATGTCGCCCCCTTGCCCCCGTTGACAGAGAACTCCCCATCGGCCCCCGCGTCCAGAGGAGCGTGCCACCCGATTCACGCATCGAGCGCCGGGCGCCGTACCATTCGCGCCATGGCAAAGGCACCCGTTCTCACCCCGCAGGCGGAGGATTTCCCCCGCTGGTACCAGGATCTGATCAACAAGGCCGAGCTGGCCGACAACGGTCCGGTCCGAGGCACCATGGTCATCCGGCCGTACGGCTACGGCCTGTGGGAGCGGATGCAGCAGGAGATGGACGCGCGCATCAAGGACGCGGGCGCCCAGAACGCGTACTTCCCGCTCTTCATCCCGCAGTCGTACCTGACGAAGGAGGCGGAGCACGTCGAGGGCTTCGCCCCCGAGCTCGCGGTCGTCACGCACGGCGGCGGCAAGGAGCTGGAAGAGCCGGTCGTCGTCCGGCCCACCTCCGAGACGATCATCAACGACTACTTCTCCAAGTGGGTCCAGAGCTACCGCGACCTGCCCCTGCTGATCAACCAGTGGGCCAACGTGGTCCGCTGGGAGATGCGCCCGCGCGTGTTCCTGCGCACGAGCGAGTTCCTGTGGCAGGAGGGCCACACGGCCCACGCCACCTACGAGGACGCCCGTGACTACGCCTCCCGCATCCACACGGACGTGTACGGCGACTTCATGACGAACGTGCTCGGCATCGACGTCGTGCTCGGCCGCAAGACCGCCAAGGAGCGCTTCGCCGGCGCCATCAACACCCTCACCCTCGAGGGCATGATGGGCGACGGCAAGGCCCTGCAGCTGGGCACGAGCCACGAGCTCGGCACCAACTTCGCCAAGGCCTTCAACACGCAGTACCTGTCGAAGGAAGGCAAGCAGGAGCTCGTCTGGCAGACCTCGTGGGGCGTCTCGACGCGCATGGTCGGCGGCCTGATCATGTCCCACGGAGACGACAACGGCCTGCGGGTCCCGCCGCGCCTGGCCCACGTCCAGGTCGTCGTCATGGCGATCAAGGGCGACGAGGCCGTCGCCAAGGTCCGTGAGCTCGGCGCCCAGCTGAAGGCCGCGGGCATCCGCGTGCAGGTCGACGACCGCGTGGACACCCCCTTCGGCCGCCGCGCCGTGGACTGGGAGCTCAAGGGCGTACCGGTCCGCATCGAGATCGGCCCCCGCGACCTGGAGGCCGGCACCGCGATGCTGGCCCGCCGGATCCCGGGCGGGAAGACCCCGGTGCAGATCGACGCGCTCGCCGACCTGCTGCCCAAGGTGCTCGAGGAGGACCAGGCGCAGCTGCTGCGCGAGTCCCGCGAGCGCCGCGAGGCCCGCACGTCGGACGTCTCGACCATCGAAGAGGCCGCCGAGGCCGCCATCGCCGGCGGCTGGGCGCGCATCCCGTGGGCGGACCTCGGCCCGGAGGGCGAGGCGAAGCTGGCCGAGCAGGCCGTCTCCGTGCGCTGCCTGATCGCCGCCGACGGGTCGGTTCCGGAGACGGACGACGCCCCCGGGACGCTCGCGATCGTCGC
This sequence comes from Streptomyces sp. NPDC056224, assembly GCF_042267665.1. NCBI lineage: Bacteria > Bacillati > Actinomycetota > Actinomycetes > Kitasatosporales > Streptomycetaceae > Streptomyces > Streptomyces sp. NPDC056224. The sequence continues at coordinate 46,818 of NZ_JBHJTK010000016.1, forward strand.
GCGCTCCTACTGAGTGACTCCTGCGCCCCGGCGCACGGCCCGTGCCGTGCGCCGGGGCTGACGCTTTCCGGTCGTCATTACGTACCGACTCATCCTGGGATCGACGCACCCGTCCTCGTCAGGACGCATGAGGCTGAACTGACTGGTACGTGCAAAAAATTTGGAATGGCCCGGAATCGGAACACCGGGGCACCCCGGCTCGTTGTCACGACGTGAGCACGACACCCCCTGTTCTCGCCGCAGAGCTGGCGCAGGCGTGGGCCGATATTCAGCGGTACCACCCCGAGCTGCCTGACCTTGCCGCGCCCGAGTCCCTGATCGGAGAGTCCTCGTCCGCCTGCGGCGCCGAGCTCTCCTTCGAGCGACTGCTGCACGAGGCAGTCCACGGCATCGCCGCCGCCCGCGGAGTCCGCGACACCTCGCGCGCCGGCCGCTACCACAACCGCAGATTCCTCGCGATCGCCGAGGAGATGGGGCTGGACCACTCCGAAGAGCCGCACGCCAGCAGCGGCTTCTCGCTGGTCACGCTCAACCCCGAGGCGAAGCGGCGCTACCGCCCCACGATGGAGCGGCTCCAGCGCGCGCTGAAGGCCCACAGGGCCGCCACGGCCGCGGACACCAAGCGCAGCTTCCGCGGACCGGCCGCCCGGCACGGCTCGTCCGGCGGCGGCGTGCGCGTCAAGGCGGTCTGCGACTGCGGGCGCAACGTGCGGGTGGTCCCCTCCGTGCTCGCCCAGGCGCCGATCGTGTGCGGCGGCTGCATGAAGCCCTTCCGCATCCCCGAGGTGGCCATCGCGGCGGCCTCCTGACCGTCGGGGCCGGCCCGCGCCGACACCCCGGCGGGCCCAGCCGTGCCACTGCGGCGGCGGCCGAAGCCGGGGCCGCGGTCAGTCGCGCCCGCAGGGCGGGCGGGGTGGATGCACCCCGCCCGGCTGAGCACGCGGCAGGCGTATGGCACAATGGCTAGCTGTACTCGACAGTCGCATAGGACCCCTCTCTCCTCCGGCTGACGCGTCCATCGGGCACCCGAGTACCGCAACCCCACGTGGCATCTCATGTGCCCAACCACGTCAAGTTCAGGAGACACCACTCCAGTGGCAGTCAAGATCAAGCTCAAGCGCCTCGGCAAGATTCGCCAGCCGCACTACCGCATCGTCGTCGCCGACGCCCGCACCCGCCGGGACGGTCGCGCGATCGAGGAGATCGGTATCTACCACCCGACCTACAACCCGTCGCGCATCGAGGTCAACGCCGAGCGTGCGCAGTACTGGCTGTCCGTCGGTGCCCAGCCCACCGAGGCTGTGCTCGCCATCCTGAAGCTGACCGGTGACTGGCAGGCCCACAAGGGTCTCCCCGCCCCCGCGCCGCTCCTGCAGCCGGAGACGAAGGAGAGCAAGCGTCGCTCCTTCGACGAGTTCGCCAAGGCCCTCGAGGGCATCGGCGAGGGCAAGGGCGAGGCCATCACGCAGAAGGCCAAGAAGGCCGACAAGAAGGCGGACGAGGCTGAGGCCGCCGCCGAGTCGACCGAGGCCTGATCATGCTCGAGGAGGCTCTTGAGCACCTCGTGAAGGGCATTGTGGACAATCCCGACGACGTGCAGGTCGCCTCGCGCAACCTGCGCCGCGGGCAGGTGCTCGAGGTCCGGGTCCACCCCGACGACCTCGGCAAGGTGATCGGCCGCAACGGCCGCACCGCGCGTGCTCTGCGTACCGTCGTGGGCGCCATCGGCGGCCGGGGCATCCGCGTCGACCTCGTCGACGTGGACCAGGTCCGCTGAGACCGGGTCCATTGCAAGAGTGATCACCGGCACGGGCCGGGGAGGGCATACGTGCCCGCCCCGGCCCGTCGTCGTCTGAACAGGAGAGACACACAGTGGAGCTGGTAGTCGCGCGGATCGGCCGCGCCCACGGCATCAAGGGCGAGGTCACCGTCGAGGTGCGCACCGACGAGCCGGAACTGCGGCTCAGTCCCGGCGCCGTGCTCAAGACGGAGCCCGCGTCGGCGGGACCGCTGACCGTCGAGACGGGCCGGGTGCACAGCGGCAGGCTGCTGCTCCGCTTCGCGGGCGTCAAGGACCGCACCGGCGCCGAGGCGCTGCGCAACATCCTGCTGATCGCGGAGGTGGACCCGGCGGAGCTGCCGGAGGAGCCGGACGAGTACTACGACCACCAGCTGATGGACCTGGACGTGGTCCTCGCCGACGGCACCGAGATCGGCCGGATCACCGAGATCTCCCACCTGCCCTCGCAGGACCTCTTCATCGTCGAGCGGCCGGACGGCTCCGAGGTGATGATCCCCTTCGTCGAGGAGATCGTCGCCGAGATCGACCTGGAGGAGCAGCGCTGTGTCATCACCCCGCCGCCGGGCCTGATCGACGAGCGCGAAGCGATCATCGACTCGACCCGTGACGAGGACTCCGGGGAAGAGGCCTGATGCGTCTCGACGTCGTCACGATCTTCCCCGAGTACCTGGAGCCGCTGAACGTCTCCCTCGTCGGCAAGGCCCGCGCCCGCGGCCAGCTCGACGTGCACGTCCACGACCTGCGGGACTGGACGTACGACCGCCACAACACCGTCGACGACACCCCGTACGGCGGCGGCCCCGGCATGGTCATGAAGACCGAACCGTGGGGCGAGGCCCTGGACGCGGCGCTGGCCGACGGCTACGAGGCGGGCGCGCACGGGCCCGTCATGGTCGTCCCCACCCCCAGCGGCCGGCCGTTCACCCAGGAACTGGCCGTCGAGCTCTCCGAGCGGCCCTGGCTGATCTTCACACCGGCCCGGTACGAGGGCATCGACCGCCGCGTCATGGACGAGTACGCCACGCGCATGCCGGTGTACGAGGTCTCCATCGGCGACTACGTCCTGGCGGGCGGCGAGGCCGCCGTGCTCGTCGTCACCGAGGCCGTGGCCCGGCTGCTGCCGGGCGTGCTCGGCAACGCCGAATCGCACCGCGACGACTCCTTCGCGCCCGGCGAGATGGCCAATCTGCTGGAGGGGCCCGTCTACACGAAGCCGCCCGAGTGGCGCGGCCGGGGCATTCCCGAGGTGCTGGTCAGCGGCCACCACGGGAAGATCGCCCGCTGGCGGCGGGACGAGGCCTTCCGGCGGACCGCGCGGAACCGCCCCGACCTGATCGAGCGCTGCGAGGCCTCCGCCTTCGACAAGAAGGACCGGGAGATCCTCTCCATCCTGGGCTGGAAGCCGTCGGCCGACGGCCGATTTTGGCGCAGGCCCCCGGCCGTGGAAGAATAGGCGGCTGCTGTGTGCTCGCGGACGCCCCTGCCACAGGGGGACCGTCGCCCGCCGGGTTCCACGGCTCCCGAATTCTCTACGGAAACCCGCACTGGCGACCTGTGGCGTCATGCGAAGAAAGCAGACGAAGAACATGTCTCACCTGCTCGACGGCGTCAACGCCGCCACGCTCCGCTCGGACGTCCCGGCCTTCCGCCCGGGTGACACGATCAACGTGCACGTCCGCGTGATCGAGGGCAACCGCTCCCGTATCCAGCAGTTCAAGGGTGTCGTCATCCGCCGCCAGGGCGCCGGTGTCTCCGAGACCTTCACCGTTCGCAAGGTCTCCTTCAGCGTCGGTGTGGAGCGTACCTTCCCGGTCCACTCCCCGATCTTCGAGAAGATCGAGCTCGTCACCCGCGGTGACGTGCGCCGCGCCAAGCTGTACTACCTCCGTGAGCTCCGCGGCAAGGCCGCGAAGATCAAGGAGAAGCGCGACAACTGAGGTCCCCTACGGGGTCCCGGGGCGGCCGGATAGGCTCGCCCCCGATGGACACCGAAGCACCTCACACGCAGCGCGGCCACTCTTCCCCTCGCGAAGGGGAGGGGCGGTCGCGTTGTGCGTTTCCGTGGTCGCGGACGCGGCGGCAGCGGCCGGCCTGGCGGCTGACGTGGCGGCGGGCCGGTGTGCTCGGCGTGCTCTGCACCGTCTTCCTGCTCCTGCTCAGCAACTTCGTGGTGCAGCCCTTCCTGATTCCGAGCCGCTCGATGGAGCCGACGCTCAAGGTCGGGGACCGGGTGCTGGTCGACAAGCTGGCGTACCGTTTCGGCGATCAGCCCCGCCGCGGGGACCTGGTGGTCTTCGACGGCACGGGGTCCTTCGTACGGGAGCGTCCCGCGGGCCGTCCGGTCGGGGAGGCCCTGCACGGCGCGGCCTCGGCGCTCGGGCTCGCGGAGCCGTCCGACACCGACTTCGTCAAGCGGGTCGTGGGCGTCGGCGGGGACGACGTGGTGTGCTGCGACGCGGGCGGACGCGTCAAGGTCAACGGCGTCCCGCTGGAGGAGCCGTACCTGTATCCGGGTGACGCGCCCTCGAAGGTGCCCTTCCGGATCGTCGTTCCGGTTGGGACCCTGTGGGTGATGGGTGACCACCGTTCCCAGTCCCGGGACTCGCGGGACCACCTGGGAGAACCGGGCGGGGGGATGGTGCCGGTGGAGAAAGTGATCGGGCGGGCCGCGTGGATCGGCTGGCCCGTCTCGCGCTGGGGCACGACCGGGGGCGGGCATGGGTAGCCGCGGGCGGCCGCGCGGCCGGCGCAGGAGCGGGCCCGACTGGGAATCCGACTGGGAAGCCGAGTGGGAACCCGAGCCGCAGCCGGAACCCGAGCCGGAGCCCGTCCCCGTGGTGGAGGGCGGCCGGGCCGAGCGCCGCAGACTGGCCCGCCGCGTGCGGCGGCGCCGCCGCACGCGCCGGGCCGGTGAGCTGCCCCTGCTGGTGGTCGTCGCGCTGTGCATCGCCCTGGTCCTCAAGACCTTCCTGGTGCAGGCCTTCTTCATCCCGTCGGGCTCGATGGAGCAGACCATCCGGATCGGCGACCGGGTGCTGGTCGACAAGCTGACCCCGTGGTTCGGCTCCAAGGTGGAGCGCGGCGACGTCGTCGTGTTCAAGGACCCCGGCGGCTGGCTCAAGGGCGAGGCCGCGCGGCCCGCCCCCGCCCCGGTCGGCGTCAAGCAGATCAAGCAGACGCTCACCTTCATCGGGCTGCTGCCCTCCGCCGATGAGCAGGACCTGATCAAGCGCGTCATCGGCGTCGGCGGGGACACCGTCGTGTGCTGCGACGCCAGGGGCCGGGTCACCGTCAACGGCTCGCCGCTCGATGAGCCGTACGTGAACGAGGGCAACACGCCCTCGGACATCCGCTTCGAGGTGCAGGTGCCGCCGGGCCGGCTCTTCGTCATGGGCGACCACCGGGCGAATTCGGCCGACTCCCGCTTCCACCTCGACGAGGCCTTCGACGGGACCATCGACGAGAACGGGGTCGTGGGGGAGGCCGTGGTCATCGCCTGGCCCTTCGGGCACTGGCGCCGGCTGGAGACGCCCGCCACCTTCCGGATGGTGCCCGATCAGGCGCGCCGCGAGGAGCGCGTGCGACGTCGTCGACGACGGGGCCCGCCGTTCGCATAGTGTGTCCTGGGTCTCCCGCGCCTTAGGGAACTCCCGCTCGTTAAGGGAGGGGAGGGCCCGTTTCCGATCCGGAGCGGGCGTGGATCCGAGCGAGGGAGTGGATGTGGGGGATGTGGCGGTAGGCGCACGTTCCGGACGCGACGAGGGCGAGGAGCGGCCGGAGGACGCCGTCGAGCGCGAGGCCGAGGACGACGGTACCGCGGCGCGCCCGCAGCGCTCGTTCTGGAAGGAGCTTCCGCTCCTGATCGGTATCGCCCTGCTGCTGGCCCTGCTGATCAAGACCTTCCTGGTCCAGGCGTTCTCGATCCCGTCCGACTCGATGCAGGACACCCTGCAGCGGGGGGACCGGGTGCTGGTGGACAAGCTGACCCCGTGGTTCGGCTCCGAGCCCGAGCGCGGCGAGGTCGTCGTCTTCCACGACCCCGCGAACTGGCTGTCCGGAGAGCCCACCCCGGAGCCGAACCTCGCCCAGCAGATCCTCAGCAAGATCGGCCTGATGCCGGACGCCGCCGAGAAGGACCTGATCAAGCGGACCATCGCCATCGGCGGGGACACGGTCGAGTGCAAGAAGGGGGGACCGGTCGTCGTCAACGGCAAGAAGCTCGACGAGCCGTACATCTACCCCGGCAACACCCCGTGCGACGACGCCCCGTTCGGCCCGATCACCGTGCCCAAGGGCAAGATCTGGGTGATGGGCGACCACCGGCAGAACTCCCAGGACTCCCGCTACCACATGCAGGACTCCACCCAGGGCTTCGTGCCGGTCGACAAGGTCGTCGGGCGGGCCGTGGTGGTCGCGTGGCCGATCACCCGCTGGTCCACCCTGCCGATCCCGGACACCTTCGACCAGCCGGGCATCGGCAACCAGACCAAGGCCGCCGCGCTCGGTCTCGGTGCCTCCGGGCTCGCGCCGGCGGGGCTCGGCCCGGCCGCGCTGGGACTCACCGGCGTTGTGCCGCTCGTCATGTGGCGCCGCCGGAGGCTGACTGGCGGACGTACCGCCGGGTAGGGTGCCGCCCAGGTCGACGATCTCCGACGTGGGGGCGCTGCAATGGGCGGAACACAGGCAATACGCAGTGGCAAGGGCGGCCACGGTGGTCTCGGCAACGTGTTGTCGGGCATCGCCGTGGCCGTCGGCTTCGCGCTCTTCCTCGGCGGTTTCGTGTGGGGGGCGCTCGTCTACCAGCCCTACACCGTGCCCACCGACTCGATGATGCCCACCGTGGTGCCCGGGGACCGGGTCCTGGCGCAGCGCATCGACGGCGGTGAGGTGCGGCGCGGGGACGTGGTCATCTTTACTGATTCCATGTGGAGCGATTCGCCCATGGTCAAGCGGGTCGTCGGCATCGGCGGCGACACCGTGAAGTGCTGCGGCGCCGCCGGCGAGCTCACCGTGAACGGCACCGCCCTCGACGAGCCCTACATCGACGCCACCGCGGCCGACCCGGGGCTGCCCATGCCCCCCGGTCAGGGCCCCGCCCCCGGCACGCCGTTCGAGGTGACCGTGCCGGAGGGCAACCTCTTCCTGATGGGCGACCGCCGGAACGCCTCCCTGGACTCCCGGGCGCATCTCCAGGAGGCCGGACAGGGCACCGTTCCCCGGTCGGCCGTCAGCGCCCGCGTCGACGCGCTCGCCTGGCCCTCCGTGAAGATGCTGGAGCGGCCGTCGACGTACGCCGGGCTGCCCGGCGGGGTCTCCCGGCCCGGGCCGCTGCGGCTCCAGCTGGCGGCGGTGGTGGCGGGCGCCGCCCTGGTGGTGCTGGGGGCCGCGTACGGGCCGCTCGTACGGGTCCTCGGGCGCGGGCGGCGGCGGGAGCGGGCCGGTGCCCGCTGAAGCGGCGCCCGCGCCGGGCCCCCGGAAGGTGTCGCGGGTGATCCTGCTGGACCCCGCGGACCGCATCCTGTTGCTGCACGGCTTCGAACCGGAGGATCCCGCGGACCACTGGTGGTTCACCCCGGGCGGCGGGCTGGAGGGCGACGAGAGCCGGGAGGACGCCGCGCTGCGGGAGCTCGCGGAGGAGACGGGGATCACACAGGTCGAACTGGGGCCCGTGCTGTGGCACCGGTACTGCTCGTTCCCCTTCGACGGCCGCCGCTGGGAGCAGGACGAGTGGTACTTCCTGGCCCGTACCGCCCAGACGGCGACCGTGACGGGCGGCCTCACCGAGCTGGAGCGACGCAGCGTCACCGGAGCCAGGTGGTGGACCTCCGAGGAACTTCTCGCGGCCCATGAGACGGTGTACCCGACCAGACTCGCCGAGCTGCTCCGGACGCTGCTCGACGACGGTCCTCCGGGTGCGCCGGTGGTCCTGGCCCCGGAAATCGTTTAGGGGCGCAGGGGCCTGGCGCACAATAGGGGGACGCACGGCTGAAGGGGAACATGCCATGAGTGCCGAGGACCTCGAAAAGTACGAGACCGAGATGGAGCTGAAGCTCTATCGGGAGTACCGCGACGTCGTCGGGCTGTTCAAGTACGTGATCGAGACCGAACGTCGTTTCTACCTCACCAACGACTACGAGATGCAGGTGCACTCGGTCCAGGGGGAGGTCTTCTTCGAGGTCTCCATGGCCGACGCGTGGGTCTGGGACATGTACCGGCCGGCCCGGTTCGTCAAGCAGGTGCGGGTGCTGACCTTCAAGGACGTGAACATCGAGGAGCTCAACAAGAGCGACCTCGAACTGCCGAGCAGCTGAGTTTCCTCCGTCGTGTTTCCTCCGTCGTACGGGTGACCGGGTTGTCCACAACGGCGGAGTTGTCCACCAAGATCCACACGGTGGGCGGGGGCGCGCGATCGTCGGTACCGGAGGTGGTGCCGGATGAACGCGAAGGGCGTGGCACAGCAGGCATTGGGGCGGTACGGCGAGGAACTCGCGGCCCGGCGGCTGACCGAGGCCGGGATGACCGTGATCGCGCGGAACTGGCGGTGCCGCGGCGGGGAGATCGACATCGTCGCCCGGGACGGTGACGCCCTCGTGGTGTGCGAGGTGAAGACCCGCCGGGCGGGAGACTTCGAGCATCCCATGGCCGCCTTACGGGCGGGCAAGGCCGCGCGCTTGCGGACGCTCGCCGAGCGCTGGCTCGCCGACCACGGCGGACCACCCCCGGGCGGGGTGCGCATCGACCTCGTCGGAGTCCTGCTGCCGCGGCGCGGTGCGCCCTTGGTGGAGCACGTCAGGGGGGCGGCCTGATGGGGTTCGCCCGAGCCTGTTCGGTGGCCCTGGTGGGCGTCGACGGCGTGGTGGTGGAGGTCCAGGCGGACCTGGAGCCCGGGGTCGCGGCCTTCACCCTGGTGGGACTGCCCGACAAGACGCTGGTGGAGAGCCGGGACCGGGTGCGGGCCGCCGTGGTCAACTCGGGCGCGGCGTGGCCGCAGAAGAAGCTCACGGTCGGGCTCAGCCCGGCTTCCGTACCGAAGGGCGGATCGGGCTTCGACCTCGCGGTGGCCGCCGCGGTCCTCGGCGCCGCGGAGGTGGTGGACCCGGCCGCGATCACCGACCTCGTGCTCATCGGGGAGCTCGGCCTGGACGGCCGGGTGCGGCCGGTCCGGGGGATCCTCCCGGCGGTGCTCGCGGCGGCCGAGGCCGGCTACCGGCAGGTGGTGGTGCCTCAGCAGTGCGCGGCCGAGGCCACACTCGTGCCGGACGTCTCGGTGCTCGGGGTGCGCAGCCTGCGCCAGCTCATCGCCGTACTGACCGACGGCGTGGTCCCCGAGGAGGAACCCCCCGACCCGCCGGGCCGCCCCGATCCGATGCTGGCCGGCCTGGTCCTGCCGGGCGCGGGCCTGGGGACGGGCCTGTCGGGCACCTCCGGCGGCTGGGAGGGAATGGACCTCGCAGACGTCGCCGGGCAGCGACCCGCGCGGCGGGGCCTGGAGGTCGCCGCGGCCGGGGGGCACCACATCCTGCTGAGCGGTCCGCCCGGGGCCGGCAAGACGCTGCTGGCCGAGCGGCTGCCGGGCATCATGCCCCCGCTCACCCGACAGGAGTCCCTGGAGGTCACGGCCGTCCACTCGGTCGCCGGGATCCTCCCGCCCGGCGAACCGCTGGTGACCGTCCCGCCCTACTGCGCCCCGCACCACTCGGCGACGATGCAGGCCCTGGTCGGAGGCGGCAGCGGGCTGCCGAGACCCGGGGCGGTATCGCTGGCCCACAAAGGGGTTCTCTTCCTCGACGAGGCACCCGAGTTCCGCCCCCAGGTGCTGGACGCGCTGAGACAGCCCCTCGAATCGGGGCACATCGTGGTGGCCCGGGCCGCCGGCGTGGTGCGCCTGCCCGCCCGGTTCCTGATGGTTCTCGCAGCCAATCCCTGCCCCTGCGGACGGCACACCCTGCACGGGGCCGGATGCGACTGCGCGCCCTCGTCGATCAGGCGGTACCAGGCACGGTTGTCCGGGCCCCTGCTGGACCGCGTCGACCTGCGCATCGAGGTCGAGCCCGTCACCCGGTCCGACCTGCTCGGCCTCAGCGGACGGGGGGAGACCAGCGACACCGTGGCCGAGCGGGTCGCCCTGGCCCGGGCGCGGGCGGCCCACCGGCTCGGCGACACCCCCTGGCGGATCAACTCCGAGGTCCCCGGGCGGGAGCTGCGCACACGCTGGCAGCCCGCCCCGGGTGCGCTGGCACAGGCCGAGAGGGATCTGGAGCGCGGGCTGCTCACCGCGCGCGGGCTGGACCGGGTCCTCAGGGTCGCCTGGACCGTTGCCGACCTGCGGGGGCGGGACCGGCCCGAGGCGCTGGACGTGGCCGTCGCCCTGGAACTGCGCACCGGAATCGCCCGTGGGGTGCCCCTGGCGGCGGGGGCCGGGTCATGACCGGGGCCGAGACGGGGACCGGGGCCGGGGGCGAGACGGGGGCCGGGTCCGGGGCCGGGGCCGTGGCCGGGGGCGGGGGCGAGGAAGGGGATCGGGAGTGGGAACGGGAACGGCTGGCGCGGGCCGCGCTGACGCGGGTGCTGGAGCCCGGCGAGGAGCGGGGCGGGCGGTGGCTGCGGGAGTACGGGGCGGTCGGGCTGATGCGGATGCTGACCGGGCCGGGGGCGAAGGCGGGCGCTCCCGCGGGGGTGGGGGCCGAGCGGCTCGCGGGGTACCGCAGACGGGCGGCGCTGGCCGACCCCCGGCGGGACCTGGAGCTGGCCGCCGGGTCGGGGGGCCGGTTCGTGTGCCCCGGCTCGGCGGAGTGGCCGACCCAGCTCGACGACCTCGGTGACGCGCGGCCCGTCGGGCTGTGGCTGCGGGGCCGGCCGAACCTGCGGACCTGGGCGCTGCGCTCGGTCGCCGTGGTGGGGGCCCGGGCCTGCACCCCGTACGGCGCGCACATGGCCCAGGCCCTGGCCGCCGGGCTCGCGGAGCGCGGCTGGGTCGTGGTCTCGGGGGCCGCGTACGGGATCGACGCCGCGGCGCACCGAGGGGCCCTCGCCTCGGGCGGCGCCACCGCCGCGGTGCTGGCCTGCGGGGTGGACGTCGCCTATCCCCGCGGACACGCCGGGCTCCTCGGCCGGATCGCCGGGCAGGGACTGGTCCTGGGCGAGCTGCCGCCCGGGAGCCATCCGACACCCAGCCGGTTCGTCCTGCGCAACCGGGTCATCGCGGCCCTCACCCGCGGCACCGTGGTCGTGGAGGCCGCCCACCGCAGCGGTTCCCTGGTCACAGCCCGGCGGGCCCAGCAGCTCGGGAGGTTCACGATAGGTGTCCCGGGCCCCGCCACCAGCGGGCTCTCGGCCGGGGTGCACGAACTGCTGCGGGGCGAGGCCGTGCTCGTCACCGACGCGGCGGAGGTGGCGGAACTGGTCGGCTCCATCGGGGAGCTGGCCCCCGAGCGGCGCGGCCCGGTGCTCGCCAGGGATCTGCTGGACCCGGACACGGCCCGCGTGCTCGAAGCACTGCCGGCCGGCCGCCCGGTCCACGTGGAGGAAGTGTCACTTGCCTCCGGCAACGGCGCCGATGAAGTCATCGGCAGACTGTACGAACTTCACTCTCTGGGGTTCGTCGAACGGCAGGGCGACGGCTGGCAGTTGAGCGGACGAACACCTGAAGGAGGCACACAAACCGGAACCGTCCGGCGAGGCGGTCGTTGACCTGGAGCGTTCCGGTGAAAGAGTGAAACCGATGAGAGACGCGGTCCTCCCGGTGGCAGTTGCCGGGACCGTGCGCCAGGCGCCGGTCCCGGGTCGCCCGCGCGAGCCGGGTCGCTCCTGCGCCCCCGTGCGATCCCGTACTCTTCGCGCACCGCGACACTCCCGTCACGCTACGCTCCCAAGGAATCCCGCTCCGGCAAAGGCGAAGCATGCCCCAGCACACCTCAGGGTCCGACCGCGCTGCGGTGCCCCCCGCTGCCCGAGGCAGCGGGCGGTCCACCGCGCCCTCGTCCCTGGAGGTGCTCTGGCGCTCGTACAAGGAGTCCGGTGACGAGCGGCTGCGGGAGCAGCTGATCCTGCACTACTCGCCGCTGGTCAAGTACGTCGCGGGCCGTGTCAGCGTGGGCCTGCCGCCCAATGTGGAACAGGCCGACTTCGTCTCCTCCGGCGTCTTCGGCCTGATCGACGCCATCGAGAAGTTCGACATCGACCGGTCGATCAAGTTCGAGACCTACGCCATCACCCGGATCCGCGGCGCGATGATCGACGAACTGCGGGCGCTGGACTGGATCCCGCGCTCGGTGCGGCAGAAGGCACGGGCCGTGGAGCGGGCCTACGCCACGCTGGAGGCGCAGCTGCGGCGCACCCCGACGGAGATCGAGGTGGCCGCGGAGATGGGGATCGGGGTGGAGGATCTCCACACGGTCTTCAGCCAGTTGTCCCTGGCCAACGTGGTCGCCCTGGAGGAGCTGCTGCACGTCGGCGGGGAGGGCGGCGACCGCCTCTCGCTGATGGACACGCTGGAGGACACCGCCGCCGACAACCCGGTGGCGGTGGCGGAGGACCGGGAGTTGCGGCGCCTGCTGGCGCGGGCCATCAACACCCTGCCCGAGCGGGAGAAGACGGTGGTCACCCTCTACTACTACGAGGGGCTCACGCTGGCCGAGATCGGCAACGTGCTGGGCGTCACCGAGAGCCGGGTCAGCCAGATCCACACCAAGTCCGTGCTGCAACTGCGGGCGAAGCTCGCGGATGTGGGGCGGTGAGCTTGCGGCACCTCCGTAGAGTGGACGTGTGCCCAGGATTCGAGCGGCCTCCGTGGCCGAGCACCGGTCGATGCAGCGCGGCGCCCTCTTGGACGCCGCACGCTCCCTGTTGTCCGAAGGCGGGACGGAGGCGCTGACCTTCCCCGCCCTCGCGGAGCGGACCGGGCTCGCCCGGTCCTCCGTTTACGAGTACTTCCGCTCCCGCGCGGCCGTGGTCGAAGAGCTGTGCACGGTGGACTTCCCCGTCTGGGCCGCCGAGATCGAGGCCGCGATGGAGCAGGCCGAATCGCCCGAGGCCAAGATCGAGGCCTATGTGCGGAGCCAGCTGGGGCTGGTCGGCGACCGGCGGCACCGCGCGGTCGTGGCGATCTCCGCGAGCGAGCTGGACGCCGGGGCGCGGGAGAAGATCCGTGCGGCCCACGGGGGTCTGGTGGCGATGATCGTCGAGGCGCTGAGCGCCGCGGGGCAGGCGGAGCCGAGGCTGGCCGCCATGCTGCTGCAAGGGGTCGTGGACGCCGCCGTCCGGCGGATCGAGCTCGGGGCCGCCGAGGATCCGGACGTCGTGACGGAGACGGCCGTCGCCATGGCCCTGCGGGGCGCGCGGGGCTGAGGCCCCGCGTCCGGCCTCCCTCCCGTCTCACCCCCCGCCGGGGTCCGGCAGGAGGCGGGGCGTCGGGCGGGGGAGCAGGGCGAGCGGGTTGAGGTAGGCCTCGCCCGCCAGCAGGCCCCAGTGCAGGCACGGGGCCGGACAGTGGGAGCCCTCGGTCAGGACCGCCACCACCTGGCCCGCCGCGACCTGCTCACCCTCCGAGACCAGCGGGCGCACCGGCTCGTACGTCGTGCGCAGTCCGTTCGGCAGGGCGATCGAGAGGACCCCGCGGCCGGCGACCGGGCCCGCGTGGTGGACCCGGCCGGCGGCGACCGCGCGGAGCTCGGCGCCCACCGGCGCGGACAGGTCCACCCCCCGGTGGCCGGCGGCGTAAGGGGTCGGGGGCGGGTCCCACCACCGGGCCACCGAGAGCGGCGCGGGCAGGGGCCGGACCCCGGGAACGGCCGCCTGGACCAGGGTCAGCAGCAGGCTGAGCAACAGTGTCGTCATGGTCTGAAGGGTCCCGGGCCACGCCGTCACGCGCGCGGCCCTGTGGACGGACCGGCCGATGTGGACGACGGCGTCACCCGGCATACCGCCGGGTCCCGTACACTTCTTGTGGCGATCCGGGTCACCGGGTCGACTTCGCACGCCCCAGCACCAAGCCGAAACGGCCAGGTGACAGCGTCTCTCGGTCCCCGATGGGGGCAGGGCGCGGCGGGGCGTCAGGAACCAAACCGAGAAACCAAGGAGATGGCCATGGCCGTCGTCACGATGCGGGAGCTGCTGGAAAGCGGCGTCCACTTCGGTCACCAGACCCGCCGTTGGAACCCGAAGATGAAGCGCTTCATCTTCACGGAGCGCAACGGCATCTACATCATCGACCTGCTGCAGTCGCTGTCGTACATCGACCGCGCCTACGAGTTCGTGAAGGAGACCGTCGCGCACGGTGGCTCCATCATGTTCGTCGGTACCAAGAAGCAGGCCCAGGAGGCCATCGCCGAGCAGGCGACGCGCGTTGGTATGCCGTACGTCAACCAGCGGTGGCTGGGTGGCATGCTCACCAACTTCTCCACCGTCTACAAGCGCCTCCAGCGTCTGAAGGAGCTTGAGGCGATCGACTTCGAGGACGTCGCCGCCTCGGGTCTCACCAAGAAGGAGCTCCTGGTCCTCTCCCGCGAGAAGACCAAGCTGGAGAAGACCCTCGGTGGTATCCGCGAGATGTCGAAGGTCCCCAGCGCCGTCTGGATCGTCGACACCAAGAAGGAGCACATCGCCGTCGGTGAGGCGCGCAAGCTCCACATCCCGGTCGTCGCGATCCTCGACACCAACTGTGACCCCGACGAGGTCGACTACAAGATCCCGGGCAACGACGACGCGATCCGCTCCGTCACCCTGCTCACCCGCGTGATCGCCGACGCCGTCGCCGAGGGCCTCATCGCCCGCTCCGGCGCTGCGACCGGCGACTCGAAGCCGGGCGAGAAGGCCGCCGCCGAGCCGCTCGCCGAGTGGGAGCGCGACCTGCTCGAGGGTGACAAGAAGGCCGACGTCGCCGAGGCCGCTCCGGCCGAGGCCGCCGCCGAGGCCCCGGCCGCCGAGGCCGCTGAGGCCCCGGCCGCCGAGGCCGCTGAGGCCCCGGCCGCCGACGCCGAGCAGGCCTGACCCACTGAGAGCGCCCGGCGTTCACGCGCCGGGCACTCACAGCACGGACGATGACGGCGGGGGAGCCGCGCCCACGGCGCGGCGCCTCCGCCGTTCACCCGTAGATCTACGACTTCGAGAGAGAATCACAGACTCATGGCGAACTACACCGCCGCTGACGTCAAGAAGCTCCGCGAGCTCACCGGCGCCGGCATGCTGGACTGCAAGAACGCGCTGGTCGAGGCTGACGGCGACGTCGAGAAGGCCCAGGAGGCCCTCCGCATCAAGGGTCAGAAGGGCGTCGCCAAGCGCGAGGGCCGTTCTGCCGAGAACGGTGCCGTCGTCTCCCTGATCGCCGATGACAACACCTCCGGTGTGCTCGTCGAGCTGAAGTGCGAGACGGACTTCGTCGCCAAGGGCGAGAAGTTCCTGGCCGTCGCCAACCAGCTGGCCGCGCACGTCGCCGCCACCTCCCCGGCCGACATCGAGGCGCTGCTCGCGTCCGAGATCGAGCCCGGCAAGACCGTCACGGCCTTCGTGGACGAGGCGAACGCCAACCTCGGCGAGAAGATCGTCCTGGACCGCTTCGCGCAGTTCTCCGGCGCCTACGTGGCGTCGTACATGCACCGCACGATGCCCGACCTGCCGTTCCAGATCGGTGTCCTGGTCGAGCTCGACAAGGAGAACGCCGAGGTCGCCCGCGGCATCGCGCAGCACATCGCGGCGTTCGCCCCGCAGTGGCTCTCCAAGGAAGACGTTCCGGCCGAGAAGGTCGAGTCCGAGCGTCGCATCGCCGAAGAGGTCACCCGCGCGGAGGGCAAGCCCGAGGCCGCCCTGCCGAAGATCGTCGAGGGTCGCATCAACGGCTTCTTCAGGGACGCCACCCTGCTGGGCCAGGCGTACGCTCTCGACAACAAGAAGTCCGTCCAGAAGGTTCTGGACGAGGCCGGTGTCACCCTGAAGCGCTTCAGCCGCATCAAGGTCGGCATCTGAGTCCGTCCGTACGCGAACGGACACCGGACCCCGGTAGGGTCTGAAGCAGTCGTCCGCGCTTGCGCGAGGCGACCGCAGATCTGACGAGGAGGCCATTGCCGCAGAGGGAACCGCGAGGACCCACCGGCAATGGCCTTCTTCGTATGTGCACGAGGAGATCTCCCATGAATCAGGGCGTGGACCCCCACACCGCATCCGACGACAAGAGCGACCAGGACAAGAAGGGCCGCCGCTTCATGCTGAAGCTGTCGGGCGAGGCCTTCTCCGGTGGCAGAGGACTGGGCGTCGACCCCGACGTCGTCCACGCCATCGCGCGCGAGATCGCCGCGGTGGTCCGTGACGGCGCGGAGATCGCCGTCGTGATCGGCGGCGGAAACTTCTTCCGCGGCGCCGAACTCCAGCAGCGCGGCATGGACCGGGCCCGGTCCGACTACATGGGCATGCTCGGCACGGTCATGAACTGCCTCGCCCTCCAGGACTTCCTGGAGAAGGAGGGCATCGACTCCCGCGTGCAGACCGCCATCACCATGGGTCAGGTCGCGGAGCCGTACATCCCGCTGCGCGCCGTGCGGCACCTGGAGAAGGGCCGCGTCGTCATCTTCGGCGCCGGCATGGGCATGCCGTACTTCTCCACCGACACCACGGCCGCCCAGCGCGCCCTGGAGATCGACGCCGAGGCCCTGCTCATGGGCAAGAACGGTGTCGACGGGGTCTACGACTCCGACCCGAAGAAGAACCCGGACGCGGTGAAGTTCGACGCGCTGGAGTACGGAGAGGTCCTCTCCCGCGACCTCAAGGTCGCGGACGCGACCGCCATCACGCTGTGCCGTGACAACAAGCTGCCGATCCTCGTCTTCGAGTTGCTCGCCGAGGGCAATATCGCGCGCGCCGTCAAGGGTGAGAAGATCGGCACGCTCGTCAGCGACCAGGGAACCCGGGCCTGAGCAGTCCGCTGCCGGACCGAGCCCGGACCGGACCCGTCCGCCCCGCCCGCCTGACCCATCCATTCAAGACATGCAGGAGCACGTGGTGACCGAAGAGATCCTCCTCGAGGCCGAGGAGAAGATGGAAAAGGCCGTCGTCGTCGCCAAGGAAGACTTCGCCGCGATTCGCACCGGCCGTGCGCACCCGGCGATGTTCAACAAGATCGTGGCGGAATACTACGGCGCCATCACGCCCATCAACCAGCTCGCGTCCTTCTCGGTGCCCGAGCCGCGCATGGCGATCGTGACCCCGTTCGACAAGAGCGCCCTGCGCAACATCGAGCAGGCCATCCGCGACTCCGACCTCGGTGTGAACCCGAGCAACGACGGCAGCATCATCCGGGTGACCTTCCCCGAGCTGACGCAGGACCGCCGCAAGGAGTACATCAAGGTCGCGCGCACCAAGGCCGAGGACTCCAAGATCTCCCTGCGCGCCGTCCGCCGCAAGGCGAAGGACGCCCTTGACAAGCTGGTCAAGGACAAGGAGGCCGGCGAGGACGAGGTGCGCCGCGCGGAGAAGGAGCTCGACGACACCACCGCGAAGTACGTCGCGCAGGTGGACGAGCTGCTCAAGCACAAGGAAGCCGAGCTGCTCGAAGTCTGATGAACGACTCTTCCTGGCAGCCGGAGCCAGTTCCGGCGGGTCCCGCATACGATGCGCAGGTGGGCCCGCACACTCGGCCCATGCCCATCGTGCCCGATGCCGCCGGCCGTGACTTCGACGACCGGGAAGCACGCGATCGGGGGGCCGTCCCGGACGGCGGCCTCCTCTTCCGCGCCGAGACGCCGCCGCAGGAGCCCATGCCCAGCCCCCCGCCCCCGCATGCCCCGCAGCCGCAGGACTCCTCGCCTCCGCCGAAGAAGCGGGCGGGGCGGGACCTGCGTGCCGCCATAGGGGTCGGCGTCGGCCTCGGCGCGGTCATCTTCGCCTCGCTGCTGATCGTCAAGGCGGTCTTCGTCGGCGTCATCGTCGTCGCGGTCGTCGTCGGTCTGTGGGAGCTCACCTCCCGGCTGCAGGAGAAGAAGGGCATCAAGGCCCCGCTGGTCCCGCTCGCCGTCGGTGGCGCGGCCATGGTCATCGCGGGATACGTCCGCGGTGCCGAGGGCGCCTGGGTGGCCATGGCCCTGACCGTGCTGGCGGCCTTGGTCTGGCGGATGACCGAGCCGCCGGAGGACTACCTCAAGGACGTCACGGCGGGTGCCTTCGCGGCGTTCTACGTGCCCTTCCTGGCCACGTTCGTCGCGATGCTGCTCACCGCCGACGACGGGCCGCAGCGGGTGATCACCTTCCTGCTGCTGACCGTGGTCAGCGACACCGGGGCCTACGCGGTCGGCTGGCGCTTCGGCAAGACCAAGCTCGCGCCGCGCATCAGCCCCGGAAAGACCCGCGAGGGCCTGCTCGGCGCGGTGGCGTTCGCGATGGCCGCCGGTGCGCTGTGCATGGAGTTCCTGATCGACGGCGGCTCCTGGTGGCAGGGCCTGCTGCTGGGGCTGGCGGTCGCGGTCAGCGCCACGCTGGGTGACCTCGGCGAGTCGATGATCAAGCGGGACCTGGGCATCAAGGACATGGGCACCCTGCTCCCGGGCCACGGCGGCATCATGGACCGGCTCGACTCGCTGCTGCCGACCGCTCCAGTGGTGTGGCTGCTGCTGGCCGCGTTCGTCGGTACGGGCTGACCTGCGGAAAGGCGTCGTAACACGCCGGGCGGTTTACTCTTGGAAGGCGCGCTGCTTCTGCGGCGCGCCTTTCGTCTTACAAGGAGTACCTGCCATGGCCCGCCCTGTTCCGGGAGAGCTCACCTTCGTCGCCCCGCGCGGAGCCAAGAAGCCGCCCCGGCACCTCGCCGACCTCACTCCCGAGGAGCGCCGTGAGGCGGTCGCCGCGATCGGCGAGAAGCCGTTCCGGGCCAAGCAGCTCTCCCAGCACTACTTCGCGCGCTACGCGCACGACCCGGCCGAGTGGACCGACATCCCCGCCGGGTCCCGCGAGAAGCTCCAGCAGGAGCTCCTCCCGGAGCTGATGAACGTCATCCGGCACATCAGCTGCGACGACGACACCACCCGCAAGACCCTGTGGAAGCTGCACGACGGCACGCTCGTCGAGTCCGTGCTGATGCGCTACCCCGACCGGGTCACCATGTGCATCTCCTCGCAGGCCGGGTGCGGCATGAACTGCCCGTTCTGCGCCACCGGCCAGGCGGGCCTGGACCGCAACCTGTCCACCGCCGAGATCGTGCACCAGATCGTCGACGGCATGCGCGCGCTGCGCGACGGCGAGGTCCCCGGCGGCCCGGCGCGGCTGTCGAACATCGTCTTCATGGGCATGGGTGAGCCGCTGGCGAACTACAACCGCGTGGTCGGTGCCATCCGCCGCCTCACCGACCCGGAGCCCGACGGCCTGGGCCTGTCGCAGCGCGGCATCACCGTCTCCACCGTCGGCCTGGTCCCGGCCATGCTGCGCTTCGCCGACGAGGGCTTCAAGTGCCGCCTCGCGGTCTCGCTGCACGCGCCCGACGACGAGCTGCGCGACACCCTGGTCCCCGTGAACACCCGCTGGAACGTCCGCGAGGTCCTCGGTGCGGCCTGGGAGTACGCGGAGAAGTCCGGCCGCCGGATCTCCATCGAGTACGCCCTGATCCGCGACATCAACGACCAGGCCTGGCGGGGCGACCTGCTGGGCAAGCTGCTCAAGGGCAAGCGCGTCCACGTCAACCTGATCCCGCTGAACCCGACGCCCGGCTCCAAGTGGACCGCCTCGCGGCCCGAGGACGAGAGGGCCTTCGTGGAGGCCATCGCCCGGCACGGGGTCCCCGTGACCGTCCGGGACACCCGCGGCCAGGAGATCGACGGCGCGTGCGGTCAGCTGGCCGCTTCGGAGCGCTAGGTTCCGGTTCTGACCGGTCACGATCGGTCACGGGGTACCCTGTGGCCGAACCAATTTCATATTCCGACAGGGGAGCGCCACAGCGCTGAGAGTGCGGTATCCGTCATCCGCAGACCCTCTGAACCTCGCCCCGGTCATTCGGGGTAGGAAGTTCGGTCACCACTCAAGCTGTTGCGCCCTGCCCGGCGTCCGCTCCCGCAGAGCGCCGGGCGGGGCCGCGTCTTCTCCTGGACATCCCAGGAGGAATTCACCAGTGAGCACCACCAAGAGGATCGCGGGCGCGGCGCTCGCGGCCGCGCTGGGCGTCGCCACGCTCAGCGCCTGCGGCGAGGACGCCAAGGACAAGCCCGCGGGCGCGAGCGACGCCCCGAAGTCCAAGACCGTCACGCTCGTCTCCCACGACTCCTTCAACGTGACCGACACGGTCCTCAAGGAGTTCGAGCAGCAGAGCGGCTACACCGTCAAGGTGCTGAAGTCGGGGGACGCAGGCGCGGCGCTCAACCAGGAGATCCTCACCAAGGGCACCCCTCGCGGCGACGTCTTCTTCGGCGTCGACAACACCCTGCTCTCGCGCGCCCTGGACAACGGCATCTTCACGCCGTACGAGGCCAAGGGCCTGGCCGGGGTCAAGCCGGAGTACGTGCTCGACAAGGAGCACCGGGTGACGCCGATCGACTCGGGTGACATCTGCGTCAACTACGACAAGGCCTACTTCGCCGACAAGAAGCTCGCCCCGCCGCAGACGCTGGACGACCTGGTCAAGCCCGAGTACAAGAACCTGCTGGTCACCGAGAACGCCGCGACCTCCTCGCCCGGCCTCGGTTTCCTGCTCGCCTCCGTCGGCAAGTACGGCGAGGAGGGCTGGAAGGACTACTGGAGCAAGCTCAAGGCCAACGGCGTCGAGGTCGTCGACGGCTGGGAGCAGGCCTACAACGAGCGCTTCTCCGGCTCCGCCGGCGGCAAGAAGGCCAAGGGCGACCGCCCGCTGGTCGTCTCCTACGCCTCCAGCCCGCCGGTCGAGGTGCTGTACGGCGAGCCGCAGCCGGCCGAGGCCCCGACGGGCGTCTCCACCGGCACCTGCTTCCGCCAGATCGAGTTCGCGGGTCTGCTGAAGGGGGCGAAGAACGAAGAGGGCGGCAAGGCGCTCGTGGACTTCCTGATCGGCAAGAAGTTCCAGGAGGACATGCCGCTGCAGATGTTCGTGAACCCGGTGGTGAAGGACGCTTCCCTGCCGGAGCTGTTCACCAAGCACGGTGTGGTGATCGAGAAGCCCGAGAACGTCGCTCCCGAGACCATCGCCAAGAACCGTGAGCAGTGGGTCAAGGCATGGACCGCACTGGTCGTGAAGTAAGCGGTACGAAGGTTCCGCGCGCGGCGCCGGGGGACGCCGCGCCGGTACCCGCCACCCGTGGGTCCGGCCGGGCCACGGCCTCGCACCTCGCCCTGATGGCCGTACCCCTCGTCTTCTTCGGCCTGTTCTTCGCCTATCCCGTCGCCGCGATCGTCGGGCGCGGGCTCAAGACCGACGAAGGCTGGCAGTTCGGCCGGATCGGCGAGGTGCTCGCCCGGCCCGACATCGCCGACGTGCTGTGGTTCACCACCTGGCAGGCGCTCGCCTCCACCGCGCTCACGCTGGTGATCGCACTCCCCGGCGCGTACGTCTTCGCGCGCTTCGACTTCCCCGGCAAACAGCTGCTGCGGGCGGTGGTCACCGTCCCCTTCGTGCTGCCGACCGTGGTGGTCGGTACGGCCTTCCTCGCGCTGGTCGGCCGGGGCGGGCTGCTGGACGAGCTGTGGGGCGTCCGGCTGGACACCACCGTGTGGGCGATCCTGCTGGCGCACGTCTTCTTCAACTACGCCGTCGTCGTCCGGACGGTCGGCGGGCTCTGGGCGCAGCTCGACCCGCGCCAGGAGGAGGCCGCCCGTGTGCTGGGCGCCGGACGGTTCGCCGCCTGGCGGCTGGTGACGCTGCCCGCGCTGGCCCCGGCGGTGGCGGCCGCCACGCTGATGGTGTTCCTGTTCACCTTCAGCTCCTTCGGCGTCGTTCAGATCCTGGGCGGGCCCTCCTACTCCACCCTGGAGGTGGAGGTCTACCGGCAGACCGCGCAGCTCCTGGACCTGTCCACGGCCGCCGTGCTGACGATGGTGCAGTTCGCGGCGATCGGCGGGATCCTCGCCGTGCACGCCCGGACGGTGCGCCGGCGGGAGACCGCGCTGCGGCTCGTGGACCCGGCGCGCACGGCCCACCCGCCGCGCGGTTGGGCGCAGCGCGCCCTGCTGGGCGGAGTGCTGCTGACGGTCGCGCTGCTGATCGTGCTGCCCCTGGGCGTCCTGGTGGAACGGTCCTTCGACGTTCCCGGCG
This sequence comes from Streptomyces sp. NPDC056224, assembly GCF_042267665.1. Lineage (NCBI taxonomy): Bacteria > Bacillati > Actinomycetota > Actinomycetes > Kitasatosporales > Streptomycetaceae > Streptomyces > Streptomyces sp. NPDC056224. The sequence goes on from NZ_JBHJTK010000016.1 coordinate 68,807, forward strand.
GATACGGTTTCGGCTTCTACCGGGCACTGCAGGAGACGGGCGCCGGTGGCGGAACGTTCCTGGTGCCGCCGCTGGAGGCGGTCTGGAACTCGCTCCAGTACGCGCTCGCCGCCACCGCCATCGCCCTGACCGTCGGAGGCCTCGCCGCCGCCGCGCTGACCAGGCGCGCGGGCCGCTTCGTACGGGGCTTTGACGCGCTGCTGATGCTGCCGCTCGGGGTGTCCGCCGTGACGGTGGGGTTCGGCTTCCTGATCACCCTGGACGAGCCGCCGCTGGACCTGCGGACCTCGTGGATCCTGGTGCCGCTCGCGCAGGCGCTGGTGGGCGTGCCCTTCGTCGTGCGGACCATGCTGCCGGTCCTGCGCGCCGTCGACACGCGGCTGCGGGAGGCGGCCGCCGTCCTCGGCGCCTCCCCGCTGCGGGCGTGGCGGGAGGTGGACCTGCCGCTGGTGAGGCGGGCCCTGCTGATCGCGGCCGGGTTCGCCTTCGCGGTCTCACTGGGCGAGTTCGGCGCGACCGTCTTCATCGCCCGGCCCGACCGGCCGACGCTGCCGGTGGCCGTGGCGCGGCTGCTGGGACGGGCCGGCGAGCTGAACTACGGGCAGGCGATGGCCCTGAGCACGATTCTGATGCTGGTGTGCGCGGTGTCCCTGCTGGTGCTGGAGCGACTGCGACCCGACAAGACCTCCGGAGAATTCTGATGACGCTGCTTCAGCTGGAGGGGGTGTCGGTCCGCTTCGGTGAGCGGACGGGCGGGTACGCCCTGGACCGCGTGGACCTGCGGGTCGCCGCACACGAGATCGTGTGCGTGCTGGGGCCGAGCGGCAGCGGCAAGTCCACGCTGCTGCGGGTCGTCGCCGGTCTCCAGCGGGTGTCCGCGGGGCGGGTGCTGCTGGCGGGCGCGGACCAGGCGGCCGTGCCCGTGCACCGCCGGGGCGTCGGCCTGATGTTCCAGGACCACCAGCTCTTCCCGCACCGGGACGTCGGCGGGAACGTCGCCTTCGGGCTGCGGATGCGGGACTCCTCGAAGAGCGCCCGCGAGGACCGCGTCGCGGAGCTGCTGGAGCTGGTCGGGCTCCCCGGAGCCGGAAAGCGGGCGGTGGCCTCCCTGTCGGGCGGCGAGCAGCAACGGGTCGCGCTGGCCCGGGCGCTGGCCCCGTCCCCGCGGCTGCTGATGCTGGACGAGCCGCTGGGACAGCTGGACCGCGGGCTGCGCGAGCGCCTCGTGGTGGAGCTCCGGGGGCTGTTCTCCCGGCTGGGCACGACCGTGCTGGCCGTCACGCACGACCAGGGGGAGGCCTTCGCGCTGGCCGACCGGGTGGTGGTGATGCGCGACGGGCGGATCGCGCAGGCCGGTACCCCGCTGGAGGTGTGGCAGCGGCCCGCGTCGGAGTTCGTGGCGCGGTTCCTGGGCTTCGAGAACGTGGTGCCGGCCGTGGTGTCGGGCGGCGCGGCGGGGACCCCGTGGGGGAAGGTGCCGGTCCCCGCGGGGGAGGCGGACGGGGAGCGGCAGCTGCTGATCCGCCCGGCGGGGGTCGTGCTGGGGCCGGACGGCCTGCGGTGCGAGGTGGTCTCCCGGACCTTCCGCGGAACGCACGTCGCCCTGCGGCTGCGGCCGCAGACGGGTCCGGTGCTGGAGGCGGAGTGCGGGCTGGCGGGGGCGCCCGCCGTGGGGGACCGGGTCGCGGTGACCTTCGCCCCCGCGGAGGTGGTCGTACTCCCGGCGGACGCCCCGGGCTCCGGTTGACGCGGACGACCTGTCCGGACGACACCCCCTACGGGCGGATGCCGTCGCAGGAGACGGGCAGGTGACGCGGGCCGCGCAGGACCGCGTTCTGACGGTACGGGGGCGGGTCCTCCAGCAGCTGCGGGTTCTCCAGCCTGCGGGCCAGCTCGCTCAGCGCCAGCTGGGCCTCCAGCCGGGCCAGCGGAGCCCCGAAGCAACTGTGGATCCCGCTGCCCAGACCGAGGTGCTGGATGTCCCCGCGGTCCGGGTCGAAGCGGTCCGGGTGGTCGAACCGCTTGGGGTCGCGGTTCCCGGACGCGAGGATCAGCCAGAGCGACGCGCCCTTGGGGATGGTGACTCCGCCGACCTCGATCTCGGCGAGCGGGCTGCGCTGGGGCAGCAGCTGCACCGGCGGTTCGTAGCGGAGCAGTTCCTCGACGATGGGGACGGCCAGGCCCGGGTCCTCGCGCAGCCGCTGGAGGATCTCCGGGTGGCGCAGCAGGGTCAGCATCCCGTTGGTGATGAGGTTGACGGTGGTCTCGTGGCCCGCGATCAGCAGGAGGGCCGAGGTGCTGAGGATCTCCATCGTCGTCATCGTGCCGTCCGGGGTGTCCGCGGTCGCCAGGTGGGACAGCATGTCGTCGCCGGGGTTCTTGCGGCGCTCCTCGATCAGCCCGGCCAGGTACATGCCGAGCTCCATCCGGGTGTCCTGCGAGCCCTTGTGGCGCTGGGAGGGATCGGCGTCCGGGTCGGGGTCCAGGCTGGCCGCGAGGGTGTCGGCCCAGACGTGGAACCGCGGCTCGTCCTCGGGCGGCACACCGAGCAGCCGGCAGATCACCGAGACCGGGAAGGGGTAGGAGAACTGGTCGACCAGGTCGATCCGGTCCAGCCCGTCAGCCGCGACGATGCCGTCGACGAGCCCGGAGACGATGCCCTTGAGCTCGCCGCGCATGTCGTGGACCCGGTGCGGGGAGTGCGGCGGCCCGAAGGGCCGGTTCGTCATCCGGCGCAGCCGGTCGTGCTCCGGGGGGTCGAGGCCCAGGAAGGACGGCGGGAGGGCCGTCTCCCCCTCCTCCTCCCCGGTCTGGGCCAGCGGATCACCCGCCGTCGGCGTCAGGTTGCGCCGGTCGGAGCTGATGCGGGGGTCGTGCAGGAGGCTCTGGATCTCGTAGTACGTGCTGATGACGTACGGCCCGTCCCCGTCGTGGGACACCGGCGTCTTGCGGAGCTCCTCGTACAGCGGATACGGATCGGCGCGGTTCGCGTAGTCGATGATCTCCCGCAGGATGGCTTGTGTCATGACAGGTCCTCGTGGTCCTCGGGGGAGGGCGCGGCGCGGTCAGTGGCGCGCGGGGGTGAAGGTCATCTTCCGGTCGGCCGGCGAGTAGCCGCTGAGGGTGATGGTCGGGCCGTGCGTGGGCACCGACGGGTCGGGGAAGTCCGCGGGCATCGGCCTCTGCCCCTCCGGCCTGCGGTCCACGGTGGTGAACGGCGGCGGGAACGGTGCGGTGGTCTCGATCAGGTGCTGGTAGAACGGCAGCCAGCGGCAGTGGTCGAAGGTGACGCCGGCGATGACGCGCCCCTGGTACCCGTACACGGCGCTGAACCTGCGCTCGCCGCGCGAGCCCTGCGTGATGAGGATCTCCGTGCCCATCGGGGGGACGCCGACGGACTTGATGTTCACCCCGAACTGGGAGGACCAGAAGGCCGGGACCCACACGTGGGGGCGGCGGTCCATGCCCTCGCTGAGCATGTTGTGCGCCGCCGTCTCGGCCTGGGCGACCGCGTTGCCCCAGTGCTCCAGGGACAGGAACTGGTACCCGAAGAGCGCGTGCGGGGAGCGTGCCACGTCACCCGCCACATAGATGTCGTCGGTGACGATGCCCCAGATGTTGAAGGCCCGGCAGCCCGCGTCACAGGCGATGCCGCGGGGTCCCGCACCCAGTCCGGATCCGGCGAGCCATTCGGTGTTGCGCTGCGCACCGAGCGAGACGACCACCACGTCGGCCTCGACGGTGGCGCCGTCGGAGAGGTGGGCGGCGCGGACGCGCCCGGAGGGGTCGCCCTCCAGCCCGGTCACCATCACCCCGGTACGCAGGTCCACCCCGTGCTCGCGGTGCATCTCGGCCGCTACCTCCCCGATGACCCCGCCGAGCGCGCCGACCAGCGGGGCGTTGCCCCGCTCGGCGACGGTGACCGCCAGGCCCCGCTCGCGGCAGGCGGACGCGATCTCGGACCCGGTGAAACCGGCTCCGATGACCAGGACCCGGCGGGGACCGGCCGCGAGGCTGCGCTCCAGCGCGGCGCCGTCGTCGCGGGTGCGCAGGACGAAGACGCCGTCGAGCGCTCCCTCCTCCTCGTTCGGCCACGGCCGGGCCCGTACGCCGGTGGCGATGAGCAGGCGGTCGTACTCCACCTCGTCGCCGTCGGCGAGCCGGACCCGACGGCCCGCCATGTCCAGGCCGGTGGCGGGGACCCCGAGCCGCCACTTCGCGTCGATGTCGCGGCGACGGGGCAGGGCCGTGCGGTCCGCCCGCGCCATGCCCAGCAGGACCTGCTTGGACAGCGGGGGCCGGTCGTACGGCTCGTAGGGCTCGTCACCGATCATCGTGAGCGAACCGGTGAAGCCCTTCTCGCGCATGGTCTCGGCCGCCCGCAAGCCGGCCAGGGAGGCGCCGACGACGACGATGCGGCCGTCGCGCTTGAGGCGCTCCAGGCTTCCGTCACCGTTCACCGCGCACCTCCGCGGCGAGTACGGGCCCGTCCGGCGCGTCGTATTCGACGAGGATCGCCTGGACCGGGCAGGCGGCGACGGCACGCGCGACGTTCTCGCGCTGCTCCTCGTCCGCCTCCGGGTTGTACAGCAGCGACTCGTCCCCGTGCATGGCGAACACGTCGGGAGCGAGGAAGGCGCACTGCGCGTATCCCTGGCAGCGATTGAGGTCGACGACAAGTCTCATGAAAGACCCGCCCTTCCGTGGCCCGATCATCCGCGTGATTCCCGTCGTCCCCGAGCCCCCCGCCCCGTGCCCTCCCCTCATCCAGCATGCACGCGGGAGCCGGTGACGGCCTGCGGGACGGCAGACGCAAAGGTCAAGGCCGCCTTCGCAGGATGTGGACGCTGATGACGAGAGCCCAGGCCGGGAACACCAGCTCGGACCAGGGCACACCGGAGCCGATGACGATCAGGACCAGCGCGACGACGGTTCCGAACACGGCCAGCGGCCTGGGGAAGACCCCGAGCCGCCGCCCGATCGTCGAGGTCGCGAAGACGAAGACGGCGGCCATCCGCATGGAGTAGGTCGCGAGGATCGTGTACGCGTAGTGGCGGCCGAAGTCGGAGGGCGTGTTCTCCGCGAGCACGGTGCCCGCCGCCCCGGCGGCGACGAACAGGGTGGCGGCGAAGACGAACCCGCTGCCGAGGAACACGGTGGCGACGAACTTGTCCTCGGCCTCGCCGGTATGGGCGCGCAGGGCGCCCATGAACCAAAGGAAGAAGATCCCCGCGAAGGGCACGATCTCCAGGGCCACCCGTACCGCCCAGCGCCGGCCCGGATCGATCTCCGCGTCGGCCGCGTTCCCCGACGGGAGGGCGGTCCGCACCAGCACGATCGCCGTCGCGAGCAGCAGCGCGAAGCCGACTCCGGCCAGTCCCGCGGCGCGCGGGGTCCGCAGCCGCTCGGTCGTGGGTTCCATGAACCCTCGCTTTCTCCCCCGTCCAGCAAGCGGCAGGCGCGGCTCCGCCACCATCGGGGACCGGCCGACCGGGTGAACCGGCCGGCCGGTTGACCGGCCCGGCTACCCCACCGGCTCGGGGACCGGGGCGTCCGCCCCCACGTCGGAGCCCTCGTGCTTGCCGTACCAGGCGACGGCCACCGCGCCGGTCACGGCCAGGACGAAGCCCAGGGCCGCCAGCCAGGCGAGGCCCGGGCGGGAGGCGTCTCCGAGCCACAGGACGCCGATCGCGCCCGGCAGGACCGTCTCGCCGACGACCAGGGCCGCCGTCGCACCGTTCACCGAGCCGATCTGGAGGGCGACCGTGTGCAGGTACATGCCGCCGACGCCCGCCACCACGATGGCGTACAGCGCCGGGTCGAAGAGCATCGTGCCGAGGTCGAAGGGGTCGACGCCGTCCAGGATCCGGACGCCGACGCCCAGCGCGCCGAAGCCCAGGCCCGACAGCAGCCCCGCCAGGATCGCCGCCCCGCCGCCCAGCAGCCGCACGGCCACGGTGCCGCCCAGCATCAGCAGCAGGGTGATCCCCAGCAGCCACCAGTGCGTGGCCATCGGGGCGTGGTGGCCGCCCTCGTGGCCCGCCGCCGTGGCCAGCAGCACCAGCGCCGTGCAGACCACCCCGATGGAGGTCCACTCCTTGCGGCTCAGCCGGATGCCCAGCATCTTCACGCTCAGCACGGCCGTGATCACCAGATTGGCGCTGATCACGGTCTGGGAGAGGAACAGCGGCAGCATCCGGGCCGCGAGCGCGCCCAGCCCGAAGCCCACGAAGTCCAGGATCGTGCCGACGATGAACTCCCAGGTCATCGCCGCCTTGGCGGTGGACGAAAGGTTGGGGCCGCCGTGCGCCGTCACGCCGGCGGCGGACGGGGACATCCGGGCGGCGCGGCGTGATCCCACGGCTTGGAGGACGGATCCCGTCCCGTAGCAGATGGACGCCGCGACAGCGGTCAGCAGTCCTATGAGCACCAAGGGCTCCGTTCACGTCTGGCAGGTTTTGCGGTACCTCTGCCAGACGTGAGAACGGGCCGGGAAGTTGCCTCCGGAGCTCAGCTCATCGACGCGAGCGCGTCCGCAACCTCGTCGACCGAGTCCACCAGGGCGATCCTGGACTCCATCGCCCGGCCGCGCGCCAGCGTCCGCAGCAGGGGCCAGACCGGGAGGTGCTCGGTCCAGTGGTCCCGGTCGACCAGGACCATCGGCGCCGGTTCGCCCCGCGACGCGTAGTAGTTCGGCGTCGCGTTGTCGAAGACCTCCTGGACCGTGCCCGCCGCACCCGGCAGGAACACCACGCCCGCAGTGCACCGCGCCAGCAGCCCGTCCTCGCGCGTGGCGTTCGCGAAGTACTTCCCGATGTGGCCCGCGAAGGCGTTCGGCGGCTCGTGACCGTAGAACCAGGTCGGGATGCCCACCGAGTCGCCGCCACCGGGCCACCGGTCGCGCACGGCGAACGCCGCCTGCGCCCAGTCGGACACCGACGGGGCGAAGGACGGGGCCTTCGCCAGCAGCTCCAGGGCTTCGGCGAGGGCCTCGTCGGGGGCCGGTGCCAGGTACGCGCCGAGGTTGGCGGCCTCCATCGCGCCGGGGCCGCCGCCGGTGGTCACCGTGAAGCCGGCCCGGGCCAGCAGCCGGCCCAGTTCGGCCGCGCCCCGGTACTCCGCATTGCCCCGGGACACGGCGTGGCCGCCCATCACGCCGACCACCCGGGCACCGGCGAGGTGCTCGTCGAGGGCGTCGGAGACGGCGTCGTCGTGGAGGGAGCGCAGCATCGAGGAGAACAGGTCGCCGTCCGCCCTGGTCTCCTCGAACCACGCGTGGGTCTGGGCGTCGGGAGTGGCCTCGTACCCGCCGGGCAGCCCGGCGAACAACTCCTCGGGCGTGTACAGCAGGCTCCGGTACGGGTTGAACGGCAGGTCCGGCACGGGCGGGAAGACCAGGGCGCCGTCGGCTCGGACCTTCGCCGAGGCGTCGGGTTCCATCGCGCAGCCCAGGAAAACGGCTGCCGAGGTGTCCGCGGACAGCAGGGCGAAGGTCCGCTCCAGCAGGTTGACCGACTGGATCCGGTATCCGCCGAGCGAGCCGCGGGCCACGACCCGGTCGAATTCTGCGAGCGTCTCGATCTCGATGTCTGCTTTGACCATTCGGCCCACCCTAAGGGCTGCCCGTTCAGCGGGTCAGTGCCAGCGACGTCAGCTGTGCCACACCCCAGCTGACCGGTACGCAGACGGCGAGCAGGACGGTTGCCCGCAAACTCGCGGCCGTACGCAGGACCTTGGCGGGCGCGCCGAGGTCGAGCAGGGCCTCGCGGGCGGCGGCGCGGCGCTGCCGGGCCTCCACCGCGGATGTGAGAAGGGTCGCGGCGGCGCACGCGGCGACCAGGGCCGCGGCCGGCCCGGTCAGCGGCCCCAGCGGGACGAGCAGCGCGCCCCGGTCGGGCAGGGCCAGAGCGGTGAGGGCGCCCGCCCCGACCGCGCAGAGCACCCCGAGGGGCGGGCCGAGCCGGGGAGCCTCCTCCTGGAGGGCCCGCCCGGCCAGCAGCCGGAGCGCTCCCGGGCGCACGGCCTGGACCAGCGTGCCGCACGTGTAGGCCAGGCCGGGTCCGGCGAGGGCGAGGCCGGTCGCGGTCAGCGACCAGCCGGCGAGCATGCCCGGCCCGCTCCGCCCCGCGTACGCCTCGACGGCGAGGCCGCAGGCGGTCAGCGCGATGCCCCAGGGCAGCCCGGTCCGCGGGGCCGGCGAAGGGCGACGCCGGCGAAGGGCGTCGGCGGCGGCGCAGGCCGACGCGGTCAGCGGGAGCAGGACCAGGAGGGTCAGGGCAGCCGCCAGGGGCAGCGGCTGGTCGGCGTGGAGCAGCCCGGCCCCGGCTCCGTCGAAGGGCAGCCCGGCCAGATCGCCGCGCAGGTGGAGGAAGGCGGCCAGGGCCAGGGCGCTGCCCAGGGTGCAGGCGACGGCGGTGGAGAGCGCCGCGACCAGACCCAGCCGGACGGGCCCCAGCCCGGCGGCGTCCAGCCCCTCCCGGGGCCGGGTCGCCGGGTCGGTCCGGGCCACGGCGAGGGCGAAGTGGACCGTGGCGGCCAGCGGGACCAGGGCCCACAGCATGCGGGGGAACGATCCGGCGGGCCGGGCCACCGCCCCGGCGAGCACGTAGAGCAGCAGGAACCCGGTACCGGCCGAGGCCGCGGCGACGAGGAGCCGGCGCAGCTGGACGAGCGGGCGGGAGCCGCGGGCTAGGCGGAGAGCGAGCACGCGGCCTGGTCCTCCGTGGTCTCGGGGGCCAGGGGCCCCGCGGCCGCGTCGGTGCGGCCGTCGATCAGGGCCAGGCGGCGGTCGGCGACGGCCGCCGCCTCCTCGTCGTGGGTGGCCAGCAGCACGGTGATCTCGTGGGAGCGGGCCGCGGTGGTCAGCGTACGGAGCAGCAGCGCGCGCTCGGCCCGGTGCAGCGGAGCCGTGGGGTCGTCGGCGAAGATCACCGCGGGCACGCTGACCAGCGCCCGGGCCAGTGCCACTCGCTGGCACTCGGCCCGGGTCAGGGCGCCGGGGCGCTTGCGGGCGAAGCCGCCGATGTCGAGGCGGTCCAGCCATTCGCAGGCGGCGTGCTTGGCGGCGCGGTGGGAGGCGCCGGCGACCAGCAGCGGCAGGGCGGCGTTCTCCCACACCTTCAGCTCGGGCAGCAGCTGGGGCTCGGGGCCGATCCAGCCGAACCGCCCGCGGCGCAGCCGCTCGCGGGCCACGGTGCCCAGGGTGTGCACGGGGATGCTGTTGAACCAGACCTCGCCCTGCTCGGGCCGCAGCTGTCCGGAGAGGCAGCGCAGCAGCGTGGTCTTCCCGCTGCCGCGCGGGCCGGTCAGGGCCAGGATCTCGCCCTGGCGGACTCCGACGGAGACATCGGTGAGGCCGGGGGAACCGCTGTGGGAGTAGTGAAGGGAACGCGCCCAGAGCAGATCGTCTTGGGGCAGGGCGCTGTCGGGTGGGGCCGTGTCCCGTGGAGCCACCATGGCGTACACCTCCGTCCGGGGGGAACGAAGCGGAGCCCCTTCGGTCACTGGCGCCGCACTGAGATGTAAAGAGATGAACGTCTTGAATGCTGACAGCACACGGCCCGGACCCCCGCGTTCTCACTCGAACGGAGGATCCGGGCCGTGTGGTCGGACCATTGCGGCACCGGACGGCTCGACGCCCGGTCCGGCCACTGCCTAGAGCTTGGTCCACGCCTCGGTGAGCACCGAGCGCAGGATGCCTTCGATCTCGTCGAAGGTGCCCTGGTCGGCGATCAGCGGCGGGGCCAGCTGGATGACCGGGTCGCCGCGGTCGTCGGCCCGGCAGTACAGGCCGTTCTCGAAGAGCGCCTTGGAGAGGAAGCCGTAGAGCACGCGCTCCGTCTCCTCGTCCGTGAAGGACTCCTTGGTGACCTTGTCCTTGACGAGCTCGATGCCGTAGAAGAAGCCGTTGCCGCGGACGTCGCCGACGATCGGGAGGTCGTGCAGCTTTTTCAGCGTCGAGAAGAAGGCGTCCTCGTTGTCCAGCACGTGCTGGTTGAGGCCTTCCTTGTCGAAGATGTCGAGGTTGGCCAGCGCGACCGCCGAGGAGACCGGGTGGCCGCCGAAGGTGTAGCCGTGCAGGAAGGTGTTGTCGCCCTTGTAGAACGGCTCCGCGAGGCGGTCCGAGACGATGCAGGCACCGATCGGGGAGTAGCCCGAGGTCATGCCCTTGGCGCAGGTGATCATGTCCGGGACGTAGCCGAACTTGTCACAGGCGAACATCGTGCCGAGGCGGCCGAAGGCGCAGATCGTCTCGTCGGAGACGAGCAGCACGTCGTACTCGTCGCAGATCTCGCGGACCCGCTGGAAGTACCCGGGCGGCGGCGGGAAGCAGCCGCCGGCGTTCTGCACCGGCTCCAGGAAGACGGCGGCGACGGTGTCCGCGCCCTCGAAGAGGATCTCCTGCTCGATCTGGTCGGCGCACCAGCGGCCGAAGGCCTCGGGGTCGTCGCCGTAGATCGGGGCGCGGTAGATGTTGGTGTTCGGCACCTTGTGCGCGCCGGGGACCAGCGGCTCGAAGGGGGCCTTCAGGGCCGGCAGACCCGTGATGGACAGGGCGCCCTGCGGGGTGCCGTGGTAGGCGACCGCACGGGAGATGACCTTGTACTTGGTGTGCTTGCCCTGCAGCTTGAAGTACTGCTTGGCGAGCTTCCAGGCGGTCTCGACGGCCTCGCCGCCACCGGTGGTGAAGAAGACCTTGTTCAGGTCGCCCGGGGCGTAGTCGGCGAGGCGCTCGGCGAGCTCCACCGCCTTGGGGTGCGCGTACGACCAGATGGGGAAGAACGCGAGTTCCTGGGCCTGCTTGTAGGCGACCTCGGCCAGTTCCTTGCGGCCGTGACCCGCGTTGACCACGAACAGTCCGGCGAGACCGTCGAGGTAGCGCTTGCCCTTGTCGTCGAAGATGTAGGTGCCCTCACCACGCACGATGGTGGGGACGGGCGCGTTCTCGTAGGACGACATGCGGGTGAAGTGCATCCACAGGTGGTCGTACGCGGTTTTGGAGAGGTCCTGGCTCACGGGCTATCGAGTTCCCCACATGTAGGTCTGCTTCTTCAGCTTCAGGTAGACGAAGCTTTCGGTCGTCCGCACGCCGGGGAGCGTGCGGATCTTCTTGTTGATCGTTTCCAGCAGGTGGTCGTCGTCCTCGCAGACGATCTCCACCATCAGGTCGAACGAGCCCGCGGTCATCACCACGTACTCGCATTCGGCCATGGCGGTCAGGGCGTCGGCCACCGGGTCGAGGTCACCCTCGACGTTGATGCCGACCATGGCCTGGCGCCGCAGGCCCACGGTGAGGGGGTCGGTGACGGCGACGATCTGCATGACGCCCTGGTCGAGCAACTTCTGCACGCGCTGGCGCACAGCCGCCTCGGACAGGCCGACGGCCTTGCCGATCGACGCATATGGACGACGACCGTCCTCCTGCAGTTGCTCGATGATCGCCAGGGACACAGCATCGACCGAAGGGGACGGTTGTCTGTTCCTGGAATCTGCGCTTCGACTGACCACGACCTCACTGTGCACGAGGAGTCGTCTGTTCCGCAAGACGGAATCGATGAAATCCGTTGTCTGGCGACTCTGATCTCACTGATTTCGTAGGTCGTGGCATCCGGGTCTGTCGAAAGCGTCCGCCGAGAGGCTAGGCTTGGGATTCGTCTCAATCGTTGGACATGTGATCAGGAGTGTGGCTGTAGTGACCACCGAACTGCGTCGTCTGCGCAACTACATCGGCGGGGAGTTCAAGGACGCCGCCGACGGGCGGACCACCGAGGTGGTCAACCCGGCCACCGGCGAGGTGTACGCCACCGCCCCGCTCTCGGGCCAGGCCGATGTCGACGCCGCCATGGCCGCAGCCGCCGCGGCCTTCCCGGGCTGGCGTGACACCACGCCCTCGGAGCGCCAGAAGGCGCTGCTGAAGATCGCGGACGCCTTCGAGGCGCGCGCGGACGAGCTCGTCGCCGCGGAGTCGGAGAACACCGGCAAGCCGCTGGGCCTCACGGCCAGCGAGGAGCTGCCGCCGATGGTGGACCAGATCCGCTTCTTCGCCGGCGCCGCCCGGCTGCTGGAGGGCCGCTCGGCCGGCGAGTACATGGAGGGGATGACCTCGATCATCCGCCGTGAGCCGGTCGGTGTCTGCGCCCAGGTCGCGCCGTGGAACTACCCGATGATGATGGCCGTGTGGAAGTTCGCGCCGGCCATCGCCGCGGGCAACACCGTGGTGCTCAAGCCCTCGGACACCACTCCGGCCTCCACCGTCCTGATGGCGGAGATCATCGACTCCGTCCTGCCCAAGGGCGTCTTCAACGTCATCTGCGGTGACCGCGAGACCGGCAAGGCCATGGTCGAGCACTCCACCCCGGCGATGGCCTCCATCACCGGCTCGGTGCGCGCGGGCATGCAGGTCGCCGAGAGCGCCTCCAAGGACGTCAAGCGCGTTCACCTGGAGCTCGGCGGCAAGGCTCCGGTCGTGGTCTTCCAGGACGCCGATATCGCGAAGGCCGTCGAGGACATCGCGGTCGCCGGCTACTTCAACGCCGGCCAGGACTGCACCGCCGCCACCCGCGTGCTCGTGCACGAGTCGATCCACGACGAGTTCGTGGCCGCGCTCGCCAAGGCCGCCTCCGACACCAAGACCGGCCAGCCGGACGACGAGGACGTGCTGTACGGCCCGCTCAACAACCCGAACCAGCTCAAGCAGGTCGCGGGCTTCATCGAGCGCCTCCCCGCCCACGCCAAGGTCGAGGCGGGCGGCCACCAGGTCGGGGAGAAGGGCTACTTCTACGCCCCGACCGTGGTCTCCGGCCTCAAGCAGGACGACGAGATCATCCAGAACGAGGTCTTCGGCCCCGTCATCACCGTCCAGTCCTTCGCCGACGAGGCCCAGGCCCTGGAGTACGCGAACGGCGTCGAGTTCGCCCTCGCCTCCTCGGTGTGGACCAAGGACCACGGCCGGGCGATGCGGATGTCCAAGAGCCTCGACTTCGGCTGCGTGTGGATCAACACCCACATCCCGCTCGTCGCCGAGATGCCGCACGGCGGCTTCAAGAAGTCCGGCTACGGCAAGGACCTCTCCGCCTACGGCTTCGAGGACTACACGCGCATCAAGCACGTCATGACCTCGCTCGACGGCTGATCGGCCGCATCGGTCACAGCACAGCGTCGAAGGGGCGGGCAGTAGACAACATGTCTATTGCCCGCCCCTTCGCGTTCACCGAGGCTGAGCCCATGCCTGAACTCGCCTTCTCCCGCCGCGCGGCGCTGCGCGGCCTCGGTGCCACGGGCCTGCTGGCCGCCCTCACCGGCTGCGGGGTTCCCGCCGCCTACGTCCCCGAGGGCCGGCGCGAAGGCGTCGACCGGTCCGGCAGTGACCGGAGCGTCGTCTTCTCCAACTGGCCGCTGTACATCGACACCGACGAGGAGGACGAGGAGCGCCGTCCCACTCTGGAGGCCTTCTCCGGGAGGACGGGCATCGAGGTCCGGTACGCCGAGGAGATCAACGACAACGACGAGTTCTTCGGCAAGGTCAGCCCGGCCCTGATGAACCACCAGGAGACGGGCCACGACCTGATCGTGGTCAGCGACTGGATGGCCGCGCGCTTCGTCCACCTGGGCTGGGCCCAGAAGATGGACCGTTCGGCGCAGTCCAACGTGGCCGAGTACCTGGACCCGCAGCTGCGGTCCCCGGCCTTCGACGAGGGCCGGCTCCACACCGTCCCCTGGCAGTCGGGGATCACCGGCATCGCCTACAACCGCAAGGCCCTGGGCCGGGAGATCAAGTCGGTCGGGGACCTCTGGCAGCCGGACCTCGCGGGCAAGGTCACCCTCTTCTCCGGCCTCGACGAGTCCTTCGCGCTGCTGATGCAGGGCGAAGGGGTGGACGTCACCCGCTGGACGGAGTCCGACTTCCACCGGATGTGCGACCGGGTCGAGAGCCTGGTGGGCAAGAAGCACATCCGCCGCTTCACCGGCAACGACTACACCTCCGATCTGAGCAAGGGCGACGTCCTGGCCTGCCAGGCCTACTCCGGCGACGCCATCCAGTTGCAGGCCGACAACCCGGACATCGAGTTCGTGGTGCCGGAGGAGGGGGCCGAACTCTGGGCGGAGAGCCTCCTCGTGCCCAACCTGGCCCGGCACAAGGCCAATGCCGAGGCCTTGATCGACCACTACTACGACCCGGAGGTGGCGGCCGAGCTCGCCGCCTCCGTCAACTACGTCTGCCCGGTCCCGGCCGCCCGCGAGGTGCTGGCCGGCTCCGGCGACAAGGAGACCGCCGAACTGGCCGAGAATCCGCTGGTCTTCCCCGACGGCGACATGCGCAAGCGGCTCGTCGTGGCCAGGGACATCTCTTCGGCCGAGCGCCGCTCCCTCGCTCGGCGCTGGAACGCGATCGTGGGGCTCTGACCACGACCCGGCCGCCGAGTTGAACGCGTTCACAGAATGGCTGAACATGTTCAATTCTCGCTGTACGCTTCCTTCCATGAGCGAGAGAAGCGCCCTTCAGCGGCGGATCCGTGCCTGGCTGACCCTGTTCCTCGTCTGCCTCGTGCTGAGCGGACTCACGGCCTTCCCCCTGGTCAGCGAGCTCCACTGGGCCAACGCCCTGCTGGACAACGAGTGGCTGCGACGGGTGGGTGACGGACTGGACCGCGCCGACGCCGAATACCCCTTCCTCCTCTACGGGACCGACTGGCTCGCCTTCGCCCATCTCGTCATCGCCGTCTTCTTCTACGGCGTGTACCGGGACCCGGTCCGCAACATCTGGATCGTCGAGGCCGGCATGGTCGCCTGCGCCGGAATCATCCCGCTGGCGCTGATCTGCGGCCCGATCCGCGGCATACCCCTGTACTGGAGCGTCATCGACATGTCGTTCGGCGTCTTCGGGGTGATCCCGCTGCTGATCCTGCGCCGCATGATCAAGCGCCTTGAGGCGATGCCTGCTCAGTGAAGGCGGCCATCACGATGCCGAAGGTCACCTCGTTCATGTCCCGGCCCTTCGCGTCCGTGGAGTTGACCGAGTAGACCAGCGTGCGGGAGAGGTCGCGCGTCCCGCCGATCACGGTGCTGTAGCCGTACCGGGAGCCCGTCTTGCCGTAGGTCACCGTGCCGTCCGGCAACACCAGCCGCTTCAGCCCCGCCGTCTGCGCGGCGTCCTCGCCGGACTCGAAGTCCTTCACCCGGGGCACCGTGAACATCTCCTCCAGCTGCGCCTTCGGCACCACCCGGCCGCCGAACAGGGCCACGGTGAACCTCTCCAGGTCCGCGGTGGTCGATATCAGGTCCCCGGCGGCCCAGTTGGCGGAGGAGTTCCAGTCGGTCACGTCGACGAGCTCCCGCGAGCCGTCGGGCCGCGACACCGCCTGGTATCCGTGGTGGTGCGCGCCGGATATCCGGTTCTGCTCACGGGACGGCACCGAGGTGTGGTGCAGGCCCAGGGGCCTCAGTATCCGGGTGGTCAGAGCCCGCTCGTACGTCGTGCCCGTGACCTTCTCGATCAGCACGGCCAGGATCGTGTAGTCGATGTTGAGGTAGTGCTGCTTCTCGCCCGGCCGGAACTCCGGCCCCTTCGCCACGGCATTGGCGATCAGCGCGCGCGGATCGACCACATCGAACCGGTGGGCGTACTGCTCCTCGAAGGAGTCCCCCGGACCGTCGGCCGGTCGGATGCCGCTCGTGTAGTTCAGCAGCTGCCGCACGCTGACCGGCTCGAAATCCCCTGACAGCAGGCCCGGCAGGTACTCCTGTACCGGCCGGTCCAGATCCACCCTGCCCTCGGCGGCCAACTGCAGCACCACCGCCGCGGTGAAGGTCTTCGTCACCGAACCGGCCCGGAACCGGGCGCCTTCGACCGGCCCGCGCCCCGTACGGATGTCGGCCACGCCGGAACTGCCCTTCCAGCTGCCGCTCGTCCCACCCACGCGGACCAGCGCGGCCGTCGCGTAAGGATTCTGCGGACCGAGTCCCGCGATCGCCCGCTCCAGCGCCGCCGCGTTCGGCGGGGTCGGGACGGCCGGTGCGACGGCACCCACCGCCACGGGATCCGCCACGGGAGCCGGAGCCGGAGCCGGAGCCGGAGCCGGAGCGGGAGCGGGACCCGGAGCGGGACCCGGAGCGGCGTGGGCGACCGCCGGGCCGGACACGACACCGAGGACCAGAGCGGCGGCGATCAGCGTGCGCGCGGATGCGTTCATGATGTCTTCCCCCTGCGAGAGTGCGGGGCCCAGCTGCCCCGGTGACCTCAATGTTCCTGGTCGGAGGGGTGGTTGAGGATCACCACTGAGACGGGTCTTCACCAGTACGACAACTCAACCGCGCGAGGGAGGCGACACGCCGTCCACTCACTCCCCGGAGGGAGTACCCGCCGCGATCAGACCCGTCTCGTACGCGCAGATCACCGCCTGGATCCGGTCCCGCAGCCCCAGCTTGGCCAGCACGTTCCCCACGTGCGACTTCACCGTGTGCTCGCTCACCACCAGCGCCGCCGCGATCTCCGCGTTCGACAGCCCCCGCCCGAGATGCAGCAGCGTCTCCCGCTCCCGCGCCGTCAGCACCTCCAGCCGGTCCGCCGCGAAGGCCGGAAGGGAGGGACGCGCCGTCGCCGCCGTGTACTCCTCGATCAGCCGCCGCGCCACGGAAGGCGCCAGCAGCGACTCGCCCGCCGCCACCACCCGTACCGCATGCACCAGATCGTCCCGCCGCACGTCCTTCAGCAGGAACCCGCTCGCCCCCGCGTGCAGCGCCTCGTACACGTACTCGTCCGAGTCGAACGTCGTCAGCATCACCGTCCGGCACGCGCTCCGCGCCGTGATCGCCCGGCACGCCTCGATCCCGTCCAGCACCGGCATCCGGACGTCCAGCAGGGCCACGTCCGGCGAGAGCCGGGCCACCGCCTCCAGCGCCGCCGCGCCGTCCCCGACCTCCGCCACGACCTCGATGTCCTCCTGGACGTCCAGGATCATCGCGAACCCGCTGCGCACCAGCTCCTGGTCGTCGGCCACCACCACACGGATCGTCAATTCCCCACCCCCAGCGGCGAGGTTACAAGGACCACCCGCACCGAGAAGCCCTGCCCGCCCGGCCCCGGACCGGCCTCGGCCGTCCCGCCGTGGGCCGCCGCCCGCTCGCGGATCCCGATCAGGCCGAGCCCGCCCGAGGACGGGCCCGGCCCCCGGCCGTCGTCCGTGACCGTCACGGTCAGTGCCCGCGCCCCGTACTCCAGCCCGACCTCCACCGCCGAGGCCGCGGCGTGCTTCACGACGTTCGTCAGCGCCTCCTGCACCACCCGGTGCACGGTGGCCTCCAGTGCGGCGGGCAGCTCCCGCACCTCGCCCGTCCGCCCGTACGACACCCGCACCCCGCCGGCCCGCACCCGGTCCAGCAGCGTCGGCAGCGTCCCGATCCCGGGCTGCGGCGCACGCGGAGCCGCCTCCTGCGCACGCAGCACGCCCAGCATCGTGCGCAGTTGCGCCATCGCGTCCCGGCCCGTCTCCGCGATCGCCTCGAAGGCCGCCTCGGCCCGGGCCGGCGCCCTGCGGACCGCCACCGGACCGGCCTCCGCCTGCACGATCATGATGCTGACCGCGTGCGAGAGGACGTCGTGCATCTCCCGCGCGATCCGGGCCCGCTCCCGGGCCGCGGCCTGCTCCGCCTCGATCCGGTTCGCCCGCTCCAGCTGCGCCGCCCGGTCCTCGACGGCCGCCGTGTACGCCTGCCGGGTGGCCTGCAGCCTGCCCAGCGCGACCGCCGCGCCGAACACGAAGAGCGCGAACAACAGCTCCTTGGCCGTCGTCGTGTTGAGCGCCACGGAGCCCACGATGGCCACCGTCACGATCACCCCCATCACGAGCCGCACCCGCGCCGAGCACAGCAACGCGATGGTGTAGACGGCGATCAGCGCCGCGTACGGCAGCGGCTGCCCGGGACCGTCCAGCGACAGCCGGTACACCGAGCCGGCCGTGATCACCCCGAACATCACCCCCACCGGCGCCCGCCGGCGCCACACGAGCGGCACGTTGACCAGCGTGGTCAGCAGGTACGCCGGCCAGTCGGCCGGCGACTCGTCCGGAGCCCGGGGCACGACGAACGGAATCGTCGTGGCCACCTGCACCAGCAGCATCAGCCCCAGGTCCTGCCAGCGCGGGTCCGCGTGCCGGATCCGCTCCCCGAGGGCGCGTATCACCGGCCGAACTCGGCCCGTACGGCCGCCAGCGCGTCCACCCGGTTGGTGGTGATCGAGTCGACCCCGGCCCTGACGAGCCCCCGCATCGTCCGCCTGGTGTCCGCGGTCCAGGCCGAAACCAGCAGGCCGTCCCGGTGGAGCGCGTCCGTCAGCTCCCGGCCGACCAGCCCGAAGCGGTAGTTGAGCCAGCGCGGCGCGACCGCGTCGATCAGCACCCGCCGCGGCGGTGACAGCGTGGTCCAGGTCAGCGCGATCTCCGCGCCCGGATCGGCGGCCCGGACCGCCAGCATGGTGGCGGGGCCCGCGCAGTAGTAGGTGCGCTCGCGCGCCCCGCACTCGCGGACCTGACCCACCACGGTCCGTACCGCCTCGTACGAGGCACCCGGCAGGTCGAGCATCAGCCGGCCCGCCCCCACCCCCGCCGCCGTCAGCGCGTCGCGCAGCGTCGGGATCGCGCCCTGCGTCAGCTCCCCCAGCTGTGGGGCCGTGACGGCGTCCAGGCGCACGTCATGGCCCCACAACCGATGGAGCGTCTCGTCGTGGAGCAGGACCGGCACCCCGTCGCGGGTCAGCCGCACGTCGATCTCGACCGCGTCCGCCCCGCGCGCGAAGGCGGAGCGGATCGAGGACAGGGTGTTCTCACGGACACGGTAGGGATCGCCGCGGTGGCCGACGGCAGTCAGGGTGCGCATGGCCCCATTCTCACGGCCGCATGATCAAGCGGCCGTCAGCGCGCGAGCCATGCGGCCGTGTACGCGTCGATCTCCGCGGTGAGCCGGGCCTTGCCCGCCGCGTCGAGGAAGGAGGCCCCGACGGCGTTCTTGGCCAGCTGGGCGAGACCGGTCTCGTCGAGGTCGAGGAGGCGCGCGGCCACCGCGTACTCGTTGTTCAGGTCGGAGCCGAACATCGGCGGGTCGTCGCTGTTGATGGTGACGAGCACGCCCGCGGCGACCATCTCCTTGACGGGGTGCCGGTCGATGTCGGTGACCGCGCGGGTGGCGAGGTTGGAGGTCGGGCAGACCTCCAGCGCGATCCGGTGCTCGGCCAGGTAGGCGAGCAGTTCCGGGTCCTGGGTGGAGCTGGTGCCGTGGCCGATGCGCACGGCGCCCAGCTCGCGGATGGCGTCCCAGACGGTCTCGGGGCCGGTGGTCTCGCCGGCGTGCGGCACGCTGTGCAGGCCGGCGGCGCGAGCCCGGTCGAAGTACGGCTTGAACTGGGGCCGCGGGACGCCGATCTCGGGGCCGCCCAGGCCGAAGGAGACCAGGCCCTCGGGGCGCAGGTCCACGGCGAGGCGGGCGGTCTCGGCGGCGGCCTCCAGGCCGGCCTCACCGGGGATGTCGAAGCACCAGCGCAGGATGACGCCGAGCTCGGCCTCGGCCGCCTTGCGGGCGTCCTCGATGGCCTCCATGAAAGCCGTCTCGTCGATGCCGCGGCGCGTGGAGGAGTAGGGGGTGATGGTCAGTTCGGCGTAGCGGATGTTCTGCCGTGCCATGTCACGGGCGACCTCGAAGGTCAGCAGCCGGACGTCCTCGGGCGTGCGGACCAGGTCCACGACGGAGAGGTAGACGTCGATGAAGTGCGCGAAGTCGGTGAAGGTGAAGTAGTCGGCGAGGGCCCCGGGGTCGGTCGGGACCTTCGAGTCGGGGTGCCGGGAGGCGAGCTCGGCCACGATGCGCGGGGATGCCGAGCCGACGTGGTGGACGTGGAGTTCCGCCTTGGGCAGTCCCGCGATGAAGGGATGCAGGTCGGTCATGGAGGTGCCTCCGGGAGGACGCGGGTGCGGGCAGGTCGGCCTTCATCGTAGGCAGCACCGTGACTGTCGGTGGCAACGCTTAGCATGGCCGTACGAATGGGGGGAGCCGCATGACCGACCAGAGCCCTGAGGCGAGGGATCCGTGGGCGCCGCCGGAGCGGCCGGTGGTGGACCTCGGCAAGCAGCGGGGCACGCCGGGACCGCCGTCCGTGCACGACCATCAGACGGTTGCCGGGATGCCGGGGGCGCAGCCGCCGCCGCCCGATCCGGCACCGACGCCCGCGCAGCCGCCCGCGTACGGGTATCCGGCCCAGCCGGACGCGAGCGGGTACGGGTATCCGACGCCCACGCCCACGCCCACTCCCACGCCCATGCCGACCCCGCCGCTGACGCCGACCGCCGCCGTACCGGGCTACGGGTCCGCAGTACCGGGCTACGGGTACCCCGGTGACGCGGGATACCCCGGATACCCGGGGTACAACGGTTACCCGGGCAATGCCGGCTACCCGTTGTACGCGGCACCGAAGAGCAACGGCTTCGGCGTCACCGCCCTCGTCCTCGGCATCATCTCGGTCGTCGGCTGCATCACCAGCTTCATCGCGATCGCGCTCGGGATCGGAGCCATCGTCTTCGGCGCCCTCGGCAAGGGCAAGGCCACCCGCGGCGAGGCCGACAACGGCGGGATGGCACTGGCCGGCATCATCCTCGGAGCCATAGGCATCGTGCTGGGCGCCCTGATGCTCCTTGCCATGTTCGCCCCGTTCATGAACGGGGACTGGGAGGGCGACTCCGACTACGAGAGCCCGTACTCCAACTCGCGGGTGCGCGAGAAGATATGAGCCGGGGTTCAGGCTCAGGCTGAGGACGGCGCCGTCCACGGCCAGTCGGCGTCCCGGCCGCCCTCGATCAGGGACACCATGCGGAAGGCCGCGTCGGTGAGTCCGCCGAAGGTGTGCCGGTTCGCGGAGCCGGACGGCCCGTGGCCCACCCGGTAGCCCGCCAGGTTCCAGGTGTACACCGGCACCGTCGCCGGCACCTGGGCCGCCGGGTCACCGCCGTGGCCGTAGGAGGCGGCGGCCTGCTCGTCGGTGACGATCAGCACCCGGTCGTGGCCGCGGTAGTGCTCCCGCACGGCCTGCGCCGTGTAGGTGCCGCCGAGGTCCCCGAACCGCTCCAGCACCTTCAGTACGGATTCGCCCCGGCTGTACGTGACCGCCTGACTGGTCGAGCCGAACTGCACCAGGTCCGCGTCCTCGGCCCGCAGTGCGAGCGCCGCCCCGAACACGGCCGCCGCGTCGGCCCGGTTGAGCTGGGAGCGGTCCGACAGCGGGGACCACATCGACCCGGACCGGTCGACGAGGACCAGGGTCCGCCCGGGCAGCGCCGGTACGTTGCCCAGCGAGTGGCCGAGCGCCTGCTCCAGCGGGTACGCCCAGCGCAGCGAGGGCGCGTGCCGGTAGGCCGCCAGGTAGCGGAAGGGGAACTGCCGAGCCCGGGCGACGGCCTGCGGATCGCAGATCCTCGCCGCGACCCGCTCGGCCACCTCGTCCGAGACCCCGGCCTGGTCGAAGTTGCGCAGGTTGCGCAGCAGGGCCATCGCACCCATCGACGGGATGACCGCCTCCCAGGCGGCCGCGTCCATGGGTCCCTGCAGCCAGCCGGCCAGCGCCTCCCAGGTCATGCCCGCCTCCGCGAGCCGCTCGGCGCCGCCCGCCCCGGTGACCACGGCACGCCGGTCACCGACCGGCAGCTCCATCAGCGCCCGGTGGGCGGCGAGGGTGCGGTCGCCGGCCGGGATCCGCGCGCTCTCCGGGTGGTGGCGGCGGTCGAGGGCGTGGCGGAACAGTTCGCCCTGCCAGGCCTTCGCCGGGTCGGGGGAGGCGTGCACGAGGTTGAGGACGTCGCCGAAGCGGTACCCACGTCGAGCGGAGGCGGTGTCGTACTTCAGCAGCGAGGCGGCGGAGTAGAGCCTGCGCACGGCGTCGGCGATGCCGCGCTTGACGGGCTTGGGCACGTTCCGCCCGTACTTCGCCGTCCAGTAGGCCAGCAGCTCACCGGGTTCGTCCGCGCGCCGCAGTACGGAGTCCACGACCTGCCGGTTCGAAGGCCCGTCGGTGACGCCCGCGTCGAGCCGGGCCCTGACGTACTCGGCGGCGCCGACGAGCGAGGCGGTGCGCATGTTCGCGTCCCCGCGGAGCCAGCCCAGCAGGCCGGCGGTCCACGCGGGGTCCTCGACCGCGAGCCGCCGCACGAGCGTGCCGAAGTGGTCGTCGCGGTCCTCGCCGCTCTCGTAGAAGGTCTGCTGCGTCACGAAGTTGGCGACGGCGAGCAGGAACAGCTCGGAGCGCGCATCGCGTTCGTGACCCGGTCCGCCCTCACGGGTGCGGGCGCGGCGGGTCGAGCGCACGGGCGAAGCCGGCGGCGGGGCGGGCGCGGACGTGAGCGAGCGCAGGTTGAAACGAGCCATGGTGAATCCCCCCGAATTCAAAGGACGCGGGGGAGGCCTGGCGTGAGGGATGCCCGAGATCGAAGTCGGCTGCGGACTGTGTCGACTGCTCTACCGAACTGAGCTACCGGCCGTGGCCGGGCGGGATTCGAACCCGCGACCCGTTGATCCGGAAGTAGCCGCTGCCTGCGCACCGGGCATCCCCCACGCACCGCCTCCCGAGATCAAGGTGGCGGCGGCCTGGTGTCTTTGCAAAAGAAGGAGCCGCAGCCCGCGCACCGGGAGGTGCGTGACGTAGGTGTCCAGAGAACAAGGCCGGCGAAACCACGTGGTGCTCTGCCGACTGAGCTACACCGGCCCGAAGCCGGTGACGGGACTCGAACCCGCGACCTCCCCATTAACAGTGGAAGTAGGTCTCGCCTTCGCACCTGGACGAGGATCACATTAGGCGCCGGGTCCGGGCGCCGCCACGCAATTAACCGCCGGTCAGACCGTGGCCGCCATCAGCAGCGTCGGCACCATGACTTCGCCGTCGGCGCCGCCGCGCGACAGCGGGACCCAGATGAGCCCGACCATCCGCGGGCAGTCGCACACCAGATCCGGGTCGACACCGAGGACCGGCTCGCCGGGCTCGACGTCCACGCGGAAGCAGGAGGTCCAGCCCGACGGGTACGGCGAGTCGTACGCGTACCGCACGTCCAGGGCGCGCAGCCCCACCTCCTCGGCCACTTCCCGCCGGACCGCCTCCTCGGGCCGCTCGCCCGCTTCGAGCCCGCCACCCGGCAGGGTCCAGTACTCAGGCCCGTCGTGCCGGCCCGTGGGCCCCCGCCCGCGCTCGCGCACCATGAGTACGCGGCCCTCCCGGATGATCACCGCGGCCACCCGGCGCCGCTCCGTCACGCGGCGTCCGCGCGCAGCCGGTCCCGGGCCTCCATCAGGGCGAAGCCCAGCAGGTTCAGGCCACGCCAGCGCGCCGGGTCCAGGGCGCGCTCGTCGTCGGCCGACAGGCCGATGCCCCAGATCCGGTCCATCGGGCTGGCCTCGACCAGCACCCGGTTCCCGGTGGACAGCAGGTACGAGCGCAGCGCCGGGTCGGAGGCGAACTTGTGCACGCTGCCCTCCACCACGAGCGCGAACCGCTCCCGCTCCCAGACCGCGTCGTCGAAGCCGCGCACCAGCCGCCCGGCCTTCTTCGCCTCCGCCGCCGTGGCCGCCTCCAGGGCGGCGCGCTCGGCCTCCGCGTCCTGGAACAGGCGGGCCTTCCCGGCCATCATCCAGTGCTCCGCCGTGGCATAGCGGACATCACCCACAGTGAAGGCGGACGGCCACCACTGGCTCAGGCAGCTCGGTCCGAGCGTTCCGTCGGGCCGGGGGCGGTGCCCCCAGAACGGCAGGAACTTCACCCTGTCACCGTGGCTGACCTGCTTGATCAGTTCGTCGATCATGTCCATGCACGCGAGTCTGACAGTCGCCACTGACACTTCGTACGGGATTTCGGGTGTGCCTCGACACATGGTCGACCGATTCCGTCGCGTAATCAAAAGGCAACAACGGAATCACTTGGCCAAGGGGATGTCCTCTGTCAGGATCGGCACTCAATTCGGGCTGTAGCCCGAACTGTAGCTACGGAGAGCGTGAGAGCGTGATGGGCAACCGCTTCCAGGTCAGGGACCGCTTCGCGGACGGCGCGCAGTACATCGACGGGCGCCTCGGGTCCGGCACCTCCGGTCAGTCACACACAGTGGTCGATCCCGCCACCGGCGACGAGGTCCTCACCTATGAACTGGCGAGCACGGCGGACGTGGACGAGGCCGTCGCCGCCGCCAAGAGGGCCTTCCCGGCATGGTCCGGCGCCACCCCCGGGGAGCGTTCGGACGCCCTGCACCGGCTGGCCGCCGTACTGGCCGAGCAGGCGCAGGACTTCGCGTACGCCGAGTCCCTCCAGTGCGGGAAGCCGGTCAAGCTGTCCACGGAGTTCGACGTGCCGGGGACCATCGACAACACGGCCTTCTTCGCGGGCGCCGCCCGCCATCTCCAGGGGCAGGCGGCCGGCGAGTACTCCGGGGACCACACCTCCTGCGTACGACGCGAGGCCATCGGCGTCGTCGGCTCCATCGCGCCCTGGAACTATCCGCTCCAGATGGCCGCCTGGAAGATCCTCCCGGCGATCGCGGCGGGCAACACCATCGTCCTCAAGCCCGCCGAGCTCACCCCGCTGACCTCGCTGATGTTCGCGCAGGCGGCCAAGGAGGCGGGCCTGCCCGACGGCGTGATCAACATCGTCACCGGCGCCGGCCGCGAGGCCGGTGAGCACCTGGTCGGCCACCCCGACGTCGTCATGACCTCCTTCACCGGCTCCACGGCCGTCGGCAAGCGGGTCGCCGAGATCGCCACCGCCACCGTCAAGCGCCTCCACCTGGAGCTCGGCGGCAAGGCCCCCTTCCTGGTCTTCGACGACGCCGATCTGGAGGCCGCCGCGCACGGCGCCGTCGCCGCCTCCCTCATCAACACCGGCCAGGACTGCACCGCCGCCACCCGCGCCTACGTCCAGCGCACCCTGCACGACGCCTTCGTCGCCCGCGTCGCGGAGCTGATGGAGACCGTCCGCCTCGGTGACCCCTTCGCGGCCACCACCGACCTGGGACCGCTGGTCTCCCACGCCCAGCGCGACCGGGTCGCCGGCTTCGTCGAACGCGCCCGCGCGTACGCCACCGTCGTCACCGGAGGCGAGATCCCGCAGACCGGGGCGGACGGGAGCAGCCTCGCCGAGGGCGCGTACTACCGGCCCACCCTGATCACCGGCGCCGCCCAGGACAGCGAGGTCGTCCAGTCCGAGATCTTCGGCCCGGTCCTGGTCGTCCTGCCCTTCGACACCGACGACGAGGGCATCGAGCTCGCCAACGACACCCCGTACGGGCTCGCCGCCTCCGCCTGGAGCCGGGACCTCTACCGGGCGAACCGGGCCACGCGCGAGATCAAGGCGGGCTGCGTCTGGGTCAACGACCACATCCCGATCATCAGCGAGATGCCCCACGGCGGCTACAAGGCGAGCGGCTTCGGAAAGGACATGAGCGCCTACTCCTTCGAGGAGTACACGCAGGTCAAGCATGTGATGTATGACAACACCGCGGTGGCCGCGAAGGACTGGCACCGCACGATCTTCGGGGACCGGTAAGAAACCCACCGCCTGACCAGCGGCCCAACATTCCGAAAGGGCAACGCGCATGGAGCAGTTCGAGCCCGACCGCCTCTCGGCGGCGCAACTCGCCGCGATGCGGCGCAGCCTCACCAGCGGGCGCGGCGCCCTCACCCGCCGCTCGCTGCTGCGCGCCTCCGGAGTCGGAGCGCTCACCCTCGGAGGCCTGTCCACCCTCGCCGGGTGCGGCATCCCGCCCGCCAAACGCGCGGGCGAGGCGGCGGTGGCCTCCGACGACCACTCGGACCAGGAGAAGGAGATCAACTTCTCCAACTGGACCGAGTACATGGACACCAGTGACGACGAGAAGACCCGGCCCACCCTGGAGGACTTCACCAAGCGCACCGGGATCAAGGTCAAATACACCGAGGACATCAACGACAACGTCGAGTTCTTCGGGAAGATCCGCCCGCAGCTCGCCGCCGGCCAGGACACCGGCCGCGACCTGATCGTCGTCACCGACTGGCTCGCCGCCCGCATCATCCGCCTCGGCTGGGCGCAGAAGCTGGACCCCTCGCACCTCCCGCACGCCTACGCGAACCTGATCCCGCAGTTCCGCACCCCCGACTGGGACCCGGGCCGTGCGTACAGCTACCCGTGGACCGGCATCGACACCGTCATCGCCTACAACACCAAGGCCACCGACGGGAAGAAGGTCGACTCCGTCACCCAGCTGCTCGACGATCCCACCCTCAAGGGCCGGGTCGGCTTCCTCACCGAGATGCGCGACAGCGTCGGCATGACCCTGCTCGACCAGGGCAAGGATCCGGCGAACTTCACCACCGCGGACTTCGACGGGGCGATAGGCCGGCTGCAGAAGGGCGTGGACACCAAGCAGATCCGCCGCTTCACCGGCAACGACTACACCGCCGACCTCGACAAGGGCGACCTGGCCGCCTGCCTCGCCTGGGCGGGCGACGTCATCCAGCTCCAGGCCGGCAACCCGGACATCCAGTACGCGATCCCGGCACCCGGATACATCACCTCCAGCGACAACCTGCTGGTCCCGGCCCACGCCCGGCACAAGGCCAACGCCGAGAAGCTCATCGACTTCTACTACGAACCCGCGAACGCCGCCCAGCTGGCCGCCTTCATCAGCTACGTCTGCCCGGTCGAGGGCGTCAAGGACGAGCTGGCCAAGATCGATCCCGCCCTCGCCGACAACCCGCTGATCGTGCCGGACAAGGCGATGGCCGCGAAGGCGCACGCCTTCCGCTCGCTCAGCGCCGAGGAAGAGACGGCGTACGAAGAGAAGTTCGCCAAGCTGATCGGCGCGTAGCCGTACCGCCTCGCCGCGAACCCCTCCCTTGACCTCTTCGCCCCACCCAACCCCGGGACCCATCCATGACTGACAAGACCGCGGGCGGCGACGTCCGCCTCGCCGGGATCAGCAAGCACTACGGCTCCTTCACCGCCGTGCACCCGCTGGACCTCACCATCCCCCAGGGCTCCTTCTTCGCCCTGCTCGGCGCCTCCGGCTGCGGGAAGACCACCACCCTGCGCATGATCGCCGGCCTGGAGGAGCCCTCCACCGGCACGGTCCACCTCGGCGACCGGGCGGTCACCCACCTGCCGCCGTACAAGCGCCCGGTCAACACGGTCTTCCAGAGCTACGCCCTCTTCCCGCACCTGAACATCTACGAGAACGTCGCCTTCGGCCTGCGCCGCCGCGGCATCAAGTCGGTCAAGAAGCAGGTCGACGAGATGCTGGAGCTGGTCCAGCTCGGCCAGTTCGCCCAGCGCAAGCCGCACCAGCTCTCCGGCGGGCAGCAGCAGCGGGTCGCGGTCGCCCGCGCCCTGATCAACCACCCCCAGGTGCTCCTGCTCGACGAGCCGCTCGGCGCCCTCGACCTCAAGCTGCGCCGCCAGATGCAGCTGGAGCTCAAGCGCATCCAGACCGAGGTGGGCATCACCTTCGTGCACGTCACGCACGACCAGGAGGAGGCCATGACCATGGCCGACACGGTCGCCGTGATGAACGGCGGCCGCGTCGAGCAGCTGGGCGCGCCCGCCGAGCTGTACGAGAACCCGGGCACCACCTTCGTCGCCAACTTCCTCGGGACGTCCAACCTCATCGAGGCCGAGGTCCTGGAGGCAGGCGGCGCCGATGTCGTGGTCAGCTCGGCCGGGACGAAGCTGCGGCTGCCCGGGGCCCGCTGTTCGACCACCCCCAAGGCCGGCGGAAAGCTGCTGGTCGGGGTGCGCCCGGAGAAGATATCCGTGGTCCACGCCGACGAGGAGCACACCGTCGCGGCGGGCCGCAACAAGGTCCCGGGCCGGATCGCCGCCTCCTCCTTCATCGGCGTCTCCACCCAGTTCGTCGTCGACAGCCAGGTCTGCCCGGAGCTGGAGGTGTACGTCCAGAACATCGAGCGGGACGCCCGCCTGGTGCCGGGCGCCGAGGTGATCCTGCACTGGAACCCGGAGCACACCTTCGGCCTGGATGCCGCCCAGGACATCGACGCGGGCATCGAGACGGTCGAGGAGATCGCGTGACCGGCCCCGTTGCAGAGACAGCGCCGCCCCAGGCGCCCGCCCCGGCCGGACCCCCGGTGCACAAGCCGTCGGTACGCAAGCGGCTGGTCCCCTACTGGCTGCTGCTCCCCGGCATCCTGTGGCTGCTGGTCTTCTTCGTGCTGCCGATGGTCTACCAGGCCTCCACCTCGGTGCAGACCGGCTCCCTCGAGGAGGGCTTCCAGGTCACCTGGCACTTCCAGACCTACTGGGACGCCTTCACCGAGTACTACCCGCAGTTCCTGCGCTCCCTGCTGTACGCCGGCACCGCCACCGTGCTGTGCCTGCTGCTCGGGTACCCGCTGGCCTACCTGATCGCCTTCAGGGCGGGCCGCTGGCGCAACCTGCTGCTCGTCCTGGTCATCGCGCCGTTCTTCACCAGCTTCCTGATCCGCACGCTCGCCTGGAAGACGATCCTGGCCGACGGCGGCCCGGTCGTCGCCGTCCTCAACAAGATCGGCTTCCTGGACGTCACGAGCTGGCTCGGCATGACCCAGGGGGACCGGGTACTGGCCACGCCGCTCGCGGTCGTCTGCGGTCTGACGTACAACTTCCTCCCCTTCATGATCCTGCCGCTGTACTCCTCGCTGGAGCGCATCGACACCCGCCTCCACGAGGCGGCCGGGGACCTGTACGCCCACCCCGCCACGGTCTTCCGGAAGGTGACCTTCCCGCTGTCCATGCCGGGCGTGGTCTCCGGCACCCTGCTCACCTTCATCCCGGCGAGCGGCGACTACGTGAACGCCGAACTGCTCGGCTCCACGGACACCCGGATGATCGGCAACGTCATCCAGTCGCAGTACCTGCGGATCCTCGACTACCCGACGGCGGCCGCGCTGTCGTTCATCCTCATGGCCATCGTGCTGATCATGGTGACCATCTACATCCGCCGAGCGGGGACGGAGGACCTGGTCTGATGCGCACCCCCATCGCCTGGCTCCGGCGCAATCTGGTCGTCATCGCGGGCCTCGGCACGCTCGCGTACATGATCCTGCCGAACGTGGTCGTGACCGTCTTCTCCTTCAACAACCCCACCGGGCGGTTCAACTACGCCTGGCAGGAGTTCTCGCTCGACGCGTGGAAGGACCCCTGCGGGGTCGCCGACCTGTGCGGCTCCCTCTCGCTCTCCCTCCAGATCGCGCTGTGGGCCACCGTCGCCGCGACCGCGCTGGGCACCGCCATCGCCTTCGCGATGGTGCGCTACCGCTTCCGGGCGCGCGGCGCGGTCAACTCGCTGATCTTCCTGCCCATGGCCATGCCCGAGATCGTGATGGCGGCCTCCCTGCTCGCCCTCTTCCTCAACATGGGCATCCAGCTGGGCTTCTGGACGATCCTGATCGCCCACATCATGTTCTGCCTCAGCTTCGTCGTCGCCGCCGTCAAGGCGCGCGTCCTGTCCATGGACCCGCGGCTGGAAGAGGCCGCACGCGACCTCTACGCGGGCCCGGTGCAGACCTTCGTACGGGTCACCCTGCCGATCGCGGCACCCGGAATCGCGGCGGGCGCGCTGCTCTCCTTCGCGCTCTCGTTCGACGACTTCATCATCACCAACTTCAACTCGGGCAACACCGTCACCTTCCCCATGTTCGTGTGGGGTTCGGCCCAGCGCGGTACGCCCGTGCAGATCAACGTCATCGGCACGGCGATGTTCGTCATCGCGGTGCTGGTGGTCCTCGTCGGCCAGACGGTCGGCAACCGCCGCAAGAAGGCACAACCGAAGTAGACCCCTGTAGGGAGTTGGAAGCCATGGCCCCAGTCGCCATGCGTAGTGTTGCGAAATCCCTTTCCGAAGCGAAGCCGGTCTCGTACTGGCTGGACGACCCCGGCAAGCCCGCCGCGCAGCCGGCGCTCACCAGCGACGAGCGGTGCGACCTGCTGGTCGTCGGCGGCGGCTACAGCGGTCTGTGGACCGCGCTGCTCGCCAAGGAGCGCGACCCCGGACGGGACGTCGTCCTGATCGAGAGCAAGGAGGCGGGCTGGGCCGCCTCCGGGCGCAACGGCGGCTTCTGCGCCGCCTCCCTCACGCACGGCCTGGGCAACGGGATGGCCCGCTGGCCGCAGGAGCTCGCCAAGCTGGAGGAGCTGGGCGCCCGCAACCTCGACGCCATCGAGGAGGCGGTCGCCCGCTACGGCATCGACTGCGACTTCGAGCGCACCGGCGAGATCGACGTGGCCACCGAGCCCCACCAGGTCGAAGAGCTGCGGGAACTCCACGAGGAGGCCCGCCGCCTCGGCCTCGCGGGCGGCTCGGAGTGGCTGGAGGGCGACGCGCTGCGCGCCGAGGTCGACTCCCCGACCTTCCTCGCGGGCCTCTGGGACCGCGACGGCGTCGCCATGCTCAACCCCGCGAAGCTGGCCTGGGGCCTCAAGCAGACCTGCCTCGACCTCGGGGTGCGGATCTACGAGAACACCCGCGGCCTGAAGATGGCCCCGGCCGGCCCGGGGATGACCGTGCAGACCCCGTACGGGACGATCCTCGCGCGCCGGGTCGCCCTGGGCACCAACATCTTCCCCTCGCTGGTCCGCCGCATCCGCCCGTTCACCGTGCCGGTCTACGACTACGCGCTGATGACCGAGCCGCTGGACGAGGCGCAGCTCGCCGCCATCGGCTGGAAGAACCGGCAGGGCCTGGGCGACAGCGCGAACCAGTTCCACTACTTCCGGATCACCAGGGACCACCGGATCCTGTGGGGCGGCTACGACGCGGTCTACCCGTACCGGGGGAAGCTCGACTCCGAGTACGACCACCGTCCCGAGACCTACCTCAGGCTCGCGGAGCACTTCTTCACCTGCTTCCCGCAGCTGGAGGGGATCCGCTTCAGCCACGCGTGGGGCGGGGCGATCGACACCTGCTCGCGCTTCTCGGCCTTCTTCGGCACCGCGCACTCCGGGAAGGTGGCCTACGCGGCCGGCTACACCGGGCTCGGGGTGGGCGCCACCCGCTTCGGCGCGGACGTGATGCTGGACCTGCTCGACGGGATCTCCAGCGAGCGCACCCGGCTGGAGATGGTGAAGTCCAAGCCGATGCCGTTCCCGCCCGAGCCCTTCGCGTGGACCGGCATCACCCTCACCAAGTGGTCGCTGGCCCGCGCCGACCGCCGGGGCGGGCACCGCAACCTCTGGCTCAGGACGCTGGACCGCTTCGGCCTCGGCTTCGACAGCTGATCCGCCGACGCGCACGCCCCCGGCCGCATCCGCCCGCCGGCGCGTGATCCGCTGCACCACGCCGGAGTGACGCAGCCCGCGGCATGCTCCCGGCCCGGCCCTCTCCCGGTGCGAACCCTTCACCGGCACGGGACGAACGCGGGCCGGGACCGCTCCGGGGCCGGGAGTTCAGCCTGAGCGCCGACGGATACGCCGGACACCCCGCGGGTGCGGCCGGCCGGCCCACCGCACCGCCAGCAGCAGCGGGGCGCACACGAGGAGGCTGGCCAGTGCGTCCAGCGGCCAGTGCCAGCCCCGCAGGACCAGGCCGACGGCCGTCGCACCCGTCAGGACGAGGGCGACGGCCGCCGGCCATGCCCGGCGGGTGTACGGGGTGACGAGCAGGGCCGCCCCGAGGTAGGCGACGGCCGCGGTCGCGGTGTGGCCCGAGGGGAAGTAGCCGGCGGCCCAGGGCTCCAGCGGTCCGGGGCGGGCGGTCCACGCCTTCAGCGGGACGACCAGCGCCGGGACCAGCGCCATGGCCAGGGCCGCGGCCGCGGCGCCGAGCCGGTTGCCGCGCCACGCGGCGTACGCGACGGCGAGGAGGAGCACGGGCAGGGCGACCGGGACGTTGCCGAGGTCCGAGAGCCGTTCGGTGACGGCGTCGGGGACGCTGCGCACGAGGGTGCGGCTCAGGCGCGCGTCCGGGGACAGCAGCGGCCCCGACACCAGGACCTGCCAGGTGATCAGGGCGAAGGCCGTCAGGCAGAGCGCCGCCGCGACGGCGGCCTTGGGGAGAGTGGCCGGCCGTCCCGGAACAGGGGGGATGGTTCCGGGACGGCCGCCCGGATCGGGTCGCCGCACGCCCCGGGGGGTTTGGGGCGGTCGGCCGTCCGATCGGTGAGGAGTGTGCGCGAACGCATGCCCAGTACGGCGCTGGGGAAGCCCGGCACTGGTGTCGCCCACGGTTTCCCGGGAGCGGGGTGTCTCACTCATCTGCAGAAACCGTACGGCAGCGAAAGGGGGACCGACAGCAGGAACGCGCTCCCGCCATCGGCCCCCCACACGTTCTTCACAGCGCCCGACGGTTACCGCCGGTAGGGGCCCGGCGCTGCGCTCGCACGTTCTAGCCGTTCGATCAGATGCCCGCGAACGCGGCCTCGATGATGTCCAGGCCCTCGTTCAGCAGGTCCTCGCCGATGACGATCGGCGGCAGGAAGCGGAGCACGTTGCCGTAGGTGCCACAGGTGAGGACCATCAGACCCTCGGCGTGGCACGCCTTGGCGAGCGACGCGGCCGCCTCCGGGAACGGAGTCTTGGAGGCGGGGTCCTTGACCAGCTCGATCGCGATCATGGCGCCGCGGCCGCGGATGTCGCCGATGATCTCGTACTTCTCCTGCATGGCCGTCAGGCGGGCCTTCATGACGGACTCGATCTTCTTCGCCGCGGCGTTGAGGTCGAGCTCCTTCATGGTCTCGATGGAGCCGAGCGCACCGGCGCACGCCACCGGGTTGCCGCCGTAGGTGCCGCCCAGGCCGCCCGCGTGGGCGGCGTCCATGATCTCGGCGCGGCCGGTCACGGCGGCGAGCGGCAGACCGCCCGCGATGCCCTTGGCGGTGGTGATCAGGTCGGGGACGATGCCCTCGTCCTCGCACGCGAACCACTGGCCGGTGCGGCAGAAGCCGGACTGGATCTCGTCGGCCACGAAGACGATGCCGTTGTCGTTGGCGAACTTCACGAGCGCGGGCAGGAAGCCCTTGGCCGGCTCGATGAAGCCGCCCTCGCCGAGGACCGGCTCGATGACGATCGCGGCGACGTTGTCGGCGCCGATCTGCTTGGTGATCTGGTCGATGGCCTGCGCGGCGGCCTCGGGGCCGCAGTTCTCGGCGCCGGTGAGCCAGCGGTAGCCGTAGGCGACCGGGACGCGGTAGACCTCGGGCGCGAACGGACCGAAGCCCTGCTTGTACGGCATGTTCTTCGAGGTCAGCGCCATCGTCAGGTTCGTACGGCCGTGGTAGCCGTGGTCGAAGACGACGACGGCCTGGCGCTTGGTGTACGCACGGGCGATCTTGACGGCGTTCTCGACGGCCTCGGCGCCGGAGTTGAACAGGGCCGACTTCTTGGCGTGGTCACCGGGGGTCAGCTCGGCCAGGGCCTCGCAGACCTCGACGTAGCCCTCGTACGGCGTGACCATGAAGCAGGTGTGCGTGAAGTTCGCGAGCTGCGCGGAGGCGCGGCGCACGACGGCCTCGGCGGAGGCGCCGACCGAGGTCACGGCGATGCCGGAGCCGAAGTCGATCAGGCGGTTGCCGTCGACGTCCTCGATGATGCCGCCGCCCGCGCGGGCAGTGAAGACGGGGAGCACGGAGCCCACGCCGCCGGCCACCGTCTCGAGGCGGCGGGCCTGCAGCTCCTGCGACTTGGGGCCGGGGATCGCGGTGACGATGCGGCGCTCCTGCGGGACAGCGGTCATAGAGGGCTCCTGGGGGTGTTTTCGGACGCACTTGTGTCTTTGTCCGCAGGCTAGGCCCGGGGGACGGGGTACTGCATGCTCCGTTCGGGAGTGGTGCCCGCGTGTCCTTGTCCGTGACGGCCATAGGAAGGACGCGGGACGTGTCCCGCCGGTCATGGCGGGGTACGGCCCCAACGCCCGGGCCGGGCACTAGATTGAGCGCCGCAGCGCACGGCACGGGCAGGGGGCAGGGGTTCATGGACACCGAGGGCACGTACGACGGTCAGGAGACCCGTTCGGGTCGGGTACCGCGACCCGCCGGGCCCCCCGCACACCCCCCGGGCCCCCCGGGCCCCCCGGGCCTCCCCCCGAAGCCCTCCCACGCCCCCGCGGCCGGGCCGGCGCTGGGGGACTGGCTGCGCCATCCGCGCGCCTCCGACGGGCCGGGCGTCTGGACGTACGGGCACGTGCCCCGGGCCGCCGAGGAACCCGAGGTGAGCCCCACCCGCCAGCTGGTCAGCGGAGCGCTGATCGCCCTGCTGGCCGGGCTGCTCCTGTGGTCCCTGCTGTGGAACGGCTACCTCGGCGGTTTCTGGCTCTGGCCCCTCTACATGTTCACGCCCGACTCCTGGGCGGGGACGCTCCCGTCCGTCGTGGCGTCGTACGTCTGGTACGCCCTGGTCGCCGCCACCCTGACCATCGGTTTCGGGCGCCTCGGCCGCTGGCCCGAGCTGGCCCGCCGGGTGCTCGCCAGCCGCGCCGTCCGCGCCGTGCACGCAACTCGGGCCGCCGCCCCGGTCCGTCCCGAGGCGGGAGGCGCCGACGACCCCGCGCGCTGGCCGCAGTTGCGGGGCGCCGGGCTGGGGGACGCCGCCGAACGCCTCGAAGGGGAGGCCGGGGCCGGGCGCATGAACGACGTGGACTACGCGCGGATCCGGCGGGCGTGGGAGTCCGTGTGCGCGGACCCGTCGAGGCTGCGCGCCTTCGCCGACGCCGTGCGCGACAAGGGCGCCGGGGCCTGCGTACACCCGTCCGGGGAGCGGGACCTGCCCGTGCGCGCCGCCCGCCACGACCTGCTGGCCCGGCAGGTGCTGCTCGGCACCGTCGAGGACGGCCCGCGCAACCCGTACGCCCGCCGCGGCACCTCGCTCGCGCTCGACCCCGAAGTCCTCGGGACCTCGCTGCTCGCCGTCGGTCCGTCGGGATCAGGCAAGACCGGCCGGCTGGTGCGGCCCGTCGTCGAGTCCCTCGCGCTGCAGGCGCTCGCCGGCCAGGCCGCCGTCGTCGCCGTCGGCGCGGCCGGGGCCCGGCTCGGACCGGACGCCGCCTACGACGTCGTGGTCCGCGTCGGCGACCCCGAATCCGTCTACGACCTCGACCTCTACGGCGGCGCCACCGACCCCGACGAGGCCGCCACCCTGCTCGCCGAGGCCTTCGTCGGGGACGTGCCGGGGATCGAGGTGCGCCGGGCCGCGACCGCCCTCGCCCAGCTGCTGGGACCCTTCCGGGCGGCGTACGGGCGCTTCCCCACCGTGCCCGAACTGCGCGAGCTGCTCGACCGGGTGCCGGACGCCGTCGGCGGGCTGCGCCGGGACCTGGCCGACGCCGGCCAGCACACGATGCTCCGCGAGCTGGACGCCCGGGAACGGCAGCACGGGGCGCCCGCGGACCCCGGGCCGGCCCTCGCCGACCGCGTGGCGCTGCTCGACCGGCCCGCCTTCGCCTCCTTCTTCGACACCACCGGCCAGGGCCGGCCGTTCTCCCTGCGCACCCTCGAACACCCGATCCGGGTCCGCGTCGACCTGCCCGAGCGGGGGCACGCCGACGCCTCGCGGATGCTGGCCCGGCTGCTGCTCGCGCAGTTCAACGCCGCCGCGGCCGCCCGCACCGACCGCTCCCTCTTCGCCTTCCTCGCCTTCGACGACGCCTCGCACACCCTGACCCCGCAGACCGTCCGGGGCGTGCAGCGGCTGCGCTCGGCGAACGCCGGAGTCCTGCTCACGCTGCGCTCGCTGGACGACGTGCCGCAGGAGCTGCGGACCCCGCTGCTCGGTGCGGTCGGCTGCCGGATGGCCTTCTCCGGGGTGACCACCTGGGACGGCAAGCGCTTCGCCGAGACCTGGGGCACCGAGTGGGTGGAGACGCGCGACGTCACCCACCGCACCGTCTTCGCCGACCAGCCGCTGACCCGGCTGATCCACGCCTTCCGCAAGCTCGTCACCGGCAAGGCCGTCACCACCGACGCGGTCACCGTGCGGCAGGTGGAGCGCGAGCGGTGGTCCGCCTCCGACCTCGCCCACGACGTGCCGCCCGGGTACGCGGTGCTGTCGCTGACCTCGGTCCGTGGGGAGCGGGCGGCTCCCCTGCTGGTGCGGCTGGCCGCAGCCGCCTGAACCGGCGCAACGGCCGGAACGGACCCGTACGAGGTGGCAGAATCGAGGGGAGCCGTTCGTACGACACGGCGAAAAGTGGACGCGGCTCCTCCTGCTGCCCTTCTGCCGTTCCCCGTCCGCCGCCCCCTCCCGCTAAGGCCCCTGGTAACCGATGCCGCTCACCCTCGCCTCGCTCGTCCAGCACTCGGCGCTCAAGCTCAGCGTCCGGGCGGGGGAGGGCCGCCTCGACACCCCCGTGCGCTGGGCCCACGTCAGCGAGCTCGCCGACCCCGTGCCCTACATGGAGGGCGGCGAACTGCTCCTGATCACCGCGATGAAGCTGGACGCGGAGGATCCCGAGGAGATGGGCCGCTATGTACGCCGCCTCGCCGCGGCCGGGGTCGTCGGCATCGGCTTCGCGACCGGCGTGAACTACGAGTCGATCCCCGAGGCGCTGGTCGAGGCGGCGCGGACCGAGGACATGCCGCTGCTGGAGGTACCGCGGCGGACCCCGTTCCTCGCCATCAGCAAAGCCGTCTCCGCCGCGCTCGCGGCCGACCAGTACCGGGCCGTGACCGCCGGTTTCGAGGCGCAGCGGGAGCTGACGCGCGCCGCGCTCTCCGCCGACGGGCCCGCCGAGCTGCTGTCGAAGCTGGCCGCGCACGTGCACGGCTGGGCCGCGCTGTACGACACCTCGGGCGCGGTCGTCGCGGCCGCCCCCGACTGGGCCGCGCGGCGCGCCGCCCGGCTCACCCCGGACGTGGAGCGGCTGCGGGAGCGGCCCGCGCCCGCGAGCGCCGTGGTCGGCGGTTCGGAGGACCGGGTCGAGCTGCAGTCCCTGGGCACGGGCCGACGGGCCCGAGGCGCCCTCGCCGTCGGCACCGGGGCCCCGCTGGGCACGGCCGAGCGGTACGCGGTCCACTCCGCGGTCGCGCTCCTGACCCTCACCACCGAGCGTTCGCGTTCGCTGCACGACGCCGAGTCCCGGCTGGGGGCGGCGGTGCTGCGGATGCTGCTGGCGGGGGAGGCGGAGCACGCGCGGGCGGTGGCCGGGGACCTGTACGGGGCCCTGCTGGAGGCCCCGTTCCGGCTGATCGCGGCCGAACCGGCGCTGCCGGGCACCGCGCAGCCGGAGGGCCTGGCCCTGCTGGCCGACGCCGTGGAGTCGGCGGCCGCCCGCACCGGCGAGCCGCTGCTCGTGGTCCCGGAGCCGGGCCGACTCGTGGTCCTGGCCGCCGACGGGGGCTCGGCCGTACAGGCGTGCCTGGACCACGCGGAGGCGCTGGAGGCGCGGCGCGGCCGGGACGCCGCCGGTCCCGAGCCGGACGAACTCGTCGTCGGCCTGTCCGCGCCCGCCGGGCCGGGCGCCGTGGCGGCGGCCCTGAAACAGGCCGACCAGGCCATGGCGGTGGCCCGGCGGCGGGGACGGCCGCTGGTGGAGCACGAGGAGATGGCGGCCGGCTCGGTCCTGCCGCTCCTGGCCGACGACGCCGTACGGGCCTTCGCGGACGGCACGCTGCGCGCGCTGCGGGAGCACGACGAGACGGGGCGCGGCGACCTGGTGGCCTCGCTGCAGGCCTGGCTCTCCCGGCACGGCCAGTGGGACGCGGCCGCCGCCGACCTCGGTGTGCACCGGCACACGCTGCGCTACCGGATGAAGCGGGTCGAGGAGATCCTCGGCCGCTCCCTGGACGACCCGGACGTCCGCATGGAGCTGTGGCTCGCCCTGAAGGCCTCCCCGACGCCGTCGTAGCGGGTGCCGGTGCGGGAGCGGGGCGCCGGGCCGGGCCGGGGCCGCCGCGCGGGCGGTCCGGGCGAGTCCCGGCGGCGGACCCGCAGGGTGCGACAGTGACAAACCGGCGCAGCCCCGCCCTCAGGTACTACACCTCGGATAAACCGTGAAACCCCGACGGAGTCCTACGGTGGTGGGGACAACGACCTGCCCCCAGCTGCCGCTGGGAGGTCCTCCCCGCACACATTCGAAGGGCCGGGATTCGCATGACTTCCACCCACGCCTTCTGGCTCGCCGGCCGCCAGGCCACCGGCGAGGACAGCTTCGACGTCCACTCCCCGTGGGACGGCCGACTGGTCGGCACGGTCAGCGTGCCCACCGACGCCCAGGTCGAAGAGGCCGTGGCCGCGGCGCACGCCGTGACGGCGGAGTTCTCCGCGACCCCCGCCCACGTGCGCGCCGCCGCCCTGGACCACGTGTCCAAGCGACTGGCCGAGCGCACGGAGGAGATCGCCCAGCTGATCTCCGCCGAGAACGGCAAGCCCGTCAAGTGGGCCCGCGGTGAGGTCGGCCGTGCGGTGTCCGTGTTCCGCTTCGCCGCCGAAGAGGCCCGCCGCTTCAACGGCGGAGAGGCCCA
Organism: Streptomyces sp. NPDC056224; assembly: GCF_042267665.1. Classification (NCBI taxonomy): domain Bacteria; kingdom Bacillati; phylum Actinomycetota; class Actinomycetes; order Kitasatosporales; family Streptomycetaceae; genus Streptomyces; species Streptomyces sp. NPDC056224. The sequence continues at coordinate 107,231 of NZ_JBHJTK010000016.1, forward strand.
GCGCCTCGACACCGACGCCGGTGGCGTCGGCCGCCTGGCGCTGACCCGCCGCTTCGTCAAGGGCCCGGTCCTCGGCATCGCGCCGTTCAACTTCCCGCTGAACCTGTGCGCCCACAAGGTGGCCCCGGCCATCGCCGTCGGCGCGCCGATCATCCTCAAGCCCGCCCCGGCCACCCCCCTGTCCGGGCTGATCCTGGGCGAGCTGCTCGCCGAGACCGACCTCCCGGCCGGCTCCTGGTCGGTCCTGCCGGTCGCGAACGAGAAGATGCCCGCCCTGGTCAAGGACGAGCGCCTGCCCGTCATCTCCTTCACCGGCTCCGACACCGTCGGCTACGCCATCCAGCAGTCGGTGCCCCACAAGCACTGCACGCTGGAGCTCGGCGGCAACGCCGCGGCCGTCGTCCTCGCCGACTGGGCCTCCGAGGCCGACCTCGACTGGGCCGCGACCCGCATCGCGACCTTCTCGAACTACCAGGCCGGCCAGTCCTGCATCTCGGTGCAGCGCGTGATCGCCGACGCCTCCGTCTACGACGCCCTCGTCGAGAAGGTCGTCGCGAAGGTCCAGGCCCAGGTCACCGGCGACCCGTCCGACTCCGCCACCGACGTCGGCCCCCTCGTCTCCGAGGACGCCGCCAAGCGGGTCGAGTCCTGGGTCGACGAGGCCGTGTCCGGCGGAGCCAAGCTGCTCACCGGCGGCAAGCGCGAGGGTGCCTCGTACGAGCCCACCGTCCTCGCGGACGTCCCGGCCGGCGTCAAGCTCGCCACCGAGGAGGTCTTCGGACCGGTCCTGACCCTGCAGAAGGTCGACGGCACCGACGAGGCCTTCGCCGCGGTGAACGACTCCAAGTTCGGTCTGCAGACCGGCGTCTTCACCCGCGACATCCAGACCGCGTTCCGCGCCCACCGCGAGCTCGAGGTCGGCGGCGTGGTCGTCGGCGACGCGCCGTCCTACCGCGCCGACCAGATGCCGTACGGCGGCGTCAAGCAGTCGGGTGTGGGGCGCGAGGGTGTCCGCTACGCGATGGATGACTACACGTACGAGCGAGTCCTGGTCCTGACCGGCCTCGACATCTGATCCCGTACGGCCAAAAAGCCGACGGCCGGAGCCCACTGTGCGGGGGCTCCGGCCGTCTTTCGTATCTGCGCTCTGACCTGCGAAAACAGTCGGATCCTGGCTGGTTCCCATGGCGCAGTGGGAACATGCTGGACCGTGGTCAGGCAGCCAGCGCCCCGGTACGGATCGCGAACTCACGAAGCCCGTGCACCCGGGCGGGCCCGTACAGCAGATCCGACGTCAAGGCCCGCAGCGCCGGACGCCGCACCTCCTGGGGCGCCTCCTGCTCCACCCGCCGCAGCGCCGCGAACGTCTGCGGTCCGTCGCCCAGGGCGTGCCACATACGGGCGGTGTCCGTCCATGCCCGGGCCCGGCGCTCCGGTGTCGGCATGACACCGATGTTCAGCCCGGCCGCGACCTTGACGCCTTCGTCCGGCGTCCCGAGCGCGTTGAGGACCCCGATCCGGTAGACGTCGACCTGGGCTCGGGTTGCCTCCACGGTGAAGAGGCCATGGACCTCCGGCAGGCGCTCGGTGTCTTCCTCCGCCTCGTCGAGCAGCGCGAGCGCTGTCGAGCGGTCCCCGCCGGAAGCCGCCGAGTACGCGGCCGTCAACAGCAACGTGGTCCGTACGGCCCCGGTGCGATCCTCGGATGGGTCCAACTCGGCTGCCTCGCGGGTGAGGAGGTTCACTGCGGACGACCACCGGCCCGAGCGGCGCATCGTGATCGCCAGCACCCGGGACGCCTCCCCGACTGGCACCGGCGACCCGCTGGCCCGGGCGGCGGTCAGCGCCCGGTCGGCAGCGACCCACGCCGCGTCGGAGTGCTGCTTCGTCGCCAGTTCCGCCGTGAGCACGTACGCCCGGGCCAGCACAGCGGCGGCCTGCTGCCGCGCCCGCCCGGTCGTGGCGTCCCGGGTCGCCTCGGCCGCAGCGAGCAGCCCTGGCAGCGAGTGGCCGAGATCGATGTACCGGGCCGCTTGGAAGGTCCGCCGCGCCGCAACCGTCTGCGCGGTCAGGACGGCCAGCGGCACCGCGTCGGCGGCCGGAAGCCGAAACAGGGTTTCCTCAAGATTGGCTGACGGGTCCCCGGATACGGCGGCGGCCGATGTCGCGCCGGCACCCACGATGGCCGTCGCCCCAGCGGCGAGCGCCCCGGCCAGAAGTTCCCTACGACGCACCGCATCCTCCTCGTCCGACTGCCGCTCGCTCGCCACCGTAGCGACCGCCGGACCGTGTGGCACAGCGGAACCACACAGCCGCTCGGGTGCGATGCCCAACACCTCGGCCATGAGCAGCATCGCAGAATGCTCCGGCCGCAGCTTGTTGGCCTCGATCCTGGAGATCGCCGACGCCGAGTAACCGCACTTGCCGCCTAACTGTGCCTGTGTCAGACGGGCGGCGCCCCGGGCACCGCGAATGAGGGCCCCGAGATCTTCCGTGCTGTGACCCATGGGTACCTCCTGCGCACCGACGGGACGGATGACGCTAGTGCTCTTCCTAACGAGGCGACAGGGCGCGCGGATGCACACCGTGTGCCGGTTCCGCACACCATGTGCGGGAGCGCCCCCGGCCAGTCCCACCGAGGCCACCGCGCAGCCATGGTGGTCCCCGCAGACGGGCGGCGAACCCAGCCGCTTCGCTGCTCGCACTCCCACCGGAGGCAACCATGGACAAAGTGCTCGTCACTGGCGGGGCCGGGTTCATCGGCTCGCACTTCGTCAAGCGCATCTTGCGGGCCGACGACGTCGCCGAAGTGACCGTGCTCGACGCCCTCACATACGCAGGGCACATCGAAAACCTCGGCGAGGCCTTCCTCAGCCCGAAGCTGCGGTTCGTCCACGGCAACATCATCGACGCCAAGCTGGTAGACGACCTGGTGCAGCAGCACACGGCGATCGTCCACTTCGCCGCCGAGTCCCACGTCGACCGCTCGTTCTTCGAGGCAGGCACTTTCCTGTCCACGAACGTGCTGGGCACCCAGACCCTCGCGGACGCCGCCATGCGACACGGCATCCAGAAGTTCGTCCACGTCTCCACGGACGAGGTCTACGGGCCCCTGCTCGAAGGGTCCGCCACCGAGGAGGACCCGGTCCGGCCGACCGTGCCCTACGCCGCGTCGAAGGCCGCCAGCGACTTCGTGGCGCTGAGCTACTTCCACACCTACGACGTCCCGGTGTGCGTCACGCGCAGCTCGAACAACTACGGGCCGTACCAGCACCCCGAGAAGATCATCCCGCTGTTCGTCACCCGCCTGTTCCGGGGCGACAAAGTCACCATCCACGGCCAGGGCCAGCACATCCGCAACTGGCTGCACGTCGAAGACAACTGCGCCGGCATCGAGCTGGTCCTGCGCGGCGGCGTCCCCGGCGAGGTCTACAACATCGGCGGCGGCACAAACTTCACCACCGTGGAGCTCACCGACATCCTCCTGCGCATGTGCGGCGCCGACTGGGACTCCGTGGTGTACGTGGCCGACCGGCGGTCGAACGACATGCGGTATTCGATGGTCTGCGACAAGATCGCCACCCAGCTCGGCTACCGGGCCGCACGTGACTTCGAAGACGGCCTTGCCGCCGCAGTGGAGTGGTACCGGCGCAACCCCGACCGGTGGGCCCCGCTGATGCGCAACCCGTACGCGCCCATGCCGAAGGGCGAGATCGCCGCCCCCACCGAGGAGGCCCCGCGTGTCGTCCACTGACGTGAAGAAGCGGCGCATCCTCGTGACCGGTGTCGGGGGAGCCCCCGGGTTCGACCTCGCCCGGAGCCTGCTCCGGCTCGGCTGCGACATCATCGCGGTGGACTCCAACCCGCTGGCCGCCGGCCTCCGCCTGCCGGACGTCACGCCGCGCACCACTGCCCCGGCCGCCGACCCGTCCTACCGGTCCAGCCTCCTGCGCGTGTGCGGCGAGCTTCGGCCGAACGCGATCCTTTCCACCGTCGAGCACGAGCTCGCCAAGCTCGCCGCACTGCGGCGCACCCTGGCCGACCTCGGCGTGACGACGTGGCTGCCGGACCCGGTTGCAATCGAAGCGTGCACCGACAAGGCCGCGTTCCACACAGCGCTCAGCAAGAACGACGTTCCCACGCCGCGCACCTTCCTACCCCCCGAGCTGGACCAAGTCCCCGACGGCACCTTGCTGGTCGTCAAGCCCCGGCGCGGGCAGGGTGCCCAGAACGTGCACTTTTGCCACACCAGGGAACAGGCGCGCGTGCTGTGCGAGCTCGTCCCCGACCCCATCGTCCAGGAGCGCGTGAACGGAGCCGAGTTCACCGCAGACTGCCTCGTCGACCGCTCCGGCCGGGCGTCGGTGATCCTGCGCCACCGGCTCCTCGTCAAGGGCCGGCTCGCCGTCGTGAGCCGCACGTTCCACGACCGGGAGGTGGCCGAGCGCGTCAAGGAGACCTTGTCCGCCGTCGGCGCCGCCGGCTCCTGCTGCGCCCAGGGCTTCATCACCGACGACGGCCCGAACCGGGTCGTGATGACCGAGGTCAACGCCCGCGTCGCCGGAGGCTTCCCCGCGAGCGAGGCGGCCGGGGCCGACCTCACCGATCAGCTCCTCGCCGGCCTGTTCAAGAACCCCGTCGACCACGACCGACTCCAGTACAAGCCGGACGTGTGCCTCACCAAGTACACCGAGACCCTGATCGTCGAGGAAGGCCAGCAATGACGACAACCATGGCGGCGGGCACGGCCAACAACGCGCGTCCCTTCCTGTACGGCCCCGAAGAGGCCGCGCTCGCCGAGGCCCTGCGCAGCGGGCATTACGGCCACACGGACGTCACCGACCAGTTCGAGGCCGACGTCGCCGCCTTCCTCGGCGTCCCCGACACAGTTGCGATCGCCTCCGGCACGTCCGCGCTCCATGTCGCCCTGCTCGCCGCCGGAGTCGGCCCGGGCCACGAGGTAATCGTCCCGTCCCTCACGTTCTGCGCCACGATTCAGGCGATCCTCGCCGTCGGCGCCCGGCCCCGGTTCGTCGAGGTCAACCCGCGCACCCTGTGCGTCGGCAGCGCGGAAGTGCTGGACGCGGTGACCGCCGACACCCGCGCGGTCATGCCCGTGCTGTACGGCGGCCGGGCCGTCGACCTGTCCGAGGCGCAGCCGGTGTTCGCCGAGCAAGGCATCACCGTCATCGAGGACGCGGCCCACGCCTTCGGCTCCTGCGCCGGCGAGCGGCGCGTCGGCGCGACCGGAGCGCTGACCTGTTTCAGCTTCGGGCCGATCAAGAACCTCACCTGCGGGCAGGGCGGTCTGATCGTCCCGCGCAACGCGCTGGAGGCGGAGGCCTGCCGGAAACTGCGTGGCCTGGGGATCGTCGAGTCGGCGGCCTGGCGCGCGGAGGCGACCGGCTACACCGTCGAAGGCTTCGGGCTGCGCGTACAGATGTCGTCGCTCAACGCGGCGATCGGCTGCGCCCAGCTCGGCCGGTTCCCGGAGGCCGAGGCCAAGCGCAAGGCGCTGTGGCGGGCGTACGCGACCGCTCTGCAGGGCGTCGAGGGCGTCACCGTCGTGGACGTCGACGTGGCACGCTCCGTGCCGCACCTGGTCGCGGTCCTCGTCCACGCGGACCGCGACCAGGTGTTCCGCACGCTGCGGGACCGGGGTGTCGGCGTCGGCACGCACTACCCGCCGAACCACCTGCAACCGGCCTTCGCCCCGTGGCACCTGTCCCTGCCGGTGACCGAGCGGGTAGGCCGCCAGATCATGACCCTGCCGTTCCACCAGCACCTGGCGGAGGGCGACGTCGAGCACGTCGCCTCCGAGGTCGTGAAGGCCGTCACCGAGACGGCAGTCGTCGGATGACGGCCCGGCCGCGACGTCTCCTGACGGTCTGCCTCGGCAACCACTGCCGCTCCCCGCTCGCCGCCGTCATCCTCGCCCAGCTCGGCCGGGACGCGGTCGAGGTGAGGTCGGCCGGCACCCGGGACAAGTGGCTCGGGCAGCCCGCCCGCGCCGAGATGGTCGCCGCCGCGGCGGCGCGCGGCTACGACATGCGCGCCCACCTCGGCGTGCACATCAGCAAGGAACTGCTGGACTGGGCCGACGTCGTCCTCGCCATGGACGCCGGCAACCTCGCCGCGCTCCGGGAGCTGGCCGACGAGCGCACCGTGCCCAAGCTGGCCCTGTACCTGGACGACCGCGACGTCCCCGACCCGTGGGGCAAGGACGCCGCCGCGTTCGCCGACGTCGTCACCCTCATTGAGGATGGCGCCGCCCGGCACCTCCCGTAGAACCCGCCGTTCAGCCTGACGCGGCGGACAGGACCACGTCCACGAGCCTGTTCGCCGCGTCCGGCCGTCCGAGAGCCCGCGCCCTCTCCGCCATCGCTTCCCGCCGTGCGGGATCGGAGAGGAGCGGGCCCACCGCGTCCCGCAGACTCCCCGCGGTCACCTCACCGAGTAGCGCGACGGCAGCCCCGGCGTCCTCCAGGTGCCGCGCGTTGTGCGCCTGCTCGTTTCCGGCCGAGGACGCGAGCGGGATGAACACCGCCGGCTTGCCCAGCGCGGTCAGCTCGGCGAGCGTCCCGGCGCCGCTCCGGGAGACCACGACGTCGGCCAGCGCCAGCACGTCGGGCAGCTCCGGGCCGACGAACCCGGCGAGGTAGTACCGGCCCGACAGCTCCGGCGGCAGTGCTGCCGCGTGGTGCCGCAGGCCTTCGACGTTGGCGGGCCCGCTCTGGTGAATCACGTTCGCCCGCTCCAGCAGCCACGGCAGTGCGTCCCGTACGACGTCGTTGATCTGCTGAGAGCCCTGCGCGCCGCCGGTTACGTAGATGGTTGGCAGACGCCGGTCGAAGCCATGCAGGGCCAGAGCCTCAACCGCCCTGTCCGCGTGTCCGGTCAGCACCTCGGGGCGGATGGGATTGCCGGTGACGACCGCAGCGCCACGCACCGACTCCGGCAGAAGCGGCAGCGACGACTCCGACGACACCGCGATCCGCGTCGCCGAGCTCGCGAGCTTCCGGTTGGCCAGGCCCAGGCGCACGGTCTGCTCGTGGAGGACCAGCGGGCGGCGGCACATGCGGGCGGCCAGGCCGGCGGGGACAGCCACGTATCCGCCCGTGGCGAGCACGACATCCGGCCGGAAGTCGGCGACGATCTTCCGTGCCTGGGCCACGCCGAGCGGTACGCGCGCCATGTCCTTCATGTTCGCCGGGCTCACCATCTTGAGCGGGTTGCTGGAGCGGCGGATCTTGCCCGTGGCCACGGTCTTGAAGGCGATGCCTTCGGCCGGTGCCACCCGAGCCTCCAAGCCGTCCGCCGTGCCGATCCACAGGACCTCGACCGCCCTGCCGTCCGCCGCCAGCCGATGCTGGAGCGTGCGGATCGCGGTCAACGCGGGATAGGTGTGCCCCCCGGTTCCTCCCCCCGTGACGATCAGGCGGAAGCTGGCCGGGAGACGAGAAGCGCTATTCACTCGGCGCACCCTACTGGGCCACGTCCCCATCCGGTTCATGGTCCGGTCCCAGCAGTGTTCCCACAGGAACACGAGCGATCGAGGATGCTGGTGGATTAGCACAGATGAGTGAAAATGAGGGCGGATGCGCCGCGGTGTCTACGCAGGTCAGCGAGAAACCGCAGGTCAGACCACCTGCGGGGAGCCCACTGTGCGGGGGCTCCGGCCGTCCCCCTTTTCCCGAGGGCGCGGACGGGGTACGACTCACAGGTAGCACCGGCTGGTGGTCCGGTGCACCACCCGACTCCGGCGGCGAGGTGAGCCCCCTCATGTCCGCAACACAACCCGCACAGCCCAAGGTGACCGAGCGCGAGGCACGGCAGGTCGCGGAAGCGGCCCGGGAGCAGGACTGGCGCAAGCCCAGCTTCGCCAAGGAACTCTTCCTGGGCCGGCTGAGGCTGGACCTGATCCACCCCCATCCGCTGCCCGCCGACGAGGACGTCCGGCGCGGCGAGGCCTTCCTGGCCAGACTGCGGGCCTTCTGCGAGACGCAGCTCGCAGAAGGGCTGGCTGCGCGCATCGAGCGCGAGGCGAAGATCCCCGACGAGACCGTGCGCGGGCTGAAAGAGCTCGGCGCCCTCGGCATGAAGATCGAACCCAAGTACGGCGGCCTCGGTCTCACCCAGGTCTACTACAACAGGGCGCTCGCCCTCGTCGGCTCCCTCAGCCCGGCCATCGGCGCCCTGCTCTCCGCCCACCAGTCCATCGGCGTCCCCCAACCGCTGAAGATCTTCGGCACGCAGGAGCAGAAGGACACCTACCTGCCGCGCTGCGCCACCACCGCCATCAGCGCCTTCCTGCTCACCGAGCCGGACGTGGGTTCCGACCCGGCGCGCCTGGCCACCACGGCGGTCCCGGACGGCGAGGACGCGTACCTCCTCGACGGCGTGAAGCTGTGGACCACCAACGGGGTCGTGGCCGACCTCCTCGTCGTCATGGCCCGCGTCCCCAAGAGCGAGAACCACCGCGGCGGGATCACCGCCTTCGTGGTGGAGGCCGATTCCCCGGGGATCACCGTCGAGCACCGCAACGCCTTCATGGGCCTGCGCGGTCTGGAGAACGGCGTCACCCGCTTCCACCAGGTCAGGGTGCCCGCGGTCCAGCGCATCGGCGCCGAGGGCGCCGGTCTCAAGATCGCGCTGACCACGCTCAACACCGGCCGGCTGTCGTTGCCCGCCATGTGCGTCGGCGCCGGGAAGTGGTGCCTGAAGATCGCCCGCGAGTGGTCCGGCGTACGCGAGCAGTGGGGCCGTCCCGTCGCGCGGCACGAGGCGGTGGGCGCCAAGATCTCCTTCATCGCCGCCACCACCTTCGCCCTCGAAGCGGTGGTCGACCTGGCCTCCCAGATGGCCGACGAGGACCGCAACGACATCCGCATCGAGGCGGCCCTCGCCAAACTCTACGGCTCCGAGATGGCCTGCCTGATGGCCGACGAGCTGGTCCAGATCCGCGGCGGCCGCGGCTTCGAGACGGCGCAGTCCCTGGCCGCCCGCGGCGAGCGCGCCGTCCCCGCCGAACAGATGCTGCGCGACCTGCGCATCAACCGGATCTTCGAGGGCTCCACCGAGATCATGCACCTGCTGATCGCCCGTGAGGCGGTCGACGCCCACCTGTCGGTCGCGGGCGACCTCATCGACCCCGACAAGGCACTCGGCGACAAGGCGAAGGCGGGCGCCCGGGCCGCCGGGTTCTACGCCCGCTGGCTGCCCCAGCTGGCCGCCGGAGCCGGCCAGCTCCCGGGCACCTACCGGGCCTTCCACCCGAGCGGCCACCCCGACCTCGCCACCCACCTGCGCTATGTGGAGCGCTGCGCCCGCAAACTCGCCCGTTCGACCTTCTACGCGATGTCGCGCTGGCAGGGCCGGATGGAGACCAAACAGGGCTTCCTGGGCCGGATCGTCGACATCGGCGCCGAGCTCTTCGCGATGAGCGCGGCCTGTGTCCGCGCCGAGCACCTGCGGGCGACCGGGGAGCACGGCCGCGAGGCCTACCAGCTCGCTGACGTCTTCTGCCGGCAGTCCCGGATCCGCGTCGAGGAGCTCTTCGGCCGGCTCTGGTCCAACACCGACGACATCGACCGCAAGGTCGTCGAGGGCGTCCTGACCGGCACCTACACCTGGCTGGAGGACGGCGTCATCGACCCCTCCGGCGACGGCCCCTGGATCGCGGACGCCGCCCCCGGCCCCTCCACTCAGGAAAACGTGCACCGTCCCATCCGCTGACCTGCGATCATCGCCGAACGTCGGACAGACGTACGAGGATGAGTACGAGTACCAGTACGCGTACGAGCACGGGCAAGGCGGGTCCAGCGATGCCGACGGCGGAAGACCGCAACAGCCGACGGCTGGCCTGGTGCGTGGCGCACCTCCTGCGCCACGCACCGGACCACGTCGTCACCGACCTGATCGGCCGGCTCGACGCGCCGACCCGCAAGTACCTGTGCCGCGACGAGTGGCTGTCGGCCTCGACCGTCACCCTGCTGCTGCGCCACGGCAGCGAGGCGGACCGGCAGTTCGTCGCCCGCAACCCCCACGTCGTCGGACGGCCCCTGCCCGGACTGCCCGGGCCGGCGCGGTACGCGGCCCGCCCCGGGCCCTCGCCGGAGCTGCTGCGGGAGGTCGGACCCGGGCCGTTTGCCCCCGACGAGCTGATCGCGCTGCTGCGGCGCCACGGCCGCAGGCCCCGGATCCCCCTCACCCTGCTGCGGATGCCGCACGAGCCCCTCGACCCGCAGGCGCTGCTCGCCGAGCACGCCCGGGCCCCGCTGCCGCCCGCCGCCGTCGAGGCCCTGCTGCTGGCCGGCGGACTGCCCCGGGAGACCTGCCAGGCGCTGCTGGACACCGGCGGGCAGGACACGTTCGGGCGCCAGTGGTACCGGCCCGCCGTACGGACCGTGCGCATGGGGCTGCTCACCTTCGACGAGCTCGTCGCGCACGTGGCGCCCGCGCACCGGACCCTGCTGCTCGCGCACCTCCCCGAGACCACCGGCCTGCGCTGGTCCCTGCCCGAGTGGACGGGCATGCGGACGGCCGTCGCCCGGGCGCTGCGCCCGCTGCGTGACGACCCCCGGCTGTGGGCGGAGCTGTACCGCCACGCCCACGGCTTCCGCGGCACCCTGCCGGTGCTCGTGGCCCGGATCGTCCGCGGCACCCTGGCCGGGCCCGCCGGCCCGCCGTCCGTCGACGGGCTCCCCGCGGCGCTCGACTCCCTGGCCCCGAAGACCGCCGAGCCCGTCGGGGGAGTGGACCGCGAACTGGCCCTGGCGAGCCTGGCGGTGCCCGTGGACTCCGTCGAGGAGGACATCCGGTGGGTGCGCGACTGCCTGGCCCGCGGGCTGCTGACCGGTGAGGACGTGATCCGGCACAAGGCGCCCGCCTGCTGGGCCCTGGACGAGGACCACTGGCTGGGGGACGTGCACCACCCCGACCGCCACGACTGGGCCGCGCCGGTGCTCGCCGCGCGGGCCGAGGCCGACCGGCTGTTCGCCGTATCCATCGGCGCCGATCCGGACGCCTGGTGGCGCGTCGCCGTGACCCTCCCGGACTTCGCCGGAACCCTCCCGCACCTGCTCCTGCGGGTCACGGAAGGGGGCTCCGTGTCGGGCCGCTCCTGACTTCCGGCAACAATGGGGGCATGAGCGACCGCCCAGCCCCCCTCGCCGATCCGCACCTCCTCTTCGACCCCGCGGCCGGCCCCCGGGACATCGTCATCCTCGGCTCCACCGGGTCCATCGGCACCCAGGCCATCGACCTCGCCCTGCGCAACCCGGACCGGTTCCGGGTGACCGCGCTGTCCGCCGCCGGCGGGCGGGTCGGGCTGCTGGCCGAGCAGGCCCGGCTGCTGCGGGTCAAGGCCGTGGCCGTCGCCCGCGAGGACGTCGTACCGGCCCTGAAAGAGGCGCTGAGCGCCCAGTTCGGTGCCACCGAGCCGCTGCCCGAGATCCTGGCCGGGCCCGACGCGGCGGCCGAGCTCGCCGCCTCCGAATGCCACACCGTCCTCAACGGCATCACGGGTTCCATCGGCCTCGCGCCCACCCTCGCCGCCCTGCGGGCGGGCCGGACCCTGGCCCTGGCCAACAAGGAGTCGCTGATCGTCGGCGGCCCTCTGGTCAAGGCCCTGGCGAAGCCGGGCCAGATCATCCCCGTGGACTCCGAGCACGCGGCGCTGTTCCAGGCGCTCGCCGCCGGCACCCGGGCCGACGTGCGCAAGCTCGTCGTCACCGCCTCCGGCGGGCCCTTCCGCGGCCGCACCCGCGAGGAGCTGGCAGGGGTCACGGTCAAGGACGCGCTCGCGCACCCCACCTGGGCCATGGGCCCGGTGATCACGGTGAACAGCGCCACCCTCGTCAACAAGGGGCTGGAGGTCATCGAGGCGCACCTGCTCTACGACATCCCCTTCGACCGCATCGAGGTCGTGGTCCACCCGCAGTCCTACGTGCACTCGATGGTCGAGTTCACGGACGGCTCCACCCTCGCCCAGGCCACCCCGCCGGACATGCGCGGCCCCATCGCGATCGGCCTGGGCTGGCCCCAGCGGATCCCGGACGCCGCCCCCGCCTTCGACTGGACCAAGGCGTCCACCTGGGAGTTCTTCCCGCTGGACACCGAGGCCTTCCCCGCGGTGGACCTCGCCCGGCACGTGGGCACGCTCAGCGGCACCGCCCCGGCCGTGTTCAACGCGGCCAACGAGGAGTGCGTCGAGGCGTTCCTGGCAGGTCGGCTGCCGTTCACAGCAATCATGGATACCGTCTCTGCCGTGGTCGACGAGCACGGGACACCGGACCCGGGAACTTCCCTGACGGTCCAGGACGTCCTTGAAGCAGAGGCCTGGGCCAGGGCCCGGGCGCGGGAGATGGCGGCTCGGGCCGCCGTGGAGGCGGGCGCATGACACTACTGATGACGGTGCTCGGGGTCGTGATCTTCGCGTTCGGCCTGCTGGTCTCCATCGCCTGGCACGAGCTGGGGCACCTTTCCACGGCCAAGCTGTTCGGCATCCGGGTGCCGCAGTACATGGTGGGCTTCGGGCCGACCATCTGGTCGCGGTGGAAGGGCGAGACCGAGTACGGGATCAAGGCCATCCCGATGGGCGGCTACATCCGCATGATCGGGATGTTCCCGCCCGGCGAGGACGGCAAGGTCACCGCCCGGTCGACGTCGCCCTTCCGGTCGATGATCGAGGACGCCCGCTCGGCGGCGTACGAGGAGCTCCAGCCCGGTGACGAGAGCCGGCTCTTCTACACGCGCAAGCCGTGGAAGCGCGTGATCGTGATGTTCGCCGGCCCGTTCATGAACCTGGTCCTGGCCGTGGCGATCTTCCTCACCACGCTCATGACCTTCGGGCTGAACACCCAGACGACCGTGGTCGGCTCGGTCTCGGACTGCGTCATCCAGCAGAGCGAGAAGCGCGACAAGTGCGCCGCGGGCGACCCGGCCGCCCCCGCCAAGGCGGCCGGTCTGCAGCAGAAGGACAAGATCGTCGCTTTCAACGGGCGCCCGGTCCAGGACTGGTCCGCGCTGCAGAAGGACATCCGCGCCACCGTGGGACCCGCCGTCATCACCGTCGAGCGGGCCGGCCGGCGGATCGACCTGAAGGCGAACCTGATCGAGAACAAGGTCGCCAAGACCGACGGCCACGGCAACTACGTCAAGGACCAGTACGTCACCGCCGGCTTCCTCGGCTTCGCCCCCGCCTCCGGCTACGTCCCGCAGTCCTTCGGCCAGTCCGTCACGCGCATGGGCGACATGATGCAGAGCGGCGTGGAGTCGCTGGTCGCGCTGCCCTCCAAGGTCCCGGACCTGTGGGACGCCGCGTTCAACGGGGCCGAGCGCAAGCAGGACAGCCCGATGGGCGTCGTCGGCGCGGCGCGGGTCAGCGGTGAGATCTTCACCCTCGACATCCCCGCCCAGCACCAGCTGGTGTTCTTCCTCAACCTGCTGGCCGGCTTCAACCTCTCGCTGTTCCTGTTCAACATGCTGCCGCTGCTCCCGCTCGACGGCGGGCACATCGCCGGCGCCCTGTGGGAGTCGGTCCGGCGCGCCGTGGCGCGGGTGTTCAGGCGCCCCGACCCCGGCCCGTTCGACGTGGCCAGGCTGATGCCCGTCGCGTACGTGGTGGCGGGGCTCTTCATCTGCTTCACGCTGCTGGTGATGGTGGCGGACGTGGTGAACCCGATCAAGATCACCTAGTCGTCCGCGGGCCGCACCCCGGACGTCCGGAGCCGGGCACGCATCGTGCCCGGCTCCCTGCGTTCGGGTGGCTCGCCCCCCGGGATGCGGGGGCACCGTGCTGGTTGGCGTAATCTCGAAGCCTGGAGCCCGCCGATCTCGGCACCTTGATCCACACCTTGGGGTTGTACAGCAGATGACTGCCATCTCTCTCGGAATGCCGGCCGTGCCGACGAAGCTTGCCGACCGCAGGGTCAGCCGCAAGATCCAGGTCGGGTCGGTGGCCGTCGGCGGCGACGCACCCATCTCGGTGCAGTCGATGACGACGACCCGCACCTCCGACGTCGGCGCCACGCTCCAGCAGATCGCCGAGCTGACCGCCTCCGGATGCAACATCGTCCGCGTGGCCTGCCCGACCCAGGACGACGCCGACGCCCTCGCCGTCATCGCGAAGAAGTCGCAGATCCCGGTCATCGCCGACATCCACTTCCAGCCCAAGTACGTGTTCGCCGCGATCGATGCCGGCTGCGCCGCCGTCCGCGTGAACCCGGGCAACATCAAGCAGTTCGACGACAAGGTCAAGGAGATCGCGCACGCCGCCAAGGCCGCGGGCACCCCGATCCGGATCGGCGTCAACGCGGGCTCGCTCGACGCCCGGCTGCTGAAGAAGTACGGCAAGGCCACCCCCGAGGCGCTGGTCGAGTCCGCGCTGTGGGAGGCCTCCCTCTTCGAGGAGCACGGCTTCGGCGACATCAAGATCTCGGTCAAGCACAACGACCCGGTCGTCATGGTCAACGCCTACCGCCAGCTGGCCGCCGCCTGCGACTACCCGCTGCACCTCGGCGTCACCGAGGCCGGCCCCGCCTTCCAGGGCACCATCAAGTCCGCCGTCGCCTTCGGCGCGCTGCTCTCCGAGGGCATCGGCGACACCATCCGCGTCTCCCTCTCCGCGCCTCCGGTCGAGGAGGTCAAGGTCGGCAACCAGATCCTGGAGTCGCTGAACCTCAAGCCGCGCCGCCTGGAGATCGTCTCCTGCCCGTCCTGCGGGCGGGCCCAGGTCGACGTCTACAAGCTGGCCGAAGAGGTCACGGCCGGCCTGGAGGGCATGGAGGTCCCGCTGCGCGTCGCGGTCATGGGCTGCGTCGTCAACGGCCCCGGCGAGGCCCGCGAGGCCGACCTCGGCGTCGCCTCCGGCAACGGCAAGGGCCAGATCTTCGTGAAGGGCGAGGTCATCAAGACCGTCCCCGAGTCGAAGATCGTGGAGACCCTCATCGAAGAGGCCATGAAGATCGCCGAGCAGATGGAGAAGGACGGCGTCATGTCGGGCGAGCCGACGGTCGCCATCGGCGTCTGACCCCTGCGAACGTCCGGCCCCGGCCCCGTTCCCGCAGCTCGCGGGCCGGGGCCGGGGCGCTTTCGTGACCTGGGGCACCGGGCATCCCCGGGTCCCGCCGGGTACAGTGCGGAGATCAGCAGACTTGCATGGTGAGGCCCCAGTGTTGACGCAGACCACCACCCGGGTCCTTGAGCCCAGTGATCTCGACGCCGCCCTCGAAGTCCTCGGACGCGAGCCGGTCGAGAACGCCTTCGTCACTTCCCGGGTCCAGGTCGCCGGACTCGACCCCTGGCGCCTGGGCGGCGAGATGTGGGGCTGGTACGCCGACGGCGAGCTGCGTTCCCTCTGCTACGCGGGCGCCAACCTGGTCCCCGTCTGCGCCACACCCGACGCCGTGCGCGCCTTCGCCGACCGTGCACGCCGCACGGGCCGCCGCTGCTCCTCCATCGTCGGCCCCGCCGAGGCCACCCGGCTGCTGTGGCACCTGCTGGAGCCCGGCTGGGGACCCGCCCGCGACGTGCGCTCCCACCAGCCCCTCATGGTCATGGAGGGCCCGTCCGCCACGGTCGAGGCCGACCCGCTGGTCCGCCGGGTCCGCAAGGACGAGATGGACCTGATCATGCCCGCCTGCGTGGCCATGTTCACCGAGGAGGTCGGCATCTCCCCGATGGCCGGCGACGGCGGGCTGCTCTACCAGGCCAGGGTCGCCGAACTCGTCGGGAGCGGCCGCTCGTTCGCCCGCGTCGAGGACGGCAGGATCGTCTTCAAGGCGGAGATCGGCGCCGCCACCTCCCGCGCCTGCCAGATCCAGGGCGTGTGGGTGGACCCGGAGTTCCGCGGCCGCGGCCACTCCGAGACCGGGATGGCCGCCGTCGTCGCCTACGCGCTGCGGGACGTCGCGCCCGTGGTCAGCCTCTACGTGAACGACTTCAACACCGCCGCGCGGGCCTCCTACCGACGGGTCGGCTTCCGCGAGGTCGGCGCCTTCATGAGCGTGCTGTTCTGAATCCGCGGGAGACCTTGCCGACGGCATACCGGGACGCCCCTACCGCACAGTAAGGTCGCCGCATGCTGCCTTCCGGACTCCGCATCGGCCCTCTCGACCTCGCCGCCCGCGTGGACGAGGCCCTGCGCGTGCAGGCCGTCGCCTTCGGCCTCAGCGAGGAGGAGGTCGGCATCCGTCGCTACATCGTCCAGCGCCACATGGCCTGCCGCGGCGCCCGCGCCCTCGGGGCCTTCGCCGAGGACGGCGCGCTCACCGGCTTCGTCTACGGGATGCCGAACGACCGCACGCACTGGTGGTCCACCGTCGTCGAGCCCTATCTGCGGGCCGGCGGCCACGACGACTGGCTCGACGACTCCTTCGTGATCACAGAGCTGCACGTCCACCCGGGATTCCAGGGCCACGGCGTCGGCCGCGCGCTGATCACCGGCATCACCGACGGTGCAGCCGAACCGCGCTCGATCCTCTCCGCCGTCGACACCGACAGCCCCGCCCGGGGGCTCTACCGGGCCCTCGGCTACAAGGACCTCGCCCGCCAGGTCCACTTCCCGAGCGCGAGCCTCCCGTACGCCGTCATGGGAGCCCCGCTGCCCCTGCTGAGGCCCTGAGAAAGACGTTTCCGCCGCCCGCACGGCGGCCGGTAGCCTCCGTACATGTCTACGCAACACGTGCAGCGCATGTCCCGCCTCATGGCCAAGACCCTCCGCGAGGACCCGGCCGACGCCGAAACCCTCAGCCACCGGATGCTGGTCCGCGCCGGGTACGTCCGGCGCAGCTCGGCCGGGGTGTGGACGTGGCTGCCGCTCGGCAAGCGGGTCCTGGACAACGTCTCGCGCGTCGTCCGCGAGGAGATGGACGCGATCGGGGCCCAGGAGGTGCTGCTCCCGGCGCTGCTGCCGAAGGAGCCGTACGAGGTCAGCGGACGCTGGTCGGAGTACGGAGACCTGCTGTTCCGGCTCAAGGACCGCAAGGGCGCGGACTACCTGCTCGGCCCGACCCACGAGGAGATCTTCACCCTGCTGGTGAAGGACCAGTGCACCTCGTACAAGGACCTGCCGGTCATGCTGTACCAGATCCAGACCAAGTACCGCGACGAGGCGCGGCCCCGGTCGGGGGTGCTGCGCGGGCGCGAGTTCCAGATGAAGGACTCGTACTCCTTCGACGTGTCCGACGAGGGCCTCGAGGAGTCGTACCGCCTCCACCGCGAGGCCTACGTGCGCATCTTCGAGCGGCTCGGCCTGGACCACCGGATCGTGTCGGCGGTGTCGGGGGCGATGGGCGGCTCGGCCTCCGAGGAGTTCCTGGCCCCGGCGGAGGCGGGCGAGGACACCTTCGTGGACTGCCCGTCCTGCGACTACGCCGCGAACACCGAGGCCGTGACGTTCGCCCTCGCCCCCGAGTCCGCGCAGCACCCGGCGCTGGAGGAGGTCGACACCCCGGACACCCCGACGATCGAGACCCTGGCCGCGCAGCTGGGGGTGCCCGCCTCGGCGACCTTGAAGAACCTCCTGGTGAAGGTCGACGGCGAGATCGTGGCGGTCGGTGTGCCCGGAGACCGCGAGGTCGACCTCGGCAAGCTCGGCGAACACCTCGCCCCGGCCGTCGTCGAGCTCGTCACGGCCGAGGACTTCGAGGGCCGGCCCGACCTCGTACGCGGCTACGTGGGCCCGCAGGGCCTGGAGAAGGTCCGCTACCTGGCCGACCCCCGGGTGGCGCCGGGCACGGCCTGGGTCACCGGCGCCAACCGGGTGGACACCCACGCACGCAACGTGGTCTGCGGCCGGGACTTCGAGGTGGACCGGTACCTGGACGTGGTCGTCGTGGAGCCGGGAGACCCCTGCCCGTCCTGCGGGGCGGGCCTGCGGCTCGACCGGGCGATCGAGATCGGGCACATCTTCCAGCTGGGCCGCAAGTACGCCGACGCGTTCGGGCTGGACGTGCTGGGCCGCGAGGGCAAGCCGGTGCGGGTCACGATGGGCTCGTACGGCATCGGGGTCTCCCGCGCCGTGGCCGCGCTGGCCGAGCAGACGGCGGACGCGCGCGGTCTGAACTGGCCGGCGGCGGTGGCCCCGGCCGACGTCCACGTGGTGGCGGCCGGCAAGGCCGTCCCGCTGGCGCTGGCGGAGCGGGCAGCCGCCGAGCTCGCCTCCTCGGGTCTCCGCGTCCTGCTGGACGACCGCCCCGGCCTTTCGCCGGGCGTGAAGCTCACGGACGCCGAGCTGATCGGCGTCCCGTGGATCCTGGTCGCGGGCCGCCGCTCGGCGGAGTCGGTGGTCGAACTCCAGCACCGCGCCTCGGGCACACGCGAGGAACTCCCCCTCGCCGAGGCCCTGGCCCGCCTGACGTAACGGGTGGCGGCGCCGCCCGGGCCCCGGCTAGCCGCACGGCTCGTCCGTGCCCGACGGGGGCGGCGGCGAGCCGTCCGGGGGCGGGCCGGGCGCGGGCGGCGGCGAGCCGTCCAGGGACAGCCCGGCGGGCGGGCCGGTCACCGCAGGGGGAGCCTCGGCGTCGTCCAAGGGGGGCGCCGAGGGGGCGGGAGTGACCGGCGCGGGACCGGGGGCGCCCGGGGTCCGGTCCCCCTCCGCGACCGGCGTCGGCGCCGCGCGTTCCAGGAAGCGCAGGAGCTCCACCGGGAACGGGAGCACGAGTGTCGAGTTCTTCTCCGCCGCCACCGCGACCACCGTCTGCAGCAGGCGCAGCTGCAGCGCCGCCGGCTGCTCCGACATGACCTCCGCCGCCTCGGCCAGCTTGTGCGAGGCCTGCAGCTCCGCGTCCGCGTTGATCACACGGGCCCGCCGCTCGCGGTCCGCCTCCGCCTGCCGGGCCATCGACCGCTTCATCGTCTCGGGCAGGGACACGTCCTTGATCTCGACCCGGTCGATCGCCACGCCCCAGCCCACGGCCGGACTGTCGATCATCAGCTCCAGGCCCTGGTTGAGCATCTCCCGGTTCGACAGCAGGTCGTCCAGGTCCGACTTGCCGATGATCGACCGCAGCGAGGTCTGCGCCATCTGCGAGACGGCGAAGCGGTAGTCCTCCACCGCCACGATCGCGTTCGCCGGGTCGACGACCTTGAAGTACACGACCGCGTCCACGCGCACCGTGACGTTGTCCCGCGTGATGCCCTCCTGCGCGGGCACCGGCAGCGTCACGATCTGCATGTTCACTTTTCTGAGCCGGTCGATCCCGGGCACGATCATCGCGAAGCCGGGCGGCCGGACCTCCTGGCGCAGCCTGCCGAAGCGGAAGACCAGGCCGCGCTCGTACTGCTTCACCACCCGGGCCGCGGCGCCCACGTAGACCGCGACGCCCACACCCACGGCGATTGCCGCTGTCAGCAGTTCTTCGACCATGACGGCCCCCTGCCGGACTGACATACCTATCTAAACGGTATGCCCTACAGCCAGGCCGCGAACTCCAGCAGCAGCTCCGCGTCCCGCCGCCGCCCGGCCGCCAGTGCCCGGTTGCCCGACTCCACCGCCCGGAACACCGTCCAGCCCCGCAGCCGCTCCCGGTCCACCTCCAGGGCGTCGGCCAGCTTGTTCACCCGGCGCCGGGCGCCCGCCGCGCCCGCCGAGGTGGCCATCTGGTCCTCCAGCCGGTCCCGGACCAGCCGTGCCAGGTCGTAGGCCCGCTCGCCGACCAGCGGGTCCGGGCCCACCGTCAGCCACGGGGCGCGCTCGCCGGCGAGAACCTTGCCCTGCCGGAAGTTGCCGTGCAGCAGCAGCTCCTCCGGCGGGGCCGCGATCAGCTCGTCGCGCACCGCCAGCGCCGTGTCGGCCAGCGGCCTGACCTCCGCCGGAGCCGCCTTCAGCGCCACCGACTGCTGCCCGGACCGCTCCGCCACCGTCTCCCAGGCATGCCCGGCCGGCGGCGCCACCCACAGCCTGCGCAGCGTGCCGCTGGCCTCCAGCAGCGCCTTCGCCTCCGGCAGCGACCGCAGGGAAACCTCCGGGTGCAGCCGCTCCAGCAGCAGCGCCCCGTCCTCCTCGTGGTGCCGCGAGTCGAGGACCCGTACGGCCCCGAAGCCGCCCCAGTGCGCCAGCGCGGCCAGCTCACGGTCGGGCCGGGCGTGCGGGGGAGCCAGTTTCAGAGCGGCCGGGGTCCCGTCGGCATACCGGACGAGGACGACCAGGCTGCTGCGGCCCCCCGGGGCCTGCACCCGCTGGGCCCGTACCCCACGCCGGTCCAGCGCGGCCTCGGTGATCCGCGGCAACTGGCGCAGCCAGTCCGCGTCCTGCGCCGATTCCGGCATCTCGCCGAGCGCCCGTACAAGCCGCTGCGGCGGTTCGAAAGCCATGCGTGCGTGGTCCCTTTCAGCTGTGCTGGGCCCGTCGTGCCACTTCAGCGCTTTTCCGCGAGCCCAGGGAAGGCTACGCCGACACCACGCCAGCGTGCCGCGCGCACGGCCGCCGCGCTCAGTGCGTCGGCCGCCATGCGGCGCAGCGGACCCTCCGCCGCCCGGACCAGGTCGGAGTAGGCGCCCGCCACCCGGTCCTCGATCTCGGCGGCCAGCCGCTCGGCGTCGGCGGGGGCGCGAACCTCGAACGGCAGGGCGTACGCCGCCTCCGACGGCCGGGGCGCGCCGCCGAGCTCCCGCACCGTGCGGGTGAGGGCGTCGCGCCGCGCGAGGTGGCCGGCGTACGCCTCGCGGGCCTCCGTCGACCGCGCCCCGGCGGTCCGGGCGCCGATCACCCCGTAGGCGTACGCGGCCGCGTGCTCGGCGGCCAGCGCGGCCTGCGCCGCTTCCAGGGCCTGGCCGGCGGTGCTGGGTTCGGGCTTCACGGCTTGGCTCCGGGGGTCGAGGTGAGCAGGTACGCGTGTACGGCGCCGCAGGCGGCCACCGAGGCCAGCAGCCGGGCCAGCTCCCCCGGGGCGCCGGCCAGGTCGATGGTCCGGGCCTCCGACAGGCTGCGCTCGGCGTCCGCGAGGGCGGTCACGGCCTCGGCGGGCGTCGCCGCCACCGGCTCCCCGCTCGGCGCCGGAGCGGCCGCCGCCCCCGTACCGCCGGACGGGGACGCCGAAGCGGACCGGGACGGTGCCCCCGCCGGGGCGGGGGACAGGGCCGCGGCGTGCGCGGCGACCGCGGAGCGCAGCGGGGCGAGCCGCTCGGCCAGGGCCGGATGGGCGACGGCGGTGGCGTCGTAACGTTCCAGCAGCCGCGCACTGTCACGAACGGCCGCTTCCCGCATCCGCTGTTCGAGTGGAATCCCGGAAGCGGTCTCGGGTGAACCGGCGCCGGAGCACCCGCTGAGCAGCGTGGCACCGGCCGCGCCGGCGGCTCCTGCGAGCAGGCTCCGGCGCGAGGGCCTCGGTGGGAGAGTCCAGGGCACGGCGACGTCCTCGGGGGTGATGGCGGGGCAGGGTGTGATCACGGTACCCGGGGCCCCGTCCACAGGGCTGACGGCAACACCCTCCGCGACCGGATACCCTTTGACCTGACACACGACGGAAACCACAACAGCACACGCGGCCGAGGAGTCACCCGGATGAGCACCACCCAGAGCGACAGGCTGCGCGGATTGCTGGAGCCGCTCGTCGCCGCCAAGGGCCTGGACCTCGAAGAGATCGAGACGTCCCGGGCGGGCAAGCGCCGGATGCTGCGCATCATCGTGGACTCCGACGAGGGCGTGGAGCTGGACGCGTGTGCCGAGCTGAGTCGTGAGGTCTCCGACCTGCTCGACGAGACCGACGTCATGGGCGAGGACGAGTACGTCCTCGAGGTGAGCTCGCCGGGCGCCGACCGCCCGCTGACCGAGCACCGTCACTACGTACGGGCGATCGGCCGTCTGGTGAAGTTCCAGCTGACCGAGGGCGGGGAACTGATCGCCCGCGTGTCCGAGGTCGACGACGAGGGACTGGACCTCGAAGTTCCGGGCGTGAAGGGCCGCAAGGCGACCGCCCGCCGTATTGCTTTCACCGACATCGCCAAGGCGCGTGTCGAGATCGAGTTCAGCCGCAAGGACAAGAAGGAAGAGGAGGCGTAGTCGTGGACATCGACATGAGTGCCCTGCGGGGTCTGGTCCGGGAGAAGGAGATCTCCTTCGACCTGCTCGTCGAGGCGATCGAGTCGGCCCTCCTCATCGCGTACCACCGGACCGAGGGGAGCTTCCGCCGCGCCCGCGTCGTGCTGGACCGCACCAACGGTCACGTGGTCGTGTGGGCGACGGAAGACCCGAGGGACCTCGAGGAGGGCCAGGAGCCCAAGGAGTTCGACGACACCCCGTCGGACTTCGGCCGGATCGCCGCGACGACCGCCAAGCAGGTGATCCTGCAGCGTCTGCGCGACGCCGAGGACGACCTGACCTTCGGCGAGTTCGCAGGCCGTGAGGGCGACGTCATCACCGGCGTCGTCCAGCAGGGCAAGGACCCCAAGAACGTCCTCGTCGACATCGGCAAGCTGGAGGCCATCCTGCCCGTGCAGGAGCAGGTCCCCGGTGAGGAGTACACGCACGGTCTGCGCCTGAAGGCGTACGTCGTGCGCGTGGCGAAGGGCGTCCGCGGTCCGTCCGTGACGCTGTCGCGGACCCACCCCAACCTCGTGAAGAAGCTCTTCCAGCTGGAGGTCCCGGAGATCGCCGACGGCAGCGTCGAGATCTCCGCGATCGCCCGTGAGGCGGGTCACCGCACCAAGATCGCCGTTCGGTCCACCCGCTCGGGCCTCAACCCGAAGGGCGCCTGCATCGGCCCGATGGGCAGCCGCGTGCGCAACGTGATGGCCGAGCTGCACGGCGAGAAGATCGACATCGTCGACTGGTCGGACGACCCGGCGGAGATGGTCGCGAACGCGCTGTCACCCGCCCGGGTGAGCCAGGTCGAGGTCGTCGACTGGGACACCCGCTCCGCCCGGGTGACCGTGCCCGACTACCAGCTGTCGCTGGCCATCGGCAAGGAGGGCCAGAACGCCCGCCTCGCCGCACGGCTCACCGGCTGGCGCATCGACATCCGTCCCGACACCGAGCAGCCTTCGGACGGCGGCGGGGAATAAACCGGTACCGCCCGGGGCTACCCGGACGGTAGACACAGACCACGAGGGGCCTTACACCGGCCCTGTGGATCATCACAACACAACAGCCGTTCGATTTTCGCCCGGAACTTGTCGGGGGAGGGTCGGTGCGGGGAGGTAGACTTAGGCGTGTCTGGCCGGACGCAAGCCCGCGCATGCCCCGAACGAACCTGTGTGGGGTGTCGGGAGCGAGCGGCCAAGAGCGATCTGCTGCGGATCGTGGCGATCGAGGACCAATGCGTCCCCGATCATCGCGGTACGCTGCCCGGCCGGGGTGCGTACGTGCACCCTGCCGTGGTCTGCCTCGACCAGGCGGTCCGCCGCCGGGCGTTCCCCCGGGCCCTGCGGTCCGCCGGAGCGCTCGACACGACGGAACTGGGCAATGTCCTGGCCGGTCAGGCCGAGGCGACACCGTAAGACGTAGAACGGCACGGATGCCCCGTGCGGTCAGGTACCTCGCGAGTTGGAAGTAGGTCGAGATTGCGATGAGCACTCGATGAGTACGCGATGAGTACGCCCATGAAGTAGCAACGGTCCGGCGTAACCCGGACCTAAAAGGAGCGAAGTGGCTAAGGTCCGGGTATACGAACTCGCCAAGGAGTTCGGGGTGGAGAGCAAGGTCGTCATGGCCAAGCTCCAAGAACTCGGTGAATTCGTCCGTTCGGCGTCCTCGACGATCGAGGCGCCGGTTGTACGCAAGTTGACTGACGCACTGCAGGGGCCCGGCGGCAACGCCGGCAAGTCCGCTGCGAAGCCCGGCGCGCCCCGCAAGGCCGCGCCCGCCAAGCCCGCAGCGCCCTCCCCGGCCGCTGCGGCACGTCCCGCTGCCCCGAAGCCCGGCGCACCGGTGGCTCCCAAGCCCGCCGCTGCCGAGGCTCCGGCCGTCAGCGCACCGGTGACTCCGGCCGCCTCCGGCCCGCGTCCCGGCCCGAAGGCTCCGGCCGCCCCGAAGCCCGCTCCGGCGGCGCCCGTGGCGACCGAGTTCTCCGCGCCTCCGGCGGCTCCGGCCGCCCCGGCGCGCACCGAGCGTCCCGCCGCGGCCCCCGGTCCCCGTCCGGCGCAGCAGCGTCCGGCGGCCCAGGGTGGCCAGGGCGGTGCCCGTCCGGGTGCCCCGCGTCCGGCCGGCACCACTCCCGGTGCCCAGGCCGCGCGCCCCGGCGGCGCGGCCCCGCGTCCGCAGGGCGCCCGTCCGGCGGGTCCCCGTCCGGGCAACAACCCGTTCACCTCTGGTGGCTCCACCGGTATGGCGCGCCCGCAGGCGCCCCGTCCGGCCGGCGCGCCCCGTCCCGGTGCCCCCGGCGCCGGCGGCGGCCAGGGTGCTCCCCGCCCGCAGGGCGGTCCCGGCGGCGCTCCGCGTCCGCAGGGCCAGGGTGCTGGTCGCCCGACCCCCGGCGGCATGCCCCGTCCGCAGGGCGGCGCCCCGCGTCCGGGCGGTGCCCCCGGCGGTAACCGTCCGAACCCGGGCATGATGCCGCAGCGTCCCGCTGCCGGTGGTCCCGGTCCCCGTCCCGGTGGCGGCCCCGGTGGCCGTGGTCCCGGTGCGGGCGGTCCGCGTCCCGGTGGCGCCGGTCGTCCCGCGGGCGGCGGCTTCGCCGGTCGTCCGGCCGGTCCGGGCTCGCGTCCCGGTGGCGGCGGCGGCTTCGGCGGCCCGCGTCCCGGTGGCGGCGGCTTCGGCGGCGGTCCGGCCGGTGCCGGTGGCGGCGGTCGTCCCGGCTTCGGTGGTCGTCCCGGCGGTCCCGGTGCCCGTGGTGGCACGCAGGGTGCCTTCGGCCGTCCCGGTGGTCCGGCCCGTCGTGGTCGCAAGTCCAAGCGTCAGAGGCGCCAGGAGTACGAGGCCATGCAGGCCCCGTCCGTCGGCGGCGTGATGCTGCCTCGCGGCCAGGGCGAGACCGTTCGCCTGTCGCGCGGTGCCTCCCTCACCGACTTCGCGGAGAAGATCAACGCCAACCCGGCGTCGCTCGTCGCCGTGATGATGAACCTCGGCGAGATGGTCACTGCCACGCAGTCCGTCTCCGACGAGACGCTCGAAATGCTGGCCGGCGAGATGAACTACGTCGTCCAGATCGTCAGCCCGGAGGAAGAGGACCGCGAGCTCCTCGAGGGCTTCGACATCGAGTTCGGCGAGGACGAGGGCGGCGAGGAATACCTCATGCCGCGTCCGCCGGTCGTGACCGTCATGGGTCACGTCGACCACGGTAAGACCCGACTGCTCGACGCCATCCGCAAGACGAACGTCGTTGCGGGCGAGGCCGGCGGCATCACGCAGCACATCGGTGCGTACCAGGTCTCCACCGAGGTGAACGACGAAGAGCGTCGCATCACCTTCATCGACACCCCGGGTCACGAGGCGTTCACCGCCATGCGTGCCCGTGGTGCCAAGTCGACCGACATCGCGATCCTCGTGGTCGCGGCCAACGACGGCGTCATGCCGCAGACGATCGAGGCGCTCAACCACGCCAAGGCCGCCGGCGTCCCGATCGTCGTCGCGGTCAACAAGATCGACGTCGAGGGTGCCGACCCGGTCAAGGTGCGCGGTCAGCTCACCGAGTTCGGTCTGGTCGCCGAGGAGTACGGCGGCGACACGATGTTCGTCGACATCTCCGCCAAGCAGGGTCTGCACATCGACTCCCTGCTCGAGGCCGTCGTCCTCACCGCCGACGCCTCGCTCGACCTCCGCGCCAACCCGGAGCAGGACGCTCAGGGTATTGCGATCGAGTCCCACCTCGACCGCGGCCGCGGTGCCGTTGCCACCGTCCTCGTCCAGCGCGGTACCCTCCGCGTCGGCGACACGATGGTCGTGGGCGACGCCTACGGCCGAGTGCGCGCCATGCTCGACGACAAGGGCAACAACGTCGAGGAAGCGGGTCCGTCGACCCCCGTCCTGGTCCTGGGTCTCACCAACGTCCCCGGCGCCGGCGACAACTTCCTCGTCGTCGACGAGGACCGCACGGCCCGTCAGATCGCCGAGAAGCGTGCGGCGCGTGAGCGCAACGCCAACTTCGCCAAGCGTGTCCGCCGGGTGTCCCTGGAAGACCTCGACTCGGTCCTCAAGGCCGGTCTGGTCCAGGAACTCAACCTCATCATCAAGGGCGACGCGTCCGGTGCGGTCGAGGCTCTCGAGTCCTCGCTGCTCCAGCTCGACGTCGGTGAAGAGGTCGACATCCGCGTCCTGCACCGCGGTGTGGGTGCGGTCACCGAGTCCGACATCTCGCTGGCGATGGGCTCCGACGCCATCGTCATCGGTTACAACGTCCGCGCGGCCGGCCGTGCCGCGCAGATGGCGGACCGCGAGGGCGTCGACGTTCGCTACTACTCGGTGATCTACCAGGCCATCGAGGAGATCGAGGCGGCCCTGAAGGGTCTCCTCAAGCCGGAGTACGAAGAGGTCGAGCTCGGTACGGCGGAGGTCCGCGAGATCTTCCGCTCGTCCAAGCTGGGCAACATCGCCGGTGTCCTCATCCGGTCCGGCGAGGTCAAGCGCAACACCAAGGCGCGGCTCATCCGCGATGGCAAGGTCATCGCGGAGAACCTCACCATCTCCGGTCTGCGCCGCTTCAAGGACGACGTCACCGAGATCCGCGAGGGCTTCGAGGGCGGTATCAACCTCGGTTCCTTCAACGACATCAAGATCGACGACGTCATCGCGACGTACGAGATGCGCGAGAAGCCCCGCGCGTAAGCGCGAGGCGGTTCGCACCGTGTCGTAACTCGTAACACCGGGGCCGGTCGGCGGAATATCCGTCGATCGGCCCCGGCCGTTGCGTGTACGGTTCTGGTGACCCGGCCGCGCGAGCGCCGGGTGATCCTTCCGGGTGACGGCCCGGCAGGCCACCGAACCCGCACCGGCGGGATATCCGGAACTGCATGTACGTGGGGACTCTGTCCTTCGACCTGCTCCTCGGCGACGTCCACTCGCTGAAGGAGAAACGCTCCGTCGTCCGGCCCATCGTCGCCGAGCTCCAACGAAAGTTCTCCGTGAGCGCGGCTGAAGTGGGCGACCAGGACCTGCACCGCAGGGCCCGTATAGGGGTCGCCCTGGTGAGTGGGGACGCGGGGTTCCTCTCGGACGTACTGGACCGCTGCGAGCGGCTGGTTGCGGCGCGTCCTGAAGTGGAGCTGCTGTCCGTACGACGGCGCCTCCACGGTGATGAAGACTGACTTATAGCTTGTCTGCAAGACAGAAGAAGGAGACGGACCAGTGGCCGACAATGCGCGGGCGAAGAAGCTGGCGGACCTCATCCGGGAGGTGGTGGCCGAGAAGCTGCTGCGCGGTGTCAAGGACCCCCGCCTCGGTACGCACGTGACCATCACGGACACCCGGGTCACCGGCGACCTGCGGGAGGCCACGGTCTTCTACACGGTCTACGGCGACGACGAGGACCGGGCCAGCGCGGCAGCGGGCCTGGAGAGCGCCAAGGGCGTACTGCGCTCCGCGGTCGGCCGGGCGGCGGGAACCAAGTTCACGCCCACCCTGACCTTCGTGGCGGACGCCCTCCCGGAGAACGCCAAGACCATCGAGGACCTCCTCGACAAGGCACGCTCCTCCGACGCCCAGGTGCGCGAGGTCTCCTCCGGCGCCCAGTACGCCGGCGACGCCGACCCGTACAAGAAGCCGGGCGAGGACGACGACGAGGACGCAGCCGCGGAATGAGCAGCAACGCAGGGAAGACTCCGGACGGCTTGGTCATCGTCGACAAGCCGTCCGGCTTCACTTCGCACGACGTGGTCGCCAAGATGCGCGGGATGGCCAGGACCCGCCGCGTCGGCCACGCCGGCACGCTGGACCCGATGGCGACGGGCGTGCTGGTCCTGGGCGTCGAGAAGGCCACCAAGCTCCTCGGCCACCTCGCGCTCACGGAGAAGGAGTACCTCGGTACCATCCGCCTCGGTCAGAACACCCTGACGGACGACGCGGAGGGTGAGATCACCTCCTCGGCGGACGCCTCCGCGGTCACCCGCGAGGCCGTGGACGAGGGCATCGCCAAGCTGTCCGGCGAGATCATGCAGGTCCCGTCGAAGGTCAGCGCCATCAAGATCAAGGGCGTGCGCTCCTACAAGCGCGCGCGGGACGGCGAGGACTTCGAGATCCCGGCGCGGCCGGTGACCATCTCGTCGTTCCAGGTGTACGACATGCGGGACGCGGAGGCCGAGGACGGCACCAAGGTCGTCGACCTCGTCGTCTCCGTGGTCTGCTCCAGCGGTACGTACATCCGCGCGCTCGCCCGCGACCTGGGTGCCGACCTGGGCGTCGGCGGCCACCTGACCGCGCTGCGGCGCACCCGGGTGGGGCCGTACAAGATCGACCGGGCGCGCACGCTGGACCAGCTCCAGGAGGAGCTGACCGTCATGCCGATCGGCGAGGCGGCGGCCGCCGCGTTCCCGCGCTGGGACCTGGACGCCCGGCGAGCCTCGCTGCTCGCCAACGGCGTGCGGATCGACATGCCGGAGGAGTACCAGGCCGGCCGGACCGTCGCCGTCTTCGGGCCGCAGGGGAACCTTCTCGGGCTCGTGGAGAGCAAGGGCGGCAAGGCGAAGGCCCTCGCGGTCTTCGCCTGACCACGCGTTGCCGGTGCCGTCCGGCGGCCCCGTCCGGCCGACGCTCCGCGTCCGGAGCCCGCCGACGTGGAGCGGTGAGCGCACGTGCTGTGCGGCTCACCGCTCCACGACCCCCCTCGGGTAGGTCTCTATCCACCCGGACCCTCGAATTCACCCGTCCGGGCAGGCGCTCGGAGTGAATGGAGGGAGCACAAGGGGGCGCGTTCGCCTCGCGTGCTTCCCGTGCTGATCTTCACCTGCCTACCGTCGTGAGCACGGGGCGTTGCGGGGGAGTGGTGTGGCCATGGCGGAGCTCGTCACCCGCTGCGATCCGGCAGGGCGGGCGCGCGGGGCGCGCGGCAGCGGATTCACCGCCGACGACCGCGGGACGGTGATCACCAGTCACCAGTCACCAGTCACCAGTCACCAGTCACCAATCACGAGTCACGAGTCACGAGGCCGGGGGCTCGCGCCGGCACTCGCACGGACCGACGGGCTCGAGGGGCGGCCGCTGCCGGTGGCCGTGCGCGCGGCGATCGCTCCGGGCGCGTACATGCGGCTGCCCGCGCGGGGAGGGCGGCAGGCGCGGGTCTGGGACGCGCGGCGGTCAGCCACCCGGCCACGGACCGGCTGCACGCCGTTCCCGCGAGTTCGGCGGTCGAGCCGGCGATCGGTACGGACGGGCGGGACGCGCTGAGCCTGGGTGGGGAGGCCTGCGGGGGTCCGGTCCTCGACACGCGCACCGGAGCGGTGCTCGCGGTACCGGGCACCGCTCTGCACGCGGAACACCGCTCCGGCGGCTTCGCGGTGGCCCTGCGGGCGCGGCCGGAGCCGACCCGGGCCGGCCCGCTCGCCCCACTGCTGGAACGCAACGCCGCGGCCCTGCCCGCGTACGGACCGGATCTGAACCCGGCCGGGGTCGCTGGCCCCCGCGGCCGGGGTCGCCGGCCGGTCCGGCGGACCGTGCGCGGGAGCTGCCGCGGCGCACCGGGCGGCAGTTGCGCGCGGCTCCGGGCGGGTCGGCGGTGTTCGAGCGGCGGACGGAGCCGGTCCGGCCCGTCCTCCGGCGGGCTCGTGGCGCGCCGGCCGGCCCGGGCGCAAAGGGGAGGCGGCGGCCCTGCCGGGCCCGAGCGCGCGACGGACGGTGGAGACCTTCGGCAGGCAGGCCGCGGACGTGACGTGGCGAGATGGGCCGGCGGCCGTCCGACGCAGATGCCGATGCGGGGCACCGGGCACCGGCATGGCAGTCTTAGACCTGTAATCGGCAATCATTACAAGGCCTAAACGGGTTCGGGCGAGGAGCGGTCACAGTGCAGCGCTGGCGTGGCTTGGAGGACATCCCCCAGGACTGGGGACGCAGCGTCGTCACCATCGGCTCCTACGACGGCGTGCACCGCGGTCATCAGCTGATCATCGGACGGGCCGTGGCCAGGGCGCGCGCGCTCGGCGTCCCGTCCGTCGTCGTCACCTTCAGCCCCCACCCCAGCGAGGTCGTCCGCCCGGGGAGCCACCCGCCGATCCTGGCGCCGTACGACCGGCGCGCCGAGCTGATGGCCGGGCTGGGTGTGGACGCGCTGCTGATCCTGCCCTTCACGGCCGAGTTCTCGCAGCTGTCCCCGGCCGACTTCATCGTGAAGGTGCTGGTCGACAAGTTGCACGCGCGGTCCGTCATCGAGGGCCCGAACTTCCGCTTCGGCCACCGGGCCGCCGGGAACGTCGACTTCCTTCGCGAGCTGGGTTCCACGTACGACTACGAGGTCGACGTCGTGGACCTGGTCGAGCGGGGCGAGGCGGGCGGCGGGGTGCCGTTCTCCTCGACGCTGGCGCGCAGGCTGGTCGCCGAGGGCGACATGGCGGGCGCGGCCGAGATCCTGGGGCGGCCGCACCGGGTCGAGGGCGTCGTGGTGCGCGGTGCGCAGCGCGGGCGTGAACTCGGCTATCCGACGGCGAACGTCGAGACCCAGCCGCACACGGCGATCCCGGCGGACGGGGTGTACGCGGGCTGGCTGACGGCCGACGGCGAGCGGATGCCCGCGGCGATCTCGGTCGGGACGAACGTGCAGTTCGACGCGACCGAGCGGACCGTGGAGGCGTACGCGATCGACCGGATCGGGCTGGACCTGTATGGGAAGCACGTGGCCGTCGACTTCCTCGCGTACGTGCGGGGGATGGCGAAGTTCGATTCGCTGGACGGGCTGCTGGAAGCGATCGCGGACGACGTGAAGCGGGCGCGGGTGCAGACGGACGCCTACGACGCGCATCGCTGACGGACGAACGGGCGAGGGCCCGTACCGTCCCGGATCTCGATCGATCCCGGGGCGGTACGGGCCCTTCGCGCTGTCGGCTCAGCCCAGGCGGGGGTCGCGCGGGGGCTGACCCGGCGGTTGCGGTTGCTGCGGTGCCGGGGGCTGCTGCCAGGGCTGGCCGGGCTGCGGGTAGGGCTGCCCGGGATGCTGGTAGGGCGGCTGCTGGTACGGGGGTTGGCCCTGGGGCTGGCCGTACGGCTGCTGCTGGGGCTGCTGGGGCTGCTGGGGGTAGGGCTGAGGCTGGTGCGGCTGCTGCGGCGCTCCCCAGTGGCCCTGCGGAGCCTGCTGCTGGGCCCGCAGGAAGTCCTCGGCCACCAGGGCGGAGAGGTTGAAGTACGCCTCGCGGGTCTTGGGCCGCATCATGTCGAGGTCGACCTCGGCGCCGGCCGCGAGGTGCTCGTCGAACGGCACCACGACGACACCGCGGCAGCGGGTCTCGAAGTGCTGCACGATGTCCTCGATCTTGATCATCTTGGCCGTCTCGCGGACCCCGGAGATGACGGTGAGGGAGCGGGAGACGAGATCGGCGTACCCGTGGGCGGAGAGCCAGTCGAGGGTGGTGCTGGCGCTGCTGGCGCCGTCCACGGACGGGGTCGAGATGATGATCAGCTGATCGGCCAGGTCCAGGACGCCGCGCATGGCCGAGTAGAGGAGGCCGGTGCCCGAGTCGGTGAGGATGATCGGGTACTGGCGGCCCAGCGTCTCTATGACGCGGCGGTAGTCCTCGTCGTTGAAGGTCGTGGAGACGGCCGGGTCCACGTCGTTGGCGATGATCTCCAGACCGGAGGGCGCCTGGGAGGTGAACCGGCGGATGTCCATGTACGAGTGCAGGTACGGGATCGCCTGGACCAGGTCCCGGATGGTGGCGCCGGTCTCGCGGCGGACGCGGCGGCCGAGGGTTCCGGCGTCGGGGTTCGCGTCGATGGCCAGGATCTTGTCCTGGCGCTCGGTGGCGAGGGTGGCGCCGAGGGCGGTGGTGGTCGTGGTCTTGCCGACGCCGCCCTTGAGGCTGATGACGGCGATGCGGTAGCAGGACATGACCGGGGTGCGGATCAGTTCCAGCTTGCGCTGGCGCTCCGCCTCGGCCGCCTTTCCGCCGAAGCGGAAACGGCCGCCGCCGTTGTTGTTGCCGGTCTTGGGCTTCTGCTTGTTGCGCAGCAGGCGGTCCGAGGACAGCTCGACGGCTGCCGTGTAACCGAGCGGCGCCCCGCCGGTGGTCTGGCCGGCCGAATAGCGGGGGTCGTGCGGCTGGGGCTGGGGCTGGGGCTGGGGCGGCTGGTGCTGCGGCTGCGGCTGCGGCTGGTGCTGGCCGGCGGGCCACTGGGCGCCGGAGCGGGGGTCGTGCTGCGGGGGCTGCGGCGCCGGCATCGGCTGCGGGGCGGGGGCCGGCGGCGGGAACGAGTACCCGTCGTGGTCCGCCCGGTCCGCCCGGTCCGCCTGCTCGGTGAACGAGGTCGGCAGCGACGGCAGTTCGCCAACAGGTCCCCCGAACGGGTGCTCCGCGGCGGGGACCGGTGCGTCCGTGGCGCTGACCGGCGCGGCCGCCGCCTGCTCGGCGGGGGGCAGCAGGGGGGTCCCCTCGGCGGGGGTGTCATGCGGACCGGCTCCGCCATCGGACGGCGTCGGCGCCGCCGCCTCGGCGGGTGCCGGGGCAGCATCGACCGGAGTCTCGGCCGGAGCGGGGGGACTGAACGGCTCGGGCGCAGGGGCCTCGACCGGTGCCGGAGCCCGGTACTGCGCAGGCGCGTCGACGGGCGCGGGCGTCGGGATCTCGACTGGTGCCGGCGGGCTGAACGGCGCGGGCGCCGGGGTCTCGGCCGGTGCCGGCGGGCTGAACGGCGCCGGCGGCAGAGTCTCGTGCGGTGCGGGGAGTGCGAACGGGTCGGGCGCGGGGGCCTCGACCGGTGCCGGAGCCCGGTACTGCACAGGCGCGTCGACGGGCGCCGGCGTCGGGGTCTCGGCCGGTGCCGGGGGGCTGAACGGTGCGGGCGCCGGGGCCTCGACCGGTGCCGGGAAGGCGAACGGCGCGGGCACCTCGACGGGCGCCGGAGCCGGAGCCGGTACGTCAACGGGAGCCGGAGCCGGAGCCGCGAACGGTGCGGGCGCCGGAGCATCGGCCGGCGCCGTGAAGGCCTCGGGCAGGTCCGCCTCGTCCGACGGGGTGCGCGGGCCCGGCGGAGCGATCCGCGCCGTCGGGGGCGGCGTCACGTCCGAAGGGCGGTGGGGCTCGAAGCCGCTGCCCTCGGGCAGCCCCGGTACCTGCGCGGACGGAGTCGCGCCCTGCGTGTACCAGGCCGGCGGGGTGTAGTCGATGGTGAACTCGCCCGTCATCTCGGGCTCCGCGTCGGACTGATCGTCCGTCGGGACGTCCCACGTCCCGCCGCGCCTCTCGTTCCGATCGCCGCTCACTGGTCCTCCTGGTCTGTCGAACACTGGTCCGGCGCCCACCTCGACGCCGCGCCCGGGCCCAGCCTAATCGCGGTCCGCTGCCGGTGTTCGCCCCCGTCGGCCCCGCCGACGTCAGTCGATCCGCCGCGCCGGGCCGAGCAGGCCCGTCTCCGCGTCCGTCCCCTGTGTCATCACGAACTGCCGGTCCCGTGGCGTACACCACAGGGTCACCCCGTCGCCCAGCGTGGGCAGGGATTCCACCGCAGGCCGCGGCAGGCTCATCAGGCGGCCGATCTGCTCGGCCTCGTCCGGCGACACCCGCTGCACACCCACCAGCGACGACTGCTGGAGCAGCCGCGGCGCCGTGGGGCTCAGGTACGGCAGCAACGTCAGCACCGACTGCCAGGGTCCGGCCACCACGCGCCCGCGCGGCGGCCGCATCCCGCAGTCGCGGATCACCAGCACCGGGCTGCCCGCCGACGCGCCCTGCGGCGGTACCCGGCCCACCTCGTGCAGGGTCACGCACTGCTGCCCGCCGCCCGCCGCCTGGGCCAGCCCGGACCACACCTGTCCGCGCCCGGTCTCCACCGCCACCCGCGCGCCCGTCGCCGCCGCGCGCAGCGCCAGCACCTGCGCCGTCCACAGACCGCCGATCAGCGTCACCTCGTACGGCGTCGGCCGGTTGACGCCGAGCACCGCCGGCCGTCCCTCCGCGTCCACACCGATGACGACCCCGTCGTCCCCGACGGGCAGCGCCAGCACGTCCAGGTCGACGGCGGGCACCACATGCCGCTCCCGCCGCGGGCCGACCAGCCCGAAACCGCCCCTCATCGCGCCCCTCCCAGCGGCAGCGAAGCCAGCAGCCCCGGTACCTGTTCCCGGTCGAGCCGGACCAGCCCGGTCTTCACGCCCCGCGCCGTCCGCTCCAACTCCCTTCTGGCCGAGACCAGTTCCTCATCGCTGCGGCCGGTCACCCGGACGTGCCCGGTCAGCGTCACGCCCTGGCGCTCCGCCGGGGCGATCGTCAGGCTGAAGTTCGTGGCCAGGGCGGGCAGCGAGGTCAGCAGCGCCACGAACTGCGGCAGCCCGGCCCCCGCGCCCCCCAACTGAGGCCAGCGGCCGATCCAGTACGTGGTGTGCCGCCGGTCGTCGCAGCGCCAGGTCCGCGGAGTCTCCTCCGTACGCCGCCCGGTGCTGGCGGAGCGCCCGGCCTGGGTGATCGCCATCGGGTTCGCGCACGAGGACGTGGCCAGGGCCGCCGTGAGCTCCTGCTCGGTCAGCACCGTGGCCTTGAACCCGGCGCCGGTCAGCCGGCTCGCCAGCTGGTCCGCCGCCCGCACCACGCACCGCTGGGCGCCCGGCAGTCCGCCGCCGCGCGCGGTGACCGCCTCGGGGCAGAGTTCCGGATCGAGCTTGAGGGCGATCCAGGTGAGCCGCACCGCCGGGGTGCCGGTCCGGGCCTGCAGCGGCGCGTAGTTGCGGGTGGCCATCGACTGGGCGGGCAGGTGCGGGGCCGGCGCGGGCTGGGTGTGCTGCACCAGCTGTGCGGACTCCAGCCGGATGCCGTCGACTTCGAGGATGTCCCGTACGACACCCAGCGGCAGCGGCCGCGCCCCCCGGTCGGGCCGCAGCGCGGTGGCGTCCGTGTCCACCTGGACGACCGCGGTGAGGAAGGTCCCGTCGCCGATCATTCCGACCGGCCGCCGGTCGCGGTCGCTGAACGTGAGCGTGCGCAGCGCGGGGTCGGCCTCGACGAGCGGAGCGAGCCCGGGCTCGGTGCCCGCGGGCACGGTCAGGGACGCGGCCCGGCGCCGCCGCGCGCGCAGCGCCAGCGCACCGCCGATCCACTCGGGCAGGGAACGCTGGTGCCTGCGGACGACCGCGAGCACCACGAGGACGAGCGCGAGCACACCGGCGGGAACCAGCAGCAGCGGTTCGACCACCCAGGCCACCAACAGGACGGCCGCGGCCACCTGGAGCAGTACGAGCTGTTGCAATCGGAACGGACCGAAGCGGCCGGGGCTCGACTTCGGATGCGGCGTCACGCCGCCGCGTGCGGGTGCGGCCGCGCCAGTCTGCGGCTGCGTCGCGGTGGCCATCACTCGCGCACCTCCCCTTTCTCCCCCAGCTACCTTCCCCGGACTCCGTCCGGGGGACCGCCAGGGAGGTGCCCCCAGGGCCGGACCCGTGAGTCCGGCGCTGCGCGACAGCCGGCGCAGGGCCCCGGAATCTTCTCGATCCACCCCAACAAGCCCTGATTACCCCGGTGCGGAAGGCACTGAGCGGCGATCTCACCCTACCCGGCCCCTGGGCACCCTCCGTCAAGAGGCATAGTAGGTGCCCGGTCCGACAATCGAGGCCCGGGGGACCGTACTCACCGACCGGGCCGTGCGGGGAGAAGCAGACGGTCATGGCATCACGACGTGATGAGCTCAACGCGTACACCTTTGCGAAGCGGCGCACGGTGGCCGCGTTCCTCCAGCCGTCCGCGACGGGGACCGAGGAGGGCGCGCCGCG
Organism: Streptomyces sp. NPDC056224; assembly: GCF_042267665.1. NCBI lineage: Bacteria > Bacillati > Actinomycetota > Actinomycetes > Kitasatosporales > Streptomycetaceae > Streptomyces > Streptomyces sp. NPDC056224. The sequence goes on from NZ_JBHJTK010000016.1 coordinate 142,999, forward strand.
CCCGCTGCGCGCGGTCGTGCCGGGGCTGATCGCCGCCGCGGTCGTGCTCGCCGGCTTCGGCGCCTGGGGCATGTTCAGGCCGACGGCCCCCAAGGGCTGGGCGGACCCGGGTACCCAGGTCATCGTCGGCAAGGACTCCACCACCCGCTACGTGGTCCTGACGACGAAGGTGAACGGCAAGGAGCAGACGCGGCTGCACCCGGTGCTGAACCTCGCCTCCGCCCGACTCCTGCTGGACCCCTCGAAGTTCAAGGTCATCCAGGTCGACGACAAGATCCTCGACAAGGGCCGGCCGCCGCGCGGGCCCATCATCGGCATCCCGTACGCCCCCGACCGGCTCCCCGCCAAGGCGGACGCGGCCAAGGCCAAGCGCTGGGCCGTCTGCCAGCAGCCGGGCGGCAACGGCCGCGGGGTGCAGACCGCCACCTTCGTCCTCGCCGACCGCGAGGCGCACCTGACGGACGATCAGCGCAGGCTGACCGAAACCCAGTCGCTGTACGTGCAGAGCACTGGCCCCGGCAAGGAGCGCTACCTGGTCGACGCGGCGGGCACGAAGTACAAGTTCCCCGAGGGCACCCCGGCCGCGGGCACGATGACCAACGCCCTGGTCGGCACCGGCGCCACCCCGCAGCAGGTCACGGAGCAGTGGCTGGGGACCCTCAACCCCGGCGACGACCTGTCCTTCCCGCAACTGCCCGCCAAAGCCGGTACGAACGCCGACGTCAAGGGCCTGATCACCGCCGACAACAAGGTCGGCATGGTGCTCACGGCCCAGACGGGATCCGGCACGCAGCACTACGTGGTCCTGCCGGGGAAGGTCGCGCCGGTGTCCGACTTCGTCGCCTGGCTGCTGATCTCGGCGCCCGCGACCGACGGCCTCAACATGCACGGCAAGGCCCGTGAGATCGACCTCCAGGCCATCAGCCCGGAGGCCACCCCGTTCGCGGGCGACCTCAAGTGGCCGCAGAGGAAGACCGAGCGGATCAACCAGAGCGCGCCGGCCGCCGGGACCGCGGCGGGCGCCCCCGCCGGCCGCGACACCGTCTGCAACGTGCTGCGCTCGGTCGACGGCCAGGGCGGCCAGACCCTGAGTACCTGGGCGGGCACCGGCTTCCCCATCGACATCACCGCCAGCGGCACGAGCGCCTACGTCACCCCGGGCTCGGGGCTGCTCTACACCCAGGTCCAGGGCAAGCAGACCACGGCCGGCGGCACCCTCTTCCTGGTCACCGACACCGGCCTGCGGTACGCGGTCCAGGCCAACGGCGACAGCGACGCCGAGCAGTCGAAGATCGGGGCCCCCGACCCGCAGGCCAAGGGCGGCGCCCCGGGAGGCGCCCCCGAGGCCAGCCAGGCGCAGATCCGGCTCGGCTACGCGGGCGTCACACCGGCCATGGTGCCCATCGCGTGGTCGGAGTTCCTCTCCAAGGGGCCGCGCCTGGACACCAACTCCGCCCGCCAGCCGCAGGGTTCGTGAGGAAGCCGCCGATGACCCAGTTCCCGAAGCGGCGGCGTGCGGTCCGCGCCGCCGCCTGGACCCTCGCGACGGTCGCCGCCGCCGCGCCCGCTGCCTCCGCCGCCGCGACCGGGGTCGTCGCCGCGCCGCAGCCCCCGTACACCCTGCGCCTCGACGGCGCCGGCGAGTGCACCTTCCCCATGAAGAAGCAGATCGCCGACCGCCCCTGGGCCCTGCAGCGGCTCCTCCTCGACGAGCTGTGGACCCACACCAAGGGCAAGGACAAGAACGGCAACAGCATCCGCGTCGCGGTCATCGACACCGGCGTGGACCGGGTGAACCCGCAGCTCAGCGGCGCCCTCGACACCGGCGCCGGCAAGGACTTCATCGACCCCAAGGGCGGCGACGGCACGAACGACACCGTCGGCCACGGCACCAAGGTCGCCGGACTGATCGCGGCCCGCCCCCAGGAGGGCACCGGCTTCGTCGGCCTGGCCCCGGACGCCACGATCATCCCCATCCGGCAGAACGACGGCCAGGGCAAGGGCAACGCGCTGTCCCTGAGCCAGGCGATCGACCACGCGGTGGCCAAGGGCGCCCAGGTGATCAACATCTCCCAGGACACCGACGTGCCGATGTCCCCGGACTCCGAGCTCGGCAAGTCGGTCCAGAAGGCCCTCGACGCCAAGGTCGTGGTGGTGGCCTCGGCGGGCAACGACGGCATGACCGGCGAGAAGCGCAAGACCTACCCGGCGGCCTTCCCCGGCGTGCTCGCGGTGGCCTCCTCGGACCGCAACAACGAACGGGCCGCGTTCTCCCAGCCCGGCGACTTCATCGGAGTGGCGGCGCCCGGCGTCGACATGGTCTCCACGGTCCCCGGATTCGGCCAGTGCATCGACAACGGCACCAGCTTCTCCGCCCCGTACGTCGCCGGAGTGGCCGCCCTGCTGCGCGCCAAGCACGGGGACTGGACGGTCGAGCAGATCGTCTGGCAGATCCAGAACACCGCGGAACGCTCCGTCAAGGGCCGTGACGACTACGTCGGTTGGGGCGTCGTCGACCCGGTGCGCGCGCTCAGCCAGGACCGCGAGGCGCCCAGGGCCCCCGTCCCGGATCCCGGCCCGCCCCCCGCGGCCGCCCCGCAGGCCGCCGCGCTCCAGCTCACCGAGACGGCGCAGGAGCGGCAGGAGCGGTACGGCACGTACGCTCTGGGCATCGGAGCCGTCCTCATCGCCGTCATCGCGGGCACCGCGACCGTCGTGCGGGACGCGCGGGGCCGTCGACGCCGTTTGCAGTGAACGGTCACAGTTCATCTACGGTGGCCACCCACCGGTGTTGGGCCCTGCGCATGAACTGGCTAGAGTGACAGCAGGCTTCACGAGTGTGATCGGGGGATCGCGTGAAGCGGAGGGGGACACCCAGGGCACGTGGCTCACTACCGCGCCGGGCCAGGTCCGCTCCGCCACGCAATCCGCCGGTTCTGCCGGCGAATTGAGAAGTGAGGAGCTTCGGATGAGCACGAACACGTTCGGACTTGCAGACGATCCGGTCGTCCAGGCGAAGAGCAAGATCGAGGAGACGGCCAACGCCGTCACCAGGCAGGCCCGCGAGCTGGCCGACATCCTCGCCACCGTGAGCGCCGGGTGGACCGGTGTGGGTGCCTCGGGGTTCATGTCCGCGCAGAGCGTCGTCAACGACGACCACGACGAGATCCGCAGGCTGCTCGGCGTCCTGCACAACGCCGTGGCGCAGACCAAGAACCTGAGCAACGCCCAGGACGACGACGTGCGCGCCGCGTTCAAGGCCGTCCAGGGCGCCGGTTCCGGCGGCGGCTCCAACAGTTCCGGCCTCAACGGCATCTGACAGCAGCCGTTTCCCAGTTTGCCGCAGCGAGAAGGAGAAGAACATGGCGGGTAACGACGGGCACACCCGGGTCCGGTATGAAACCGTTCAGCAGATGGCGGACCGTATCCGGGTCGTCTCCAAGAACATCATCACGGACCTGAACGAGATGGAGCAGGCCCTCAAGGTCGTCACCGACACCTGGGACGGTGAGGCGCACGGCCAGTACGTCCAGCTCCAGGCGAAGTACAAGGGCAAGGCCGACCACATGCAGAAGCAGCTGGAGCAGGTCGCCCAGCTCATCGAGCGCGGCAAGGGCGACTACCGCGCCACCGACGTGAAGGCCTCGCGCCTGTTCACCGAGGCCTACTGAGCCCGGTAGCCCACGTCATTCCGTACGCGCCGAAGGGGCGCGCCCGCACCGGGCGCGCCCCTTCGGCGTCTGGTCCGTCAGGTCTGCGGAACCCTCAGGCCTCCGGCTCCCCGGGGCTGCGGCGGTCCAGGTCGAACTCGCCGTCCCGGGCGCCGAGCACGAAGGCCTCCCACTCGGCGGCGGTGTACCGCAGCACGGTGTCCCGGTCCAGCGAGGACCGCATGGCCACCGCTCCCTCGGGCAGCCGCGCGATCTCGACCCGCTCCTCGTCGGGGCTGGTCCCGGGCGGGCCCTCCCACTCCACGCCGCTGATGTCGAGCGCGTACAGCTCGTCCTTCTCCTGCTGGGTGCCCATGTGCGGCCTTTCCCCTCGGTGGCGCGGTCTTCACGCCGATTATCGGTGCTGCGCCGCCGAGGGGAACCGGTTTCCTCACATCCCCGGCATCCGCCCCAGCTGCACCAGCGAGGTGCCCCGCCTGCGCGAGGCGAAGTAGGCCCGGCCCGGCGGCATCGGACGCGGCCGCACGCTGCCGACGAGGTCTCCCTCGGACGGGTCACCCGACAGGACGATGCCCTGCGCGCCCAGCTCCTTGATCCGCTGCATGAACGGCTCGTACATCGAACGCGAGGCACCCGCCGAGTTCCGCGCGATGATGAACCGCACGCCCGTGTCCCGGGCGAAGGGCAGGAAGTCCACCAGCGGAGCCAGCGGATTGCCCTGGCTGGTGGCCACCAGGTCGAAGTCGTCGATGACGATGAACACGTCCGGGCCCGTCCACCAGCTGCGGTCGCGCAGCTGCTGCGGAGTGACGTCGGGCGGCGGCTGCCGCCGCGAGAACACCCCGCCCAGCGCCTCCATGTGCATCTGCAGCGAGCTCGCCATCGGCGCGTACTCCAGCAGGTGCTCCTCCGGCAGCGCCCCGAGCAGGCCCCGCCGGTAGTCGCCCACCACGAGGCGCGCCTGGTCCGGCGTGTAGCGCTGGGAGATCTGCTGGGCGATGAGCCGCAGCAGGTTCGTCTTGCCCGACTCGCTCTCGCCGAAGACGAGGAGGAACGGGTCGGACTCGAAGTCGACGAACACCGGCTCCAGGTCGGTCTCGTCGATGCCGATCGCGATCCCGCGGCCGGGGAACTCCCCGCCCTTGGGCAGCTGGTCGGCGTGGAGCAGCCGCGGCAGCAGGCGCACCCCGGGGGCCGCCTGACCCTGCCAGTTCTGCTTCACGGCCTCCACGAAGGCGGCCGTGGCCTCCGACAGGTCCGCGGCGTCGTGCGAGCCGTCGATCCGCGGGAGCGCGCTCAGGAAGTGCAGCTTCTCCGGCACCTGGCCGCGCCCCGGCATCCCCGTGGGGACGTTCGCCGCGACCTTCCGGTCGAACTCGGAGTCCATGACGTCGCCGAGCCGCAGTTCCAGCCGGCTGAGCATCTGGTCCTTGAGCGCCGCGCGGACCTCCATGTACCGCGCCGCGGTGATCACCACGTGGATGCCGTAGCCCAGCCCGCGGGCGGCGATGTCCGTGACGATCTGCTCCAGGCCGTCGTACTCGCCGCGGAAACCGCCCCAGCCGTCGATCAGCAGGAACACGTCTCCCCACGGCTCACCGGGCAGCTCGCCCGCCGCCCGCCGGCGCCGGTAGGTGCCGATCGAGTCGATGTTGTTCGCGCGGAAGAACTCCTCGCGGCGGTTGAGGATGCCCCCCACCTCCGCGACGGTGCGCCGCACCCGCTCCGGGTCCAGACGCGAGGCGATCCCGCCCACGTGCGGCAGCTCGGCGACCGCCGAGAGGCTGCCACCGCCGAAGTCCAGCCCGTAGAACTGCACTTCGCGCGGGGTGTGCGTGAGCGCGAAGGAGGAGATCAGCGTCCGCATCAGCGTCGACTTGCCCGACTGCGGACCGCCGACCACCATCATGTGGCCCGCCGCACCCGAGAAGTCCCGGTACAGCACCTCGCGCCGCTGCTCGAACGGCTTGTCGATGAGGCCGAGCGGTACGACGAGCCCGCCGGGCCGCGTGTACCCGTCCGCGTGCAGCCCGCGCTCCGCGCTCGGCGCCAGCGCCGGGAGCAACTGGTCCAGCGGCGGAGCCTGGTCGAGCGGCGGCAGCCACACCTGGTGCGCCGGCACCCCCTGGCCCTCCAGCCGGCTCACGATCACGTCCAGCACCGTGTCGGCGAGCGCGTCGTCCTCCCGGGCGGACTGCGCTGCCAGGTAGGCCGGGTCCGGAGCCGCGTACACCACCGGCACCGGAGCCGCCGTGAACAGCACGGGCCGCCGCTCCACCGGGAAGAGGCCCACCGACAGGTCCGGGCCGCCCGAGCGGTAGGTGCCCGAGACGTACGCCGCCTTGAACCGCGTCATCTCGTCCGTACCGAACTTCAGATAGCCCGAACCCGGCACCGACGGCAGGTGGTAGGCGTCCGGTACACCGATCGCCGTCCGTGACTCCGCCGCCGAGAAGGTCCGCAGACCGATCCGGTACGAGAGGTACGTGTCCAGCCCGCGCAGCTTGCCCTCCTCCAGCCGCTGCGAGGCCAGGAGCAGGTGCACGCCCAGCGAGCGGCCGATGCGGCCGATCTGGATGAACATGTCGATGAAGTCGGGCTTGGCCGTCAGCAGCTCGCTGAACTCGTCGATGACCAGGACCAGCGAGGCCAGCGGCTCCAGCGGGGCGCCGGCCGCGCGCGCCTTCTCGTAGTCGTGGATGTTCGCGTAGTTCCCCGCCGAGCGCAGCAGCTCCTGCCGGCGCTGGAGCTCGCCGCGGATCGAGTCGCCCATGCGGTCCACGAGCGTGAGGTCGTCGGCCAGGTTGGTGATGACGGCCGCCACGTGCGGCATCTGCCCCATGCCGGTGAAGGTCGCACCGCCCTTGAAGTCGGCGAGCACGAAGTTCAGCGTCTCCGAGGTGTGCGTGACCGCCAGACCCAGTACCAGGGTGCGCAGCAGCTCCGACTTGCCGGAACCGGTCGCGCCCACGCACAGGCCGTGCGGACCCATGCCCTCCTGCGCGGCCTCCTTGAGGTCCAGCATGACCGGGGAGCCGCCCTCGCCGACACCGATCGGCACGCGCAGCCGCTCACCGGCCGACCGCGGCCGCCAGGTGCGCGCCACGTCCACCGCGGCCGCGTCACCCAGGTTCAGCAGGTCGGTGAAGTCCAGGTTCGCCAGCAGCGGCTCGTCGTCGTCGCCGCCGCCCGTGCGCAGCGGGGCCAGCTGGCGGGCCAGTGCCTCCGCCGCGGGCAGCGACAGCGTGTCCGGGGTGCCCTCGTAGGCGACCCCCGCGCCCGACTCCAGGCGCAGCCGGCCCGGCCGCACCACGACCGACAGCCCGCCGCGCGGCTCGTCCAGCTCGCCCGCGACCACCTCGACGATCGTGACGCCCTGCAGCCCCTCGGCCGCCGCGAACACCGAGTCCGGCGGCACCAGAGCACCGCGCGGTGAGTTGGTGTCGAGCACGACCACCAGGTGCGGCTGGTCCAGCACCGGGGACCCCTCGCGGCTGAACCGCGGACGCCCCTCCAGCCGGGGTGCCAGCAGCCCCTCCAGCTCACCGAGGTCGTCGCCGAACAGCCGCTTCGTACCCGCCCCGTCCACCTGGCCCGGCACCTGCGTGTGCGGCAACCACTTCGTCCAGTCCCACGAGGGCACCGCACCCGGCGACGCCACCACGGCCACCGTCAGGTCCTCGGGGGAGTGCAGCGTCGCCAGCTGCGCCACCAGCGCCCGCGCGGCACCGCGCGCCGACTCCGGCTCACCGGACACGGTCACGTGGTAGAAGGCCCGGATCGAGACCGCCATCGGCAGCCCGTCCAGCGAGGAGTGCACCTTCAGGAAGCGCTGCATCGCGCCCGCCGTCAGCGGCTCCAGCTCGTCCACCGGGGCCGTGTCCGGCGCCACCAGCGGGGTCTGCAGGCGTTGCGAGCCCAGCCCCAGCCGGGCCTGCCCGAAGTCCGGGTCGCTCACCCGCCGTTCCCACAGCCGTGACCCCTCGGCCACCACCGACCACAACTGCTCCGGGGCCGGGTGCAGGTACAGCTGCGCGTCGCGCTGCGCCCGCGCGGTCCGGCGTACCTGACGCCGCGTCTGCGCGAGGTATTTGAGGTAGTCCCGGCGCACATCGGCCATTTGCCCCTGCGTACCCCGCCGGTGCCGCACCAACTGCGCGACGACCATCGCCACGGTCGACACCATCATCAGCACACCCATGATGCGCATGAACGGCGCCGCACCCGGCATGAAGAAGAAGACGGCGGACGAGCCCATGCCGAGCATCGGCAGGAGCTGCATCAGCATGCCCTCCTGCTGTCCGCGGGGAAGCTCCGGAGGCGCCTCCAGCCGCACCTCGTCCGACGGCACTTCGGGCGGCAGGGACCGCGGCGGGCGTTTGACGACGATCTGGCTCACCGGAGCATCAATCCCTCGAAAACGGACGGGACGTCGTAACCGGCGCCCCCAAGTCCCGGGCGTGGAGGGGGTCTCCTCCACGCGTCGGTGATCCTACTTGCCGACTGTCAGGCAGGAGCCCGGTAGGGTGGCGCGCGCAGTATGCGCATCCGCGAATCGTCCGCCGCCGCGGGCGTCAACAAGGGGGGTCACGCAGGTGAGTACGGCCGCAACGACGGGGTTCTGCAGGGTCACCGTCGTGGCTCCGGACAGCCGGATCGACGTCGCCCTCCCCGAGGACATCGCCGTCGCCGACGTCTATCCCGAGCTGCTGCGCCTCACCGGCCAGACCCAGCCCGTCGGCGCCCCCACGGGATTCCACCTCGTACGCCGCTCCGGCACCGTCCTCGACGGCGCCCGCACCCTCGCCGCCCAGCAGGTCCTCGACGGCGAGGTGCTCAGCCTGCGCCCCTTCGCCGAGTCCCTGCCGCCCGCCGTCTTCGACGACGTCTCCGACGCCGTCGCCTCCGCCGTCGTCCGCGACCGGCACCGCTGGAGCGACGACATGCTGCGCGGCGCGGGCCTGGCCGGCGCCGCGGTGCTCCTCGTCATGCTGGGCTTCGTCCTCTGGTACGCCGACCCGCTGCGCCACGACATGCACGGCCTGCCCGGCATCCTCGCGGGCGCCGTCGGAGTCCTGCTCACCGCCGTGGCCGGGGTGCGCGCCCGGGTCTACCGCGACCGCGGATCCGCCGTCGCCCTCGGCCTCGCCGCCCTGCCGCAGCTGCTGATCGCCGGCTCCGGGATCATCGCCCCCGCCGCCGGCCAGGGCCCCGGCCGCCTCCAGTTCCTGCTCGGCTGCGTCTGCGTCCTCGTGGCCTCCGTCGCCCTGGTCGCACTCACGCCCAGCGGCGACGCCCCCTTCGTCGCGGCCACCTTCGTCGCCGCCACCGGCACCCTGGCCACCTTCACGGCCATCGCCACCGAGGCCTCCGCGACCGCGACCGCCGCCGTCTGCGCCCCCGTGGCCATCGGCCTCGTCGCCTTCCTGCCCGGTCTCTCCGCGCGCTTCGCCCGCCTGCCCATCGGCTACGCCGCCCCGCAGAGCGCCACGGACGAGTACACCGACTACACGGAGACCCCGGACCGCTACGACACCGAGCCGTACGGTGACCAGTCCGCCGCCGACCAGCACGACCAGGCCGCCACGCTCGACGCGGAGCAGATCGCCGCCCAGGCCCGGCGCGGCCACGAGATGCTGCTCGGCCTGGTCGGCGGCTGCGCGGCGGTCGCCGTCGGCGCCGCGGCCGTCCTCGGCTTCTCCGACAACACCTGGGGCCGCCTGCTCGCCCTCACCACCGGCCTCGCCATGCTGCTGCGCGCCCGCCTCTTCCGCTACACCTCCCAGGTGGTGTGCGCGCTGGTCGCCGGCCTCGCCGCCGTCGCGCTGCTGATCCTGGGCCTGGCCCTGCACCCGCCGGCCCACCTGCTCGAAGCGCTCCTCGTGAAGCACGACCACAGCGGCCTGGACCTCCGTACGATCTGGCTGACCGCCGCCGTCGCGGCCGGCGCGGCCCTCCTCGCCGGAATTGCGCTTGTCATTCCCCGCAAGGGCCTGTCACCCTTCTGGGGAAGGCTGCTCGACCTCACCGAGGCGGCGGTCCTGCTCAGCCTGGTCCCGCTGGCCCTGGCCGTGCTGGACGTCTACTCCCGGGCCCGCGCTCTCACCAGCTGAGACACCGACTCCCGGCAGCCTGGTACGCTGTGTGACGGCCGTTTGTGTACGCGTCCCCCGGATCCCCGACAGAGGGTCTGTGGACTGCGCTCAGCGGACCCCGCCTCCCGAGTTACGGAAGCTCCCCAGAGACTCAGACCTGGGGCACTCGGTGGCTACGAAGACCCAAACGAGGAGTACGCGTGCCGCTCGACGCCGCTACGAAGAAGCAGATCATCAGCGAGTTCGGTGCCAAGGAGGGCGACACCGGCTCTCCCGAGGTCCAGGTCGCGATGCTCTCCCGTCGCATCTCGGACCTGACCGAGCACCTCAAGACGCACAAGCACGACCACCACTCCCGTCGTGGTCTGCTGATCCTGGTCGGCCAGCGTCGCCGCCTGCTGCAGTACCTGGCCAAGAAGGACATCCAGCGCTTCCGTACGCTGGTCGAGCGCCTCGGCATCCGCCGCGGTGCGGCCGGCGCCAAGTAACACGCCGTGAAGGGAGCGGTTCCCACATCCGGGGGCCGCTCCCTTTGCTGTACGTGCGGACCGGACCGGACCCTTTGTAGTCTGGAAGGGACGCACGTGCGCGTCTGAGGACGCGCGAAGACGTGCACAACTGAAGAGGAGGAGCGCCCTCCCTACGCCGCCGGTCCTCGGTAGTGGCACCCGGAATGCCCCCACGGGCAACGGACCGGGTGCTTCGATCGAAGACCGGCCCCAGGCAAGGAGCGCTTCTCCGCAACCGTCCACCGCCACACGGGCGGCGGACGGAGACGACGAAAATGGAGAAAACGCTAGTGGAGAACGAGACCCACTACGCCGAGGCCGTCATTGACAACGGTTCCTTCGGCACCCGCACCATCCGCTTCGAGACGGGCCGTCTGGCCCGCCAGGCCGCCGGCTCCGCCGTTGCCTACCTGGACGACGACACGATGGTGCTTTCCGCCACCACCGCGTCGAAGAAGCCCAAGGACCAGCTCGACTTCTTCCCCCTGACGGTGGACGTCGAGGAGCGGCAGTACGCGGCCGGCAAGATCCCCGGCTCCTTCTTCCGCCGCGAGGGCCGGCCCTCCGAGGACGCGATCCTCACCTGCCGCCTGATCGACCGCCCGCTGCGCCCGTCCTTCAAGAAGGGCCTGCGCAACGAGATCCAGGTCGTCGCCACGATCATGGCGCTCAACCCGGACCACCTGTACGACGTCATCGCGATCAACGCCGCGTCCGCGTCCACCCAGCTCGCCGGCCTGCCCTTCTCCGGCCCGATCGGCGGCGTCCGCGTCGCGCTGATCCGCGGCCAGTGGGTGGCCTTCCCGACGCACACCGAGCTCGAGGACGCCGTCTTCGACATGGTCGTCGCGGGCCGCGTCCTGGAGGACGGCGACGTCGCGATCATGATGGTCGAGGCCGAGGCCACCGAGAAGACCATCGCCCTCGTCAAGGGCGGCGCCGAGGCGCCGACCGAGGAGATCGTCGCCTCGGGTCTGGACGCCGCGAAGCCGTTCATCAAGGTCCTCTGCAAGGCCCAGGCCGACCTGGCCGCCAAGGCCGCCAAGCCCGAGGGCGAGTTCCCGGTCTTCCTGGACTACCAGGACGACGTGTACGAGGCCCTCGCGGCCGCCGTCAAGGGCGACCTCTCCCAGGCGCTGACCATCGCGGGCAAGCAGGACCGCGAGGCCGAGCTGGACCGCGTCAAGGACATCGCCGCCGAGAAGCTCCTCCCGGCCTTCGAGGGTCGCGAGAAGGAGATCTCCGCCGCCTACCGCAGCCTGACCAAGGCCCTGGTGCGCGAGCGCGTCATCAAGGACAAGGTCCGCATCGACGGCCGCGGGATCACGGACATCCGTACCCTCGCCGCCGAGGTCGAGGCCATCCCGCGCGTGCACGGCTCGGCGCTGTTCGAGCGTGGCGAGACCCAGATCCTGGGCGTCACCACCCTCAACATGCTCCGCATGGAGCAGCAGCTGGACACCCTCTCCCCGGTGACCCGCAAGCGCTACATGCACAACTACAACTTCCCGCCGTACTCCGTCGGCGAGACCGGCCGCGTCGGTTCGCCGAAGCGCCGCGAGATCGGCCACGGCGCGCTCGCCGAGCGCGCGATCGTGCCGGTCCTCCCGACCCGCGAGGAGTTCCCCTACGCGATCCGTCAGGTGTCCGAGGCCCTCGGCTCCAACGGTTCGACGTCCATGGGCTCGGTCTGCGCCTCCACCATGTCGCTGCTGAACGCCGGTGTGCCCCTCAAGGCCCCCGTCGCCGGTATCGCCATGGGTCTGATCTCCCAGGAGATCGACGGCAAGACGCACTACGTCGCCCTCACCGACATCCTCGGTGCGGAGGACGCCTTCGGCGACATGGACTTCAAGGTCGCCGGCACCAAGGAGTTCGTCACCGCCCTCCAGCTGGACACCAAGCTGGACGGCATCCCGGCCTCCGTCCTGGCCGCGGCCCTGAAGCAGGCCCGCGACGCCCGCCTCCACATCCTCGACGTGATGATGGAAGCGATCGACACGCCGGACGAGATGTCCCCCAACGCCCCGCGGATCATCACCGTCAAGATCCCGGTGGACAAGATCGGTGAGGTCATCGGCCCCAAGGGCAAGATGATCAACCAGATCCAGGAGGACACCGGCGCCGAGATCACGATCGAGGACGACGGCACCATCTACATCGGTGCCGCCGACGGCCCGGCCGCCGAGGCCGCCCGCGCCACGATCAACGGCATCGCCAACCCGACCATGCCGGAGGTCGGCGAGCGCTACCTGGGTACGGTCGTCAAGACCACCACCTTCGGTGCCTTCGTCTCCCTGCTCCCGGGCAAGGACGGCCTGCTGCACATCTCGCAGATCCGCAAGCTCGCCGGTGGCAAGCGCGTGGAGAACGTCGAGGACGTGCTCGCGGTCGGCACCAAGGTCCAGGTGGAGATCGCCGAGATCGACCAGCGCGGCAAGCTCTCCCTGATCCCCGTGATCGACGGCGAGGCCGCCGGCGACGACGCTGACAAGGACGACTCCGACAAGTGATGTCGCGTAGTTCCCGTGTGACGGCCCGCCCCTCTTCGGAGGGGCGGGC